>NZ_CP070982.1:3530000-3890000 GCF_018417595.1 Pseudomonas entomophila
CGTGTACGTGCAGCAGCAACCGGTCTACGCACCTGCGCCAGTCTATGTACAGGCGCCACCGCCGCCACCGCCGGTCTATTACCAGCCCTATGTGGTGGAACGCTATGTACCCGCCCCGCCACCCCCGGTCTATCGCCGCTATTACGGCCCGCCACCGGTGTACTACGGGCCACCGCGCTGGTGAGCGGCATAGTTGATAAAAGCAATGACCACTATCGAGGACATTGATTTCAAACCCCGAAGGCGGCTGCGTAAGGTAGGGCCATGTTTACAGGAGATGCCCCCATGGCCCCTATCCAGATCATGTCCGTCGTCGGCAGTGCCGTCCCGAACAACCTGCGTCAGCAGGGCCTGCTGGCCTGCTGGTACCTGATGCGTAACGGCGAAGCCATCAGCGGCCCGCTGACCACGCGCTCCTCGGCGCAGGCCCTGGCCGACCGGCTGCACGATTCAAGCTTCATCGCCTGACCCGAATTTGTTGTTGTGCGTTGCTCCCTACGCCTCTTGTTGCCCGCCCTTTTCGGCGGGCTTTTTTTTTGCTCCCTCATGGGGTGGCAGTTACCCGACCTCAAGCGTGCTGCTCGGCAGGAATTGGTACAGGATTAAATTTCGTTCACGTTGCGCCCTTTGGATATAAGGCATTCGACAGCCGTTCGGCCATACTCCAAAATGCAGCGGTTTTCTGGGGGAAACCCTTGCACAGCCAATGACATACCAACATTTAGTGAGCCTCAACGTGAAAACTTCCCTGTCCATCCTCAGCCTGCTGCTGTTGCTCACAGGAACCGCGACCCTCCCGTCGACCGCTGCTGCACAACCCCCGGCCCAGATGCAACGAGATCCAAGCAAGCTGCACCTGGCCTCTGGCAGCGCCCTGTTGATCGACCTCAACACCAACCAGGAGCTGTATTCCAGCCACGCCGATCGCGTGCGCCCCATCGCCTCGGTCACCAAGCTGATGACCGCGATGGTCGTGCTCGACGCCAAGCTGCCCATGGACGAGATGCTCAGCATGACCATCGCCAACAACCCCGAGATGAAAGGCGTGTATTCGCGGGTGCGGCTGGGCAGTGAGCTGAACCGCCGCGAAACGTTGCTGATCACCCTGATGTCGTCGGAGAACCGCGCGGCGAACTCGCTGGCCAACCACTACCCCGGTGGCTACGGCGCGTTCATCAAGGCGATGAACGCCAAGGCACGCAGCCTTGGCATGAGCCACACCCGCTATGTCGAGCCCACCGGCCTGTCCACGCTCAACGTCTCCACCGCCCAGGACCTGGCCAAGCTGCTGATGGCCTCGCGCAAGTACCCGATGCTGAGCGAGCTGTCGACCACCCGCGAGAAGACCGTGGCGTTCCGCAAGCCCAACTACACGCTGGGCTTCCGTAATACCGACCACCTGGTGAACAAGAGCAACTGGGACATCAAGCTGACCAAGACCGGTTTCACCAACGAGGCCGGCCACTGCCTGGTGCTGCTGACCAGGATGGACAACCGCCCGGTGGCCATGGTCATCCTCGATGCCTACGGCAAGTACACCCACTTCGCCGACGCCAGCCGCATGCGCCAGTGGCTGGAGACCGGCAGCACCAAGCCGGCGCCGGCGGTGGCCATGCAGTACAAGAGCGAGCGCCAGGGCCGGGCGCGCGTGGCCCAGGACTGAAAACGACGACGCCCCGCACGAAGCGGGGCGTCTTGGTTGCCTGGACAACCGCTGTAGGAGCGGCTTCAGCCGCAATCAGCCGCGAAGCGGGTGCCAGAGACCGCGTTGCCTGCATCGCGGCTCAAGCCGCTCCTACAGAGATTTCCAGCACTCTCAGGCCTGGGTGCTGACCATCCCGCCGGCACTGCTGCCACCGGACTCGGTCAGGGCCTTGAGCAATTGCGCGGTGGCCGCCTGGATCTGCCCGCTGATGGTGGCGATGCTGGCCTGCTTGGCCATGACCATCGACAGCTTGGTGGTCTCGTCCATTTTTTGCGCCATGAGCATGGCCAGCTGTTTCTGCTCTTCGGCCATTTGTTTCTGCAACTGCTTGATCATCTCGCGCAATTGCGTGATGTGCCCAGGTTCGCTGCTCTCGCCTTGTCCTGCGGCCTCGGCCTTGCCAGGCGTGTCCTCGGCCCGCACGCCGTTGCCGGCCTTGCCACTTTCTTCGGTCTTGTCCGTGTTGTCCGCTTCAGCGGCGCGAACCTGCTCGGCCACTTGCAGGCCTGTGGTCAGCGGCGTCGCGCTGTTGATGCTCATACCGGTGATACCTACCATGTCCCTGATCCTCTTCGGTGGGTCCTTTCGATGCCCTCGCTATCGGCCTTCGCGCGCGAAACTTGATGACCGCCCGGCGATAAATTTGCCCCGCCGCCATTCGTCCACCTGATACCCGAGCCCTGCCCTGGCGAGCACGCCCGCCGGCAGGCCGATCCGATCAGCCCTGCAACGAGATGGCAATGACCAAGACCCGTTCCCGCAAAGCCCTGTACATCGGCCTGCCCCTGGCCCTGGCGGTCGCCCTGGGCAGCGCCGCCGGCTATTTCTACTGGCAAGGCCAGAACGCCGGCTACCCGCTGAAGATCGTCGAGCAGGCCAAGGGCATGCACGAACACATGCTCTCGTTCGACGGCCATATCACCGTGCCGCTGACCTTCGGCGCCCACGGCCAGGAAGCGGACAAGGACGGCCCGCACCAGTTCGACCTGGTCAAGGCCGGCAAGGGGCGCCTGTCGGGCGCGGCGCTGACCATCCTCGCCTGGCCGGAGATGTGGAACGGCCCCAACGCCCCGCACAAGCCCACCCCGGGCTTTGTCGACGAGGCCCGCCACCAGCAGGAAACGCGCTACCAGATCATCGCCAACATGGTGCGCGACTTCCCCAACCAGGTGGGTATCGCCTACACCCCCGACGACTTCCGCCGCCTCAACGGTGAAGGCAAGTTCGCCGTGTTCATCAGCCTGCTCAACGCCTACCCGCTGGGCGACGACCTGTCGCAGCTCGACCTGTGGGCCAAGCGCGGCATGCGCATGTTCGGCTTCAGCTATATCGGCAACAACGACTGGGCCGACTCGTCGCGGCCGATGCCGTTCTTCAACGACACCGCCGACGCCCTCGGCGGGCTGTCGCCGACCGGCGAGAAAGCCGTGGCCCGGCTCAACGACCTGGGGGTGATCATCGACGTCTCGCAGATGTCGACCCTGGCCCTGGAAGACGTGGCACGCCTGAGCCGTGCGCCGATCATCGCCTCGCACTCGGCGCCGCGTGGATTGGTGGATATCCGCCGCAACCTCGGCGACAAAGAGATGAAGCTGATCAAAGACAGCGGCGGCCTGATCCAGGTGGTCGGCTTCAGTGGCTACCTCAAGCCCCTGGGCAAGCCGACCCTGGACAAGCTCGACGCCCTGCGCGCGCGCTTTGACCTGGGGCCGCTGCAGGACCTGAACTACGCCCTGATGCCGGGCGACCCGGCGATCACCATCTGGCCCGAGAAGCGTTTCGGCGAATACGCCAGCGGCCTGTACGGCATCCTCGACGAAGAACCCAAGGCAACGCTGAAGGCCTACGTCGACGCCATCGACTACACGGTGAAGAAGGTCGGCATCGACCATGTCGGCATCAGTTCCGACTTCAACGAAGGCGGCGGTCTGGTGGGCTGGAAGGATGTCAGCGAGATCCGCAACGTCACCGCCGAACTGCTCACCCGCGGCTACAGCGAGACGGACATCGCCAAGCTCTGGGCCGGCAACTTCCTGCGCATCTGGGACCAGGTGCAGAAAGCCGGTCACCCCGTCGCCACCGCTCGCTGAACAAGGCCCGCCCCGCATGAACAACCGTCGCACCTTCCTCAAGCAGGCCGGCCTGGTCGCCGCCACCCTGCCCATGTTGCCTGGCGCCCTGGCGGCCACGCCCGCCGCCACTGCGCTGGACGGCCCGGGCAAATGGCACAACCTGCGCGCGCTGTTCCCGCTCGACCCGCAGGTGGCGCACTTCGCCAACTTCCTGGTCACCGCCCACCCGCGCCCGGTGCAGGAAGCCATCGACCGCCACCGCGCCGACCTCGACCGCAACCCTGCCGCGCTGATGGACTGGGAAAGCCAGTACGAATGGCAGCGCGAGGGCGAGGTGCGGGACTGGGCGGCGCGCTACCTGGAAGTCGGCCCCCGGCAGATCGCCCTGACCGGCAGCACCACCGAGGGCCTGGCACTGATCTATGGCGGCCTGCAGGTCAGGCCCGACCAGGAGATCCTGACCACCGTCCACGAGCACTACTCCGCCCACAAGACCCTCGAATTCCGCACCCTTCGCCAGGGCACCCAGGTGCGCAAGATCCGCCTGTTCGACAAGCCCTGGGAAATCTCGGCCGACCAGATCCTCAGCACCATCGACCAGAACATCCGCCCTGAAACCCGCGTGCTGGGCATGACCTGGGTGCATTCGAGCAGCGGCGCCAAGCTGCCGGTGGGCGAGATCGGCGAACTGGTGCGCAAGCACAACCGCGAACGCAGCGAAGCCGAGCGCATTCTCTACGTGGTCGATGGCGTGCACGGTTTCGGCGTGGAGAACGCACGCTTCGCCGACTTCAACTGCGACTACTTCATTGCCGGCGGCCACAAGTGGCTGTTCGGCCCACGCGGCACCGGCATCATCTGCGCCGCCTCCACCACAATGGACAACCTCACCCCCAGCGTCGCCTCTTTCTCCCAGGAAGAGGACTTCGCCACCATCATGACCCCAGGCGGCTACCACGCCTTCGAATACCGCTGGTCGCTGGGCGAGGCCTTCAAGCTGCACCTGCAACTGGGCAAGGCCGATGTCCAGGCGCGCATTCACCAGCTCAACAGCCTGCTCAAGGAGCGCCTTGCCGAGCACCGCCAGATCGAAGTGGTGACGCCCCGCAGCCCCGAGTTCTCGGCTGGCTTCACCTTCTTCCGGATTCCCGGCAAGAACCCGGATGCGGTCGCGGCCCACCTGGTGCAGAACAAGGTGATGAGCGACGCCGTGTACCGCGACGTCGGCCCGGTGATCCGCCTGGCCCCTGGCCTGCTCAACGATGAGCAGCAGATCGACCGGGTCATGCGCCTGGTCACCCAGCAACTCTGAACAAGGTTCCCCATGAACGCTATCCTGCCCCGCCTCTCCCTGGCCGCCCTGCTCGCCACCCTCGGCCTGCCGGCGCTGGCCGCCGACACCAACACGCCGCCCGGCACGGTGTTCCGTGACTGCGCCGGCGTCTGCCCGGAAATGGTCGTGCTGCCGGCCGGCAGCTTCATGATGGGCACGCCCGACGACGAGCCCGGCCGCCAGGACGACGAAGGCCCGCTGCACCCGGTAACCTTCGCCAAGCCCTTCGCCATGAGCCGCTTCCAGGTGACCGCCGGGGAATGGGACACCTACCTCAGGCAAAGCGGCGCGAAAGTCGTCGATGGCGACGTGCGTCCCGGCCGCCACTGCACCGCCAGCAAGCCCATGTACAAGCAAGGCCCGCGTCAGCCCGCGGTGTGCATGACCTACTTCGACGTGCAGGACTACGTGGAATGGTTGTCGAAGAAGACCGGCAAGACCTACCGCATGGTCAGCGAATCCGAACGCGAATATGCCGCCCGCGCCGGCAGCACCGGCCCGTTCCCGTTCCCGCTCGACCCGGACGCCGAGTACGAGATCAGCCGCCACGCGAACGTCTACGGCCCCAAGGACGGCTACAGCTACACCGCCCCCGTGGGCAGCTTCCCGCCCAACGCCTTCGGCCTGTACGACATGCATGGCAATGTCTACGAATGGGTCGCCGACTGCCTGCACGACAGCTACGTCGGCGCACCGACCGACGGCAGCGCCTGGGGCCGTTCCAGCCGCCAGGCGGACAGCTGCAAGGTGGTGCAGATCCGCGGCAACGACTGGGGCGAGGCGCCGATCTTCTCGCGCTCCGGCAACCGCAATGCGATGACCCCGGCGCGCCCGGGCGACTGGCTCGGTTTCCGAGTGGTGCGTGAGCTCTGAAGGCCCCGCGCCACGCTAAATTGTCCCACCCGCTCCTCGTCCTATCGATGTACTCCCGCAGCTCGGGGTGGCCGCCGTCGGCGCCCCCCGCCACTTCAAGGAACCGATAGCATGAGCCAGCCCCACACCTCCCAGCAGGTCCACGACCTCATCGGCGTGGGCTTCGGCCCTTCCAACCTGGCCCTGGCCATCGCCCTGGAAGAACTCGCCGAAACCCACGGCCACGCCCTCGACGCGCTGTTCATCGACAAGCAGAACGACTACCGCTGGCACGGCAACACCCTGGCCACCCAGAGCGAGCTGCAGATCTCCTTCCTCAAGGACCTGGTATCGCTGCGCAACCCCACCAGCCCCTACAGCTTCGTCAACTACCTGCACCAGAAGCAGCGCCTGGCCGACTTCATCAACCTGGGCACCTTCTACCCCTGCCGCCTGGAGTACAACGACTACCTGCGCTGGGCCGCCGAGCACTTCGCCACCCAGGCCCGCTACGGTGAAGAAGTGACCCGCATCGAGCCGGTGCTGGACAACGGCCAGGTGCGGCACCTGCGCGTGGTTTCGCGCAACACCCAGGGCCATGAGCAAACCCGCCTGAGCCGCGCGGTGGTGGTCGGCAGTGGTGGCACGCCCAAGGTGCCGGCCAGCTTCGCCGCGTTCAAGGACGACCCGCGGGTGTTCCACCACTCGCGCTACCTGAGCAGCCTGGCCACCCTGCCCTGCACCGAAGGCAAGCCCATGCGCATCGCCATCGTCGGTTCCGGGCAGAGCGCCGCCGAGGCATTCATCGACCTCAACGACAGCTACCCGTCGGTCAAGGTCGACATGATCGTGCGCGCCAGTGCCCTCAAGCCGGCCGACGACAGCCCGTTCGTCAACGAGATCTTCGCCCCCGACTACACCGACCTGGTGTTCAACCAGGAGCAGCACGAGCGGCAGAAACTGATCGCCGAGTACCACAACACCAACTACTCGGTGGTCGACATCGACCTGCTCGAGCGCATCTACGGCATCCTCTACCGCCAGAAGGTCGCCCACCAGTACCGTCACGCCGTGCTCTGCCGCCGCCAGGTGCAGGCCGCCGTGGCCACCACCGACGGCATCGAGCTGACCCTGCAGGACCTGGCCACCCACCAGACGCAGACCCACCGCTACGACGCGGTGATCCTCGCCACCGGCTACGAGCGCCGCTCCCACCGCGACCTGCTGGCACCGCTGCAGGGCTATCTGGAAGACTTCAACGTCGCCCGCGACTACCGCGCCCTGGCCAGCCCGGACCTGCAGGCGGCGGTGTACCTGCAAGGCTTCTGCGAGAACAGCCACGGCCTGAGCGACACCCTGCTGTCGGTGCTGCCCAACCGCGCGGCGGAAATCGGCGAGTCGCTGTACCAGGCGCTGGGCCAGGCACGCCTGAGCGGCACCGGCAGCCTTGCGATCAGCGCCTGAAGGATCACGCCATGAAAACCCCTTCTCGCGGCGCCACCCGCGAACTGCTGGCCTTGCTGCGGCCGTTCTGGCCGCAGGTCACGGCGTCGATCCTGCTGGGCATTCTCGGCGGCTTCAGCGTCACGGCGCTGCTGGCCACCATCAACCGTGGCCTGCATAGCGAAGACGGCCTGAGCCTGGCCCTGGTCGGGGCGTTCGCCGGGCTGTGCGTGCTGGCCCTGCTGGGCTCGATCTTCTCCGATATCGGCAGCAACCGGGTCGGCCAGCAGATCATCGCCAACCTGCGCCGCAGCCTGGGCGAGAAGGTGCTCAGCGCCCCCATCGCGCAGATCGAACGCTACCGCAGCCATCGCCTGATCCCGGTGCTGACCCACGACATCGACACCATCAGCTCGTTCGCCTTCGCCTTCGCGCCGCTGGCCATCTCGGTCACGGTGGTCCTTGGCTGCATGGCCTACCTGGCGCTGCTGTCGCTGCCGATGTTCGTGCTGATGCTGGTGGCCATCGGTGTCGGCACCGTGGTCCAGTACATCGCCCGCGCCCGTGGCATCCAGGGCTTCGTCGATGCCCGCGAAGCCGAGGACGAGTTGCAGAAGCACTACCAGGCCATCGCCGAGGGCGCCAAGGAGCTGCGCATCCACCGCTCGCGCCGCCAACGCATGTTCGTCGACGGCATCCAGGCCACCGCCGAGCGGATCCGCGACAAGCAGGTGCGCTCGGTCAACACCTTCGTGGTGGCCAAGAGCCTGGGCTCGATGCTGTTCTTCGTGGTGATCGGCCTGGCCCTGGCCTTGCAGTCGTTGTGGCCGAGCAGCGACAAGGCGGTCATGAGCGGGTTCGTGCTGGTGCTGCTGTACATGAAAGGCCCGCTGGAGCACCTGGTCAGCACTTTGCCGATCGTCAGCCGGGCGCAGATCGCCTTTCGCCGCATCGCCGAACTGTCCGAGCAGTTCTCCTCGCCGGAGCCTCACCTGCTGCTGACCGACCGCGAGCCGCCCAAGGTGCAGGTCGAGCGCCTGCAACTGGTCGATGTGCACCACAGCTACCCGGTGGCCGATGGCGGTACGCCGTTCAAGCTGGGGCCGGTGAACCTCGACATCGCCCAGGGCGACATCGTGTTCATCGTTGGTGAGAACGGCGGCGGCAAGACCACCCTGATCAAGCTGTTGCTGGGCCTGTACCCGCCGCAACAGGGGCAGGTGCTGCTCAACGGCGAGGTGGTCGGCGACCGCGAGCGGGACGACTATCGCCAGCTGTTCACCACCATCTTCGCCGACTACTACCTGTTCGACGAGCTGGTCAACGATGGCCCCGCGGTGCCGGCCAATGCCGTGCAGTACCTCGAGCGCCTGGAAATCGACCACAAGGTGTCGATCCGCGACGGCGCCTTCACCACCACCGACCTGTCCACCGGGCAACGCAAGCGCCTGGCCCTGGTCAGTGCCTGGATCGAGGGGCGCCCGGTACTGGTGTTCGACGAATGGGCGGCCGACCAGGACCCGGCGTTCCGCCGCGTGTTCTACACCGAGATCCTGCCGGACCTCAAACGCCAGGGCCGCACCCTGATCGTCATTTCCCACGACGACCGCTACTTCGATGTCGCCGACCAGATCGTGCGCATGGAAAACGGCCGCGTCATCTGCGAGCCCCAGCCCGCCTGACCAGGCGGCTGGCGCTCGCGCCTAAATAAAAATATTTCGCAAATGCCATCCGGTTTCACGGCACTGCAACGTCTCACTTAAAGCCAATGCTAATAATTCCCACTTAACACATTTCAAGAGCTATAACGATGTCGACTCTCAGTGACTTCACGCCCCTGGCAAAAGCCCTGCTGTTGCGCCACTCCTTGCGTCGCACCCTGCCCGTCGCCCTGATGGGTATCACCTTGGGCTTGCCTATGGCAGGCCTGGCCCAGGCCCAGGAATACGATGTCGATATCGCCGCCCAGAGCCTGCCGGGCGCGCTCAAGCAACTGGCCGACCAGACCAACCTGCAGGTGCTGTACAGCCCGGACGATGTCCAGGGCGTGCGCAGCAGCGCGGTGCGCGGCCACCTCTCGGCCCAGGCCGCCGCCGCCGGCCTGCTGCGCGGCACCGGGGTGCGCTACAGCCTGGACGGCAACACCCTGACCTTGCAAAGCAACGACAGCAGCGCCGCCGTGACCCTCGACCCGAGCGTGGTCAACGCCAAGGGCCAGGAGAACCCCTACGGCCCGGTCGACGGCTACATCGCCACCCGCTCGACCACCGCCACCAAGACCGACACCTCGCTGATGGAAACCCCGCAGTCGATCTCGGTGATCACCCGCGACCGCATGACCGCCCAGGGCGCGCAGACCGTCAGCGACAGCCTGGCCTACACCGCGGGCGTCTATTCCAACGTCGCCGGCAACAACCCGACCGACAACACCCTCATGGTCCGCGGTTTCCAGCAGATCAACGCCAACGCCTACACCGATGGCCTGCGCAACAACCAGGTCGGCTACTACGCGCCGGAGACCTACGGCATGGAGCGCATCGAAGTGCTCAAGGGCCCGGCGTCGGTGATGTACGGCCAGGGTTCGCCAGGCGGCACGCTGAACTTCGTGTCGAAGCGCCCGACCTTCAGCCCGCACCATGAAGTGGGCATTTCCGGCGGCAGCAACGACCGCGCCCAGGCCTACATGGACATCGGCGACGTGCTGGACGAGCAGAAGACCCTCAGCTATCGCCTGGTCGCCCTTGGCCGCGACGCCAACAGCAGCATCGACTACATCAAGGACGACCGGGTCTACATCGCCCCCAGCCTGACCTGGGCACCGAACGAAGACACCAGCCTCACCCTGCTGACCTCCTACCAGCGCAACAAGAACCTGTTCACCAGCAACCTGCCCTATTCGCTGTTCGACGGTTCCAACCCCAACGGCAAGCTGCCGCGCCACCGTTCGCTGAACGAGCCCGGCTTCGACGCCGAGAAGGCCGAGCAGACCAGCGTGGGCTACGAGCTGACGCACAACCTCAGCGACAGCTGGACCTTCAAGCAGAACTTCCGTTACACCCACTTCACCGGCTACGAGCACCAGCTGTACCGTAACAGTGGCGTGATCAACGGCAACACCATCAACCGCTACTACCAGCTGCGCGACTACGAGAACGACAACTACGCCATCGACAACCAGTTGGTCGGCAAATTCGCCACCGGCGAGCTCGAGCACACCTTGCTGATGGGCACCGACTACCAGCACGGCAAGCGCAGCGCCTTCACCCAGACCGGCAATGCGCCGTCGATCAACATCTACAACCCTGATCGCAGCGTGGTCATCGACACCTCGCGCTACACCAGCCTGCTCAGCACCTCGGAGAAGAACCGCCAGCTCGGTGTCTACCTGCAGGACCAGATCAAGTTCGGCAACTGGATCGCCTCGCTGGGCGGCCGTTACGACTGGGCCAGCCTGGACACCCGCAACCGCCTGCAGAACACCAGGCAGAGCACCGACGCCGAGGACTTCACCGGCCGTGTCGGCCTGGGCTACCTGTTCGACTTCGGGCTGTTCCCCTACATCAGCTACACCGAGTCGTTCCTGCCCACCAGCGGCACCACCGCCAGTGGCTCGCAGTTCGAGCCCGAGACCGCCAAGCAGTACGAGATCGGCGTGAAGTACCAGCCCAATGGCTCGCAGAGCTACGTGACCTTGTCGGCCTTCGACCTGCGCCGGCAGAACGTGCTGACCACCGACGTGAGCAACCCGTCGTTCAGTGTCCAGGAGGGTGAAGTCACCTCGCGTGGGGTCGAGCTCGAAGGTGTGTTCAAGCCGGTCGAGGGCCTGAACGTGATCTCCTCCTACTCGGTGACCGATGTCGAAGTGACCAAGGATAACCCGAACGTCGCCGGCATCAGCAACAAGGGCAAGACCCCGGTGCGCATTCCCAAGCACCTGGCCTCGCTGTGGGTCGACTACACCCTGCAGGGCGGCCCGCTGGCCGGCCTGGGCTTTGGCGTGGGCGCGCGCTACACCGGCTCGACCTACGGCGACGCGCAGAATACCTTCAAGGTGCCGGACTACACCCTGGTCGACGCCATGATCAGCTACGACTTCGGCAAGGCCGACCGCAGCCTGGAAGGCCTGAAGGCGTCGGTCAACGTGAAGAACCTCACCGACAAGTACTACGTGGCGGGCTGCTTCGCCACGGTTGGGTGCCTGTTGGGCGCCGAGCGTACCGTGACGGCGGACCTCACCTACAAGTGGTGATCGGTGTGTTAGGGGCCTAGTGCCCTGGATGTGAAAAAGCCCCTTTGCCAGTTGCTGGCAAAGGGGCTTTTTCGTGGGATGTGCTCGACGCATCGCGGATGAATCCGCTCCTACAGGCCGCCCATATCGCTGCGCCTGTAGGTGCGGATTCATCCGCGATGCGCCTGTAGGAGCGGATTCATCCGCGATGCGCTTGTAGGAGCGGATTCATCCGCGATGCGCCGCAAAGCGGCGCCCGACAAACCCTGAAATTGTTCCCCCCATCTCCTCCAAGGCACCACCACTAGGCTGGACCATGAAACCCCACTCATGGACGCCCCTCATGCCCACTCCCCAAGGCAGCCAACTGCGCCGCGGCAGATACTCGGAGCCAGGCAGGCTCTACGTACTGACCACCGTCACCCACCATCGCCAGCCCCTGTTCCTCGACTTCCACCACGCACGAACGGCCATCCGATTCCTGCGCCAGGCTGACCAGGAAGGCCAATGCCGATCACTGGCCTGGGTCGTGATGCCCGATCACGTTCATTGGCTGGTCGAATTGAAAGCGGCGTCGCTGAGCACATTGATGCGTTATTTCAAGGCGCGATCGAGCCATGCGTTGCGCAAGGCCGGAGTTAGTTGCACACCCGTCTGGCAGGCCGGTTTTCACGACCGCGCGTTGCGGCGGGAAGACGATGTGGTCATGGTCGCGAGGTACATCGTCGCCAATCCGCTGAGAGCGGGGTTGGTGGATAAGGTAGGCAGATACCCGCATTGGGATGCGGTCTGGCTTTAGGTGTTGATAGAGCGCCGCTTGCGCGCCGCATCGCGGATGAATCCGCTCCTACAGGCAGGCGCTGTTGTAGGAGCGGATTCATCCGCGATGGGCTCGACATCAACAACGCTGGAAAAGCCACTCCAGCGCCCGCTCATAAATCCCCTGCACCTGCGGCACCATGCCGGACATGCGCAGGAAATCATGGGTCAACTGCGGCTGCAAATCGAGGGTCACCTCGGTCCCGCTGGCCCGCAGCCGCTCGGCCCACGCCACCCCCTCGTCATACAGCGGATCATGCCCGGCCAGGCTGACGAAGCTGGGCACCTGCGCCGGCAGCTGCTCGATCAACAACGGCGAGGCCCGCCAGTCCAGGCGCTGCCGGGGCTCGGCCAGGTACAGGTCGTAGAACCAGCGCAGGGTCGCGCTTTCCAGCAGGTAACCCTCGGCGTAGCGAACATGGGAGTCACGCTCGCGGCTGGTGTCGGTCACCGGATAGAACAGCAACTGGGCGACGGGCGCCAGGCGCGTTTCCCCCTTCTGGGCCGCCAACGCCAATACCGTGGCCAAGGTGGCGCCGACGCTGTCGCCGGCCACCGCCACCCGCGCGGCGTCCAGGCCCAGCGTCGCGGCCTGGGCGGCCAACCAGTCAGCCACATCCAGCACGTCATTGCTGGCCGTGGGGAAACGCTGCTCGGGCGCCAGGCGGTAGTCCGCCGCCAGCACCGCGAAACGGCCATCGGCCGCCAGGCGGCGGCACACCGAGTCATGGGAATCCAGGCTGCCGACGACATAACCACCGCCATGCAGGTAGAGAATGGTCGGCTGCGCCGCCGGGCGCGGGCCTTCGCCGCGGTACAGGCGCGCCGCCAGCGCGGCGCCATCGCGCGCGACGATGCTCAGTTCGGTCACCTCGAGCGCCGCGGGCGGGCTCGGGTCGAGAATGGCCGAGCTGCTGGCGAAATCGCGGCGCGCCTGCTCGACGCTCAACTGGTGCATCGGCTGGCTGTTGCCCATCAATCGCCCCATTTCCACCAGTTCGAGAAAGCCGGCAAGGTCGGGATGCAGAGACATGTTGGTTCCTTACGCAAAAAGTGCGGGCCCCGTCGCCAGGGCCCGAGAAGATCAACCGGCGACAGGCTCGGGTTCGCCGAGCAGTTGGGTCAGTTGGGCCAGCAGGCCCGGATCGCGCAACAGCTCGAAGTGGCCGGCCTGGACCGTGTGGCTGGCGGCCAGCGCGCCGAAGCCCGCCTCGAAGCCCTGCCGCGCGGACAACGCAACTCGCGCCGCCCACCAGCAATGCACCTCGCAATCCAGCGCCGGCAGAGGCGCCAGGCGCAGGCTGAGGGCTTTCAGGCGCATGGCCACCTGGAACACATGGGCCAGCTCCTGGGCATCGAAACGTGGCCGTTCGGCGTGCACAGGTGACTGCGTCAGGCAAGTCCGGATGGCCTGCGTCAACACCGGTTCGTCCGGCATCGCGGCCGCCTCGAGCCCCGGCAAGGCTTGTGGCCGGTGGCCACAGACCACCCCAAGGAACGCCAGCAGGTCCTCACGGTAGTCCTGTGGCGTATCCCCACCTTCACCCGGCAGGTAGCTGTCCACCAGGCCGACCATGGCCACCTCCTGGCCCTGGCGACGCAGCTCCTCGGCCACCAGCACCGCGAGGCTGCCGCCCAGCGACCAGCCCAGCAGATGGTAAGGGCCATCGGCCTGTTTCTGGCGAATGTACTGGGCATAGTCGATGGCCATCGCTTCCAGCGACTCATCCTGCCAGCCACGGTCGAGCAGCATGCGGCATTGCAGGCCGAAGACGCTGCGTTTGCCCTCCAGCAGACGGGCCAGCGGCTCGTAGTCGAACACCGTGCCGAAGCCGGCGTGCAGGCAGAACAGCGCCGGCACGTCGGCGATTCGCCGGTTGAGCGACAGCAGCGGGTCCAGCGCCAGGTCGTCGGCACTGTAGCCCGACAACTCGGCGATGGTCGGCCGGGCCATCAGGTCGCGCAACTTCAGGTCCAGCCCCAGGCCGCTGGCGCGTACCTTGGTCAGCACCTTGAGGATACGCAGCGAGTCGCCACCGAGTTCGAAGAAGTTGTCGGTCACCCCCACCTGCGGCACTTCCAGCACGTCCTGCCAGATCACCGCCAGGGCCGCTTCCACGGCATTGCGCGGCGCCAGGTACTCGCGGCGCTTGAAGTCCGGGTCCGGCAGGGCCTTGCGGTCGACCTTGCCGTTGGGGTTGAGCGGCAACGCCTCGAGCACCAGCAGCTGGCTCGGCACCATGTAGTCGGGCAGCTCGGCCTGCAGCGCGCCGCGCAACTGCTCGGCCAACCCCTCGCGGGCGTCGGCGACCACATAGCCGACCAGTTGCTTGCCGCCTTGGGTGTCACGGGCCACCACCACCGCGTCGCGCACCGGCGCCATGGCGCGCAGGCGCGCCTCGATCTCGCCCAGCTCGATGCGGAAACCGCGCACCTTGACCTGGTGGTCCAGGCGCCCGAGGTAGTCGATCACGCCATCCGGGCGCTGGCGCACCAGGTCGCCGGAACGGTACAGCCGCCCGCCGTTGCCGAACGGGTCGGCGACGAAGCGTTCGGCGCTCAGGCCCGGGCGCTGGTGGTAACCCCGGGCCAGCCCCTCGCCGCCGATGTACAGCTCGCCCGCGACGCCGACCGGCACCGGATTGAGCTGGTTGTCCAGCACATACAGAGTGCGCTCGCCGACCCGGATGCCGATCGGCGCGTACACCGCCTCGCAGCGCTGGTCGACGCTCACCTTCCACAGCAGCGGCGTGACCACGGTTTCGGTCGGCCCGTAGCCATTGGTCAGGCAGCGCGGCTTGAGCACGCGCTTGACCCGCTCGAAATTGGCCTCGGCCACCGCGTCGCCGCCAAAGCAGTAGATGTCCACCGGTGGTGCCTCGCGCCCCTCGCCGAACTCGGCCAGTTGCTGCAGGTAGGCCGGTGGGAAGCAGGCGATGCTGATACGTTGCGCGTGCAGGGCTTGCCAGGTTTCCTCCGGGGTCCACAGGCGGTTGTCGCGGATCACCAGGCAGCCACCGCACAGCAGGGTCGACAGCCAGCGTTCCTGGGCACCGTCGAAGGCGAACGACATGAACAGCAGCTCGCGGGTACGCGCGCTCATCTCGTAGCGTTCGGCGATGGCCTGGCAGTGCATGCGGATCGGCCCGTGGGCCACCGCCACGCCCTTGGGCTTGCCGGTGGAGCCCGAGGTGTAGATCAGGTACGCCAGGTTGTCGGCCTGGGCGCGTGGCGCCGGGCAGTGCCCGGGTTCGCCGGACAGGTCCAGGTCGTCCAGCGCCAGTACCCGCCCGGAAGCCGGCTGGCCCAGGCGTTCGAGCACCCGCTGTTCGCTCAGCAGCACGCTCATGGCCGAATCTTCGACGATCCAGTTGAAGCGTTCGCGCGGGTAGTCGACATCCAGTGGCACATAGGCCGCGCCGGTCTTCATCACCGCGTAGAAGGCCACGATCACCTCGACCGAACGTTCCAGGGCGACGCCCACGAACATCTCCGGGCCAACCCCTTCGGCGATCAGCCGGTGGGCCAGGCGGTTGGCACGCACTTCGAGTTCGGCGTAGCTCAACTGCCGGTCGCCACAGACCAGCGCCGGAGCCTGCGGTTGCTGGGCCACATGCCGGGCGATCAGCTCAGCCAGCAACTCAACTTGGTCCGTCGCCACCGTCAGTTGATTGTCCAGCTCCAGCTGGCGTTGCTGCGCGGCGTCGAGGGTCGCCAGGCTGCCCAACGTAGCCTGCGGCGTGTCGATCAGCGCCTGCAGCAGCACCTCGAAGCTCGCCATGACCTGGGCACAGCTGGCTTCGCTGAAGCGGCTGCGCAGGTAGAGGAACTCGATGCTCAAGGTGTCGTTCAGGTGAACGGCAAGGTCCATCGCGTAGTTGGTGACGTCACGCCCGGCGACGGCACCGAATTGCAGGGTGCCGTCGCCGGTTTCCTTGAGGCGCTCGTCGATCGGGTAGTTCTCGAACACGATGATGCTGTCGAACAACCCTTGGGCGCCCTGCCCCGACCAGCGCTGGATATCCGCCAGCGCGGTGTGCTCGTGGTCGCGTGCCTCCAGGTTGTGGGTCTGCAAGGCTTGCAGCCACTGCGCGGCGACCTGTTCCGGGCGCGGCGCCTGGATGATCGGCAAGGTATTGATGAACAGCCCGAGCATCTCGTCGGCACCGTCCAGCTGCGCCGGACGACCGGCGACGATGGCGCCGAAGCACACGCACTGCTGGCCGGTGAAGCGCTGCAACAGCAGCGACCAGGCACCCTGCACCAGGGTGTTGGGCGTGACGCGCAGGGCACGGGCCTGTTCACGCAGGCGCGCGGTGCGGCGGGCATCCCATTTCAGGTACAGCGCGGCATGCCCGCTGTGCCCCGGCGGCGGCGCCGGCAGGCTGGCGGCCAGGCTGGTGGTGCCCTCCAGCGCTTGCAGGCGCGCCGTCCAGAACGCCTCCTGGGCAGCGGCCGGCTGGGCCTGCAACCAGGCGATGTAGTCGCGGTAATGGCCACGGCGCGGCGCCGGGGCCTGGCCGCCATAGACCTGGAACACTTCGCCGAGCAGGCGCGACTTGCTCCAGCCGTCCATGAGGATGTGGTGGCTGGTCCAGATCAGCTGGTGGCGGTCCTCGCCCAGGCGCACCAGGGTCAGGCGCATCAGCGGTGCGGCCAGCAGGTCGAAGCCCTGGGCGCAATCCGCCGCGGCCAGCGCCTGCAGGTCCCGCTCGCTGACCGTACGCTGGCGCCAGTCCAGGCGCTGCACCGCCAGGCGCGCCTGGCGATGGACCAGTTGCAGCGGCTCGCCCAGCGCGGCATCGCTCCAGAAACCGGTACGCAGGATCTCGTGGCGGCCGATCACCTGCTCCCAGGCCCGCACGAACGCCTCCGCGTCCAGGCCGTCCACGGCCACGCTGGTCTGGTTGATGTACAGGTCGTCGCCACCGGCTTCCAGGGTGTGGAACAGCATGCCCTGTTGCATCGGCGACAACGGGTAGAGGTCTTCGACCTGCTCCAGCGCCACGGGCAGGCGATCGAGCTGGGCCTGGCTGACCTGCGCCAGGGGGAAGTCCGAAGGGGTGACACCACGCGCCCCAGGTGCCAGGCAGTGCTCGATCAGTGCGCGCAACTGCTGGGCGTAATCGTCAGCCAGGGCCTGTACGGTGGCACTGTCGAACATCGCCTGGCTGAAGGTCCAGGCCAGGTTGAGCTCGCCGCCGTAGACCTGGCCGTTGATCGACAGCCAGTTGTTCAGCGGCGCGGCTTCGTCCTGATCAGGGGCCAGGCGCTCGCCACGGGGCACGAACAAGGCGTCGTCGGTCGCCGCGAAGCTACCGTCGAACTGCCCCAGATAGTTGAACGTGACCCGGGGCTCAGGCAGTGCCGCCAGGCGCTCGCGCACCGCCGGGCTGCCCAGGTGGCGCAGGATGCCGAAGCCGATGCCTTTGTCCGGCACGCCGCGCAGTTGCTCCTTGATGGCCTTGATCGAGGTGGCCCACTGCGGGCTCGGGCTCAGGCGCAGCGGGTAGAGGCTGGAGAACCAGCCCACGGTGCGGCTCAGGTCCACCGTCGGCGACAGGTCCTCGCGGCCATGGCCTTCGAGCTGGATCAGTGCATGACGCTCGCCACTCCAGTTGACCAGCGTGCGCGCCAGGGCGGCCAGCAGCAGGTCGTTGACCTGGGTGCGGTAGGCTTGCGGCGCCTGCTGCAGCAGCTGGCGGGTCAGCTCGGCGTCGAGGTGGGTATTGACGCTGGCGCGATGGTGGTTGGCCAGGCTACCGGTCGGGCGTTCGCACGGCAGGTCGCGCGGGGCGTCCTGCAACTGGGCCGACCAGTAGTCCGCCTCGCCAGCCTGTTCAAGGGTGCCGGCATGGGATGCGAGGAAGGCGGCCCAGTCGCGCACGGCGCTGGTCTTGGCCGGCAGCTTGACCGACGCGCCGCCCTGGAGCTGACGGCAAGCGGTCTGCAGGTCTTCGAGCAGGAGGCGCCACGACACGCCGTCGACCACCAGGTGGTGGATCACCAGCAGCAACTGCTGCCCGCCTTCGCCGTTGGGCAGCAGGACGGCACGCAGCGACTGCCCATGCTGCAGATCCAGGCTACGTTGCGCTTGCAGGGCCAGTGTCCTGTTCTGCTCCAGTGTTTGCACAGGCGCTTGCCAGAGCAGCGGCGCCTGCTGCCAATGCGCTTCGAGCTCCACCAGTGGTACATGGCTGGCGTGCACCTGCCCGTCTTCGCTGACAAAGCGCAGACGCAAGGCGTCATGCTGGATGACCAGCGCACGCAAGGCGCGCTCAAGCAGCTCAGGCACCAGCGGCTCGCGCAGTTCCAGCAGCACCGACTGGTTCCAGTGCTGGCGCTCGGCAATGTTCAGGGCGAAGAACTCAGCCTGGATCGGCACCAGCGCACTGTCACCCGTCACCGGGCCCTGGTCGATCGACAGCGCCTGCTGGGTGCTGGCCACCGCCGCCAGGGCGGCGATGGTCTGGTGCTTGAAGACATCGCGTGGAGTCAGGTTCAGGCCCTGCTGGCGTGCACGCCCGACCATCTGGATGGAGACGATCGAATCGCCGCCCAGGCCGAAGAAGTTGTCCTGGCGGCCGACCTGCTCCAGGCCCAGCAAGCCCTGCCAGATCGTTGCCAGCACCTGTTCGGCGGCCGTGGCCGGCGCCTCGTAGTCAGTGTTCGGCGCCACCGGTTCGGGCGCGGGCAAGGCCTTGCGGTCGAGCTTGCCATTGGGGCTCAACGGCATGCGCTCGAGCACGATGAACTGCGCCGGGACCATGTAGTCCGGCAACTGTTCGAGCAAGTGCGCGCCCAGTTGGCTGGCGCTCGGCACCTCACTGCCGGCCGGCACCACGTAGGCCACCAGTTGCTTGCCGTTGCGTCCGTCGCAGGCGATCACCACCGCCTCGCGCAGCTGGCCTTGTTCCAGCAGGCGCGCCTCGATCTCACCCAGCTCGATCCGCAGGCCGCGGATCTTCACCTGGTGGTCGATGCGCCCGGCGTACTCGATCACCCCGTCGGCGCGATAGCGCGCCAGGTCGCCGGTGCGGTACAGGCGCTCGCCGCCGCCGAACGGGCTGGCGACGAAACGCTCAGCGGTCAGCGCCGGGCGGCGGTGGTAACCGCGCGCCAGGCCCACCCCGCCCAGGTACAGCTCGCCCGCCACGCCCACCGGCACCGGCGCCAGTTCGGCGTCGAGGATGTAGGTCGCCAGGTTGGCGATCGGCACGCCGATCGGCACGCTGTCGCGCCCCTCCTCGCGGCAGGTCCAGTGGGTCACGTCGATCGCCGCCTCGGTCGGCCCGTACAGGTTGTACAGCCCGCTCCACGGCAGCCGCGCCAATACCTGCTG
The DNA here is from genome assembly GCF_018417595.1 of Pseudomonas entomophila. Classification (NCBI taxonomy): domain Bacteria; kingdom Pseudomonadati; phylum Pseudomonadota; class Gammaproteobacteria; order Pseudomonadales; family Pseudomonadaceae; genus Pseudomonas; species Pseudomonas entomophila. The sequence goes on from NZ_CP070982.1 coordinate 3,549,795, forward strand.
CTGCGCGTCCACCGGCAGCGCCTCGCCACTGCAGACGATTCGCCGCAGCGAGGTGCAGCGGGTCACCTGCGGGTCTTGCAGGAACGCCTGCAGCATCGACGGCACGAAGTGCAGCGTGCTCACCTGCTCGGCCTCGATCAGCGCGATCAGTTGCCCCGGGTCGCGGTGCGCCCCCGGCGCCGCCAGCACCAGCCGCGCGCCGCTGATCAGCGGCCAGAAGAACTCCCACACCGACACATCAAAGCTGAACGGGGTCTTCTGCAGCACGCTGTCCGCCGCCGTCAGCCCGTAGGCCTCCTGCATCCAGCACAGCCGGTTGACCAGCGCGTCGTGGCGGTTGCCGGCACCCTTGGGCTTGCCGGTGGAGCCGGAGGTGTAGATCACGTAGGCCAGTTGCTGCGGCGCCGGCACGAGGCCCAGGTTGCCGTCGCCGTGGCCGGCCAGCCAATCGCCCGACTGCTCCAGCACCAGGCTGCGCACGCCCTCGCCCAGCGGCAGCTCGGCCAGCAGGTGCGCCTGGGTCAGCAGCAGTTCGATGCCGCTGTCCTCGATCATGTACGCCAGCCGCTCGCGCGGGTATTCCGGGTCCAGCGGCACATAGGCCGCGCCGGCCTTGAGGATCGCCAGCAGGCCCACCACCATCTCCACGCTGCGCTCCACGGCGATGCCCACCAGCGCATCGGCCGTCACGCCCTGGGCCACCAGCTCGCGGGCCAGGCGGTTGGCCCGGGCGTTGAGTTCGGCGTAGCTCAACTGCTGGCCGGCGAAGGCCAGCGCCGGGGCCTGCGGGGTCGCCGCCACCTGCGCCTCGAAGCGTTGCGGCACGCTCTGGGCCAGCGCGTAATCACGGGCGGTAGCGTTCCAGCCGTGCAGCGCCTGCTCACGCTCGGCCGGCGCCAGCAGCGCCAGTTGCCCCAGCGGCGCCTGCGCGTCGGCCACCAAGCCTTGCAGCAGCTGCTGCCAGTGCGCGCCCAGGCGCTCGATGCTCGCCGCGTCGAACAGGTCGGTGGCGTACACCAGCGACGCCGACAGGCCCCGCTCGCCCTCGAAAGTGTTCAGGCTCAGGTCGAACTGGGTGCTGTGGCTGTCCCAGCCCAGCGCCTCGACCTGCAAGCCGTGCGGGGCGGCCATCGCCGTCGCCACCCGCTGGTGGTTGAACATCACCTGGAACAGCGGGCTGTGGCTCAGGCTGCGCTCCGGCTGCAACGCCTCGACCAGTTGCTCGAACGGCAGGTCCTGGTGCGCCTGGGCCTCCAGCGCCGCCTGGCGCACCTGGGCCAGCAACGCCTGGAAGCTGGCCTGGCCATCGACCTCGGCCTTGAGCACCTGGGTGTTGACGAAGAAGCCCACCACGCCTTCGGTTTCCAGGCGCGTGCGGTTGGCGATCGGCACGCCGACACGGATGTCGGCCTGGCCGCTGTAGCGGTGCAGCAAGGCCTGGAACGAGGCCAGCAGCAGCATGAACAGGGTCACCTGCTCGCGCTGGGCCAGTTGGCGCAGGCCGTCGGCCAACGCCGGCGCCAGGTGCAGCGCGTGGCGCGCGCCGCGGTAGCTCTGCGCCGCCGGGCGTGGGCGGTCGGTAGGCAGTTCCAGCACCGGCTGCTCGCCGCCCAGCTGAGCCGTCCAGTAGGCCAGCTGGCGGGCCTGCTCGCCTTCGGCCAGCCATTGGCGCTGCCACACGGCGTAGTCCAGGTACTGGATCGGCAGTGCTGGCAGTTGCGCCGCCTGGCCCTGGCTGAAGGCGTCGTACAGCGCCACCAGCTCCTCCACCAGGCGCTGCATCGACCAGGCGTCGGAGACGATATGGTGCTGGGTCATCACCAACACATGCTCCTGCTCGGTCAAGCGCAGCAGACGCAGGCGCAGCAACGGCCCCTGCTCCAGGTCGAACAGCTGGCGGGTTTCCTCCTCGACCACGGCGCGCAAGGCCTGCTCGTCCGGGTTGCCCAGCAGCACCAGGTCCACTGGCAGGGCCTGCGGCGACGCTGTATCGATCACCTGGCGAACCTGGCCATCTTCGGTCACGAAGCGGGTGCGCAGGCTTTCATGGCGCTCGACCAGTGTCGCGAAGCTGCGCTCCAGCGCCGCGATGTCCAGTACGCCACGCAGGCGCAGGGCCATCGGGATGTGGTAGGCCGCGCTGCCCGGTTCCAGCTGCCAGAGGAACCACTGGCGCTCCTGGGCGAACGACAGCGGCTGGCTGGCGCCGCGTGGCACCTGTGGGATCCCGCTCAGCCGCGCATCGTCATGCGGCGCCAGGGCCTGGGCGAACGCGCCCAGGGTGGTGTGCTCGAACAGCGTGCGCAACGCCACCTGGCGGCCAAGCACCTGGCGTACCCGTGAAATGACCTGGGTGGCCAGCAGCGAGTGGCCGCCCAGGGCGAAGAAATCATCGTCCAGGCCGACACGGGCGACATCCAGTACGCTTTCCCACACCGCCGCCACGTGCTGTTCCAGCTCGCTGGCCGGGGCGCGGAACGCCGCCTGGGGCTGGCGGGTGTCCGGGCTTGGCAAGGCCTTGCGATCGAGCTTGCCGTTGGTGGTCAGCGGCAAGGCATCGAGCAGCAGGAAGTGCGCCGGGACCATGTAGTCCGGCAGGTCCTGACGCAGCCCCTGGCGCAGCGCATCACGGCGTGCCTGCGGCTCGCCGCCCTCGGCCATGACCACATAGGCCACCAGTTGCGCGCCACCGATACCCGGCAATGCCAACACCGCCGCCTGGCGCACGCCGGGCTGGGCCAGCAGGCAGGCCTCGATCTCGCCCAGCTCGATGCGGAACCCGCGGATCTTCACCTGGTGGTCCATGCGGCCGATGTATTCGATCTCACCCGCGACCGTATGGCGCGCCAGGTCGCCAGTGCGGTACAGGCGCGCGCCGGCCGGGCCGAACGGGTCGGCCAGGAAGCGTTCGGCGCTCAAGCCGCCACGGCGGTGGTAGCCGCGGGCCAGGCCCGCGCCGCCGACATACAGCTCACCCACACAACCGGCGGCCACCGGGTTGAGCTGGCCATCGAGCACGTACCAGGACAGGTCGGCGATCGGCACGCCGATCGGGCTGCCGACGCCATTGTCCAGGTCCGCCAGGCTCAACGGGCGGTAGGTCACGTGCACGGTGGTCTCGGTGATGCCGTACATGTTGATCAGCCGGGTCGGCTGGTCGCCGAAGCGCTCGAACCAAGGGCGCAGCCCCTTGACCTCCAGGGCCTCGCCACCGAACACCACGTAGCGCAGGGCATGCCGGCGCGAGTCAGGGGCCTGGCAGGCCACCTGCATCAGTTGCTTGAAGGCCGACGGTGTCTGGTTGAGCACCGTCACCCCTTCGTCGCACAGCAGCGCGTGGAAATCCTCGGCGCTGCGGGTCACGTCCTGGGGCACGATCAGCAGGCGGCCGCCGTGCATCAGGGCACCGAAGATCTCCCACACCGAGAAGTCGAAGGCATAGGAATGGAACAGCGACCAGACATCGTCGGCGCCGAAATCGAACCATTCGGCGGTGGCCGCGAACAGGCGCAGGATGTTGCCGTGGGGCAGCAGCACGCCCTTGGGGTTGCCGGTGGAACCGGAGGTGTAGATCACATAGGCCAGGTTGTCCGGCCCCAGCGCCACCTCGGGGTTGTGGGCCGGCAGGTCGGCGCCGGGCACGGCCAGCGGCAACACGCTGACCTGTGCCGGGACATCCAGCTGCCGGGCCGCCTCAGGGTCGGCCAGCAGCAGGCGGATGCCGCTGTCCTCGATCATGTACGCCAGGCGCTCGCGTGGATAGGCCGGGTCCAGCGGCACGTAGGCGCCACCGGCCTTGAGGATGGCCAGCAGGCCGACCAGCATGTCCGGCCCACGGCGACAGGCCAGGCCAACCCGGGCATCCGCGCCGACGCCCGCGCCGATCAACTGGTGGGCAAGGCGGTTGGCCTGCTCGTTGAGCGCGCCGTAGCTCAGGTGCCGCCCTTCGAAGGTCACGGCGATGGCCTCGGGGGCTTGCGCGGCCTGGGCCTCGATCAAGTGATGGGCGCAGCCGCGCGGTGGGAAGTGCTGGGGTGACGGGTTCAGTGCCGCCAGGCTGGCGCGATGCTCGTCGGTGCCTAGCAGCGGCAGCTCGCCGATGCGCTGGCCTGGTTCGGCGACGATCCCGGCGAGCAGGTTCAGCCAATGCCCGGCGATGCGCTGGGCGCTGCCTTCGCTGAACAGGTCGCTGGCGTAGCTCAGGGTCGCCCACACGCCCTGCTCGGTTTCGTAGGTGTCCAGGGTCAGGTCGAACTGCGCGGTATGGCGCTGCGTCTGGATACCCTCGATGGCCAGCGCACCGAGGTCGGCGGCCGCCTGGCCATCGCCCCTGGCAGTGTTCTGGTGGTTGTAGACCACCTGGAACAGCGGGCTGTGCCCGGCATTGCGTTGCGGGTGCAGGGCTTCGACCAGTTGCTCGAACGGCAGGTCCTGGTGGGCCTGGGCTTCGAGCGCGGCCACCCGCACCTGCGCGAGCAGCGCGCGGAAGCTCGCCTGCGAATCGACTTCGGCCTTGAGCACCTGGGTGTTGACGAAGAAGCCGATCAGCCCTTCGGTCTCGACCCGGTTGCGGTTGGCCACCGGCACGCCAACGCGGATATCGGCCTGGCCGCTGTAGCGGTGCAACAAGGTCTGGTAGGTGGCCAGCAACAGCATGAACAAGGTCACGCCTTCCTGGCGGGCCAGCGCCTTGAGGCCCTCGACCAGCGGCTGCGGCAGGTCGATGCGCAGCCGCCCGCCCTGGTAGCTGCGCCGCGCCGGGCGCGGCCAGTCGCCTGGCAGTTCCAGCACCGGATGATCATCGCCCAGGCGGGCGGTCCAGTATTTCAATTGCCGCTCGCGCTCGCCGGCCTCCATCCAGTGGCGCTGCCAGATCGCGTAGTCGGCGTACTGCACCTCCAGGGCCGCGGCCTGAGGCTCGCGGCCCTGGCTGCAGGCCGCGTAGGCCTGCACCAGCTCATCGACCATCACCTGGCTCGACCAACCATCGGAGACGATGTGGTGCAGGACCATCACCAGTACGTGGTCCTGCGCATCCAGGCGCAGCAGACGCACCCGCAGCAGGTTGCCGGCGGCCAGGTCGAACAGTGCCGCGCCGTGCTCGTGGATGTAATGTTCGATCCAGGTATCGCGCGCCTCCCTCGCCAACCCGTCGGGCAGCAGGTCCAGCGGCAGGTCCAGCGCCGTGTCGGGGTCGATCACCTGGGCCAGGCCCTCGCCCTGGTCGACGAAGCGCGTGCGCAGCACGTCGTGGCGCGCCACCAGGGCCGCGAAGCTGCGGCGCAGGGCCGGCACGTCCAGCTCGCCGCGCAGGCGCAGGGCGGTGGGGATGTTGTAGGCGGCGCTGTCCGGCTCCAGCTGCCAGAGGAACCACTGCCGTTCCTGGGCGTAGGACAGCGGGATGCGGCTGAAGGCGTCAACCACCCTGGGGATCGGCAGGTTGGCCACCGACACCCCTTCCTCGCTCATCTTTTCCAGGTACAGTTTGCGTTTGTCCAGGGGCAGAGTGATAAAGCGCTTGGCGATCCTCGAAGCAACACTCTTGTCCATCAGACTTCCTCCATTTCATCAAGCAGGGCTTCCAGCTTGTTCAGTTTTACCGTGTCGACCTGCTTGCCCGACTGTTCCAGGTGGGCCACGAAGGCCGCCAGGGTCGGGTGTTGGAACAACGCTTGCGGGCCAGGCGCCAAGCCCAGCTCCAGCTGGATGCGGGAGACCACATTGACCACCGCCAGCGAGTGGCCGCCGAGCTCGAAGAAGCTGTCGGCAAGGCCCACCCGGGCGCAGCCGAGCACGGCCTGCCAGACCGCCGCGACCTGGCACTGCAACTCAGTGACGGGCGGGTTGAACGCTGGCCGCGCGCTGCTGGCCTCGAGGGTCGGCAGGGCCTTGCGGTCGAGCTTGCCGTTAGGGCTCAGGGGCAGTTGCGCCAGGAGCATGAGCGGCCCGGGCACCATGTACGCCGGCAGCGACTGGCGTAGCTGGCCACGCACCTGCTCGGCCAGCTGTGCCTGATCCAGGGCCGGTGTCTGCAGCACGGCGGCATCCTCCGGCACCAGGTAGCCGGCCAGTTGCTTGCCGGCCGGGGTATCGATGGCCAGCACCACGGCTTCGCGGATGCCGGGTTGCTCCAACAGGCGCGCCTCGATCTCGCCCAGCTCGATCCGCAGGCCACGGATCTTCACCTGGTGGTCGATACGCCCGGCGTACTCGATCACTCCGTCGGCGCGGTAGCGCGCCAGGTCACCGGTGCGGTACAGGCGCTCGCCGCCAAACGGGCTGGCGACGAAGCGCTCGGCGGTCAGCGCCGGGCGGCGGTGGTAACCACGCGCCAGGCCCACCCCGCCCAGGTACAGCTCGCCCGCCACGCCCACCGGCACCGGCGCCAGTTCAGCGTCGAGGATGTAGGTCGCCAGGTTGGCGATCGGCACACCGATCGGCACGCTGTCGCGCCCCTCCTCGCGGCAGGTCCAGTGGGTCACGTCGATCGCCGCCTCGGTCGGCCCGTACAGGTTGTACAGCCCGCTCCACGGCAGCCGCGCCAATACCTGCTGCTGCGCGTCCACCGGCAGCGCCTCGCCACTGCAGACGATTCGCCTCAGCGAGGTGCAGCGGATCACCTGCGGGTCTTGCAGGAACGCCTGCAGCATCGACGGCACGAAGTGCAGCGTGCTCACCTGCTCGGCCTCGATCAGCGCGATCAGTTGCCCCGGGTCGCGGTGCGCCCCCGGCGCCGCCAGCACCAGCCGCGCGCCGCTGATCAGCGGCCAGAAGAACTCCCACACCGACACGTCGAAGCTGAACGGGGTCTTCTGCAACACGCTGTCCGCCGCCGTCAGCCCGTAGGCCTCCTGCATCCAGCACAGCCGGTTGACCAGCGCGTCGTGGCGGTTGCCGGCGCCCTTGGGCTTGCCGGTGGAGCCGGAGGTGTAGATCACGTAGGCCAGTTGCTGCGGCGCCGGCACGAGGCCCAGGTTGCCGTCGCCGTGGCCGGCCAGCCAATCGCTCGACTGCTCCAGCACCAGGCTGCGCACGCCCTCGCCCAGCGGCAGCTCGGCCAGCAGGTGCGCCTGGGTCAGCAGCAGTTCGATGCCGCTGTCCTCGATCATGTACGCCAGCCGCTCGCGCGGGTATTCCGGGTCCAGCGGCACATAGGCCGCGCCGGCCTTGAGGATCGCCAGCAGGCCCACCACCATCTCCACGCTGCGCTCCACGGCGATGCCCACCAGCGCATCGGCCGTCACGCCCTGGGCCACCAGCTCGCGGGCCAGGCGGTTGGCCCGGGCGTTGAGTTCGGCGTAGCTCAACTGCTGGCCGGCGAAGGCCAGCGCCGGGGCCTGCGGGGTCGCCGCCACCTGCGCCTCGAAGCGCTGCGGCACGCTCAGGGCCAGCGCGTAATCACGGGCGGTAGCGTTCCAGCCGTGCAGCGCCTGCTCACGCTCGGCCGGCGCCAGCAGCGCCAGTTGCCCCAGCGGCGCCTGCGCGTCGGCCACCAAGCCTTGCAGCAGCTGCTGCCAGTGCGCGCCCAGGCGCTCGATGCTCGCCGCGTCGAACAGGTCGGTGGCGTACACCAGCGACGCCGACAGGCCCTGCTCGCCCTCGAAGGTGTTCAGGCTCAGGTCGAACTGCGTGCTGTGGCTGTCCCAGCCCAGCGCCTCGACCTGCAAGCCGTGCGGGGCGGCCATCGCCGTCGCCACCCGCTGGTGGTTGAACATCACCTGGAACAGCGGGCTGTGGCTCAGGCTGCGCTCCGGCTGCAACGCCTCGACCAGTTGCTCGAACGGCAGGTCCTGGTGCGCCTGGGCCTCCAGCGCCGCCTGGCGCACCTGGGCCAGCAACGCCTGGAAGCTGGCCTGGCCATCGACCTCGGCCTTGAGCACCTGGGTGTTGACGAAGAAGCCCATCACGCCTTCGGTTTCCAGGCGCGTGCGGTTGGCGATCGGTACGCCGACACGGATGTCGGCCTGGCCGCTGTAGCGGTGCAGCAAGGCCTGGAACGAGGCCAGCAGCAGCATGAACAGGGTCACCTGCTCGCGCTGGGCCAGTTGGCGCAGGCCGTCGGCCAACGCCGGCGCCAGGTGCAGCGCGTGGCGCGCGCCGCGGTAGCTCTGCGCCGCGGGGCGCGGGCGGTCGGTGGGCAGTTCCAGCACCGGCTGCTCGCCGCCCAGCTTGGCGGTCCAGTAGGCCAGCTGGCGGGCCTGCTCGCCTTCGGCCAGCCATTGGCGCTGCCACACGGCGTAGTCCAGGTACTGGATCGGCAGTGCCGGCAGTTGCGCCGCCTGGCCCTGGCTGAAGGCGTCGTACAGCGCCACCAGCTCCTCCACCAGGCGCTGCATCGACCAGGCGTCGGAGACGATGTGGTGCTGGGTCATCACCAGCACGTGCTCCTGTTCGGACAAGCGCAGCAGTTCGACACGCAGCAACGGCCCCACTGCCAGGTCGAACGGGCGTTGCAGCACCTGTTTGATCTGTGCCTCGACCTGCACCTCGGTCGCGCCTTGCAGCGCGCGTACGGGTATCGCCACGGACACGCCGTCATGAATCACTTGCAGCGGGCCATCGGCCGTCTGGTGAAAGGTGGTGCGCAAGCTCTCGTGGCGCTCGACCAGCGCAGCGAAGCTACGCTCCAGCGCCGCGACGTCCAGGGCACCGCGCAGGCGCAGCACAGCGGGAATGGTGTACGCCGTGCTGTCCGGGGCGAACTGCCAGAGCAGCCACTGGCGCTGCTGGGCGAACGACAGCGGCAGGTCCTGGTCGCGGGCAACGCGGGTAATCGCCGCGACGGGCTTGCTGGCCACCCGGCCAACCGCATGGGCGAACGCCCCCAGGGTGGCGTGCTCGAACAGCGTGCGCAGCGGCACATCGATCGCCAGGCCCTGGGCCACGCGGGAAATGACCTGGGTGGCCAGCAACGAATGGCCGCCCAGTTCGAAGAAGTTGTCGGCCAAACCAACCTTCTCCAGCTTCAGTACCTCGGCCCAGATCTGCGCCAGCTGGCATTCCAGCTCGCTGCGCGGCGCCTGGTAGCGCGCCTGGGCCAGGCTCGCGTCCGGCGCTGGCAGCGCCTTGCGGTCGAGCTTGCCGTTGGGGGTCAGCGGCATGCGCGCCAGCAGCATCAATTGCGCCGGCACCATGAATTCCGGCAGCGCCTCGCCCAGCGCCGCGCGCAGGGTCTCGCGCAGTGCCTGTTGGGCTTCGCCCGCCACCACCAGCGCCGCGTCCGTCGGCACCAGGTAACCCACCAGTTGCGTGCCCAGGCCGGTGTCGCGGGCCACCACCGCCGCTTCGCGCACTTCGGCGCAGGCCAGCAGTTGCGCCTCGATCTCGCCCAGCTCGATGCGGAACCCGCGGATCTTCACCTGGTGGTCGGCGCGACCGATGTATTCCAGCCGGCCCTGGCCGTCGAAGCGCGCCAGGTCGCCGGTGCGGTAGATTCGCTCGCCGTCGGCGAACGGGCTGGCCAGGAAGCGCTCGGCGGTCAGCCCCGGGCGCTGGTGATAACCCCGCGCCAGGCCCGCGCCGCCGATGTACAGCTCGCCGGCCACGCCCACCGGCACCGGTTGCAGGTCGGCGTCCAGCACCAGCAGCGCCGTGTTGTCCAGCGGCCGGCCCAGCAGCACCTGCGGGTTGCCCGCGTCCAGGTAGTGCAGCGCCGACCAGATGGTGGTCTCGGTCGGGCCGTACAGGTTCCACACATGGCCGCAACGCTCGATCAACCGCGCCGCCAGGTCCGGCGCCAGGGCCTCGCCGCCGCACAGCGCCTTGCACCCGGCCAGGCTCGCCGCCTGCGGGCTGTCCAGCAGCATCCGCCAGGTCGACGGGGTGGCCTGCACCACGCTGACCCGCTCGGCCGCGATCGCCGCCAGCAGGGCTTGCGGGTCGCGGGCCGTGGCCCGCTCCACCAGCACGATGCAGGCACCGGCCAGCAGGCTGCCGTACAGTTCCAGCCCGGCGATGTCGAACGACAGCGAGGTCAGCGACAGCACCCGGTCGCTTGCCTCGATGCCCGGTTGCTTGAGCATGCTGGCCAGGAAGTTCAGCACGCCGTCGTGGCGCACGCCCACGCCCTTGGGCTTGCCGGTGGAGCCGGAGGTGTAGATCACGTAGGCCAGGTTGCCGGGGGCGGCCAGGTTGGCCAGGTTGTCGCCGTCAAACTCCGCCAGCCAGTCCTCGCCGGCTTGCAGCTCCAGCGCCGCGACCCCGGCCGGCAGTGCCAGCGCGCCGCGCAGGTGGGCTTGGGTCAGCACCAGTTGCGCGCCGCTGTCCTCGACCATGTGCGCCAGGCGCTCGGCCGGGTATTCCGGGTCCATCGGCACGTAGGCGCCGCCGGCCTTGAGGATCGCCAGCAGGCCCACCACCAGCTCCACACCGCGCTCCACGGCGATGCCCACCAGCACGTCCGGGCCCACGCCCGCCGCACGCAGGCGTCGGGCCAGGCGGTTGGCGCGGCGGTTGAGGGTGGCGTAGTCGAGGGTTTCGCCGGCCACGCTCAGGGCGGGAGCCGCTGGCGCGCGTGCGGCGCTGGCTTCGATCAGTTGGTGCAGGCACTGGTCGTCGGCGAACGGCACCGCCGTGGCGTTCCAATCCTCGATCATCTGCTGTTGTTCGTGCGCTGCCAGCAACGGCAACTGGCCGACTCGCTGAGCGGGCGCCTCGATGATCCCCTGCAACAGGTTCAGCCAGTGCCCGGCCATGGTCTCGATGGTCGCGGCATCGAACAAGTCGGTGGCATAGGTCAGGGTCGCCGACAGCGCCTGCCCCGCTTCGTGGGTATCCAGGGTCAGGTCGAACTTGGCCGCCTGCCCCTGCGCCTCGAGCCCTTCGATGCTCAGGCCCGGCAGCGCCAGGGCGTCAGCACCCTGGGCCACGCCGCCCTGGTGGTTGTACATCACCTGGAACAGCGGCGAATGGCTCAGGCTGCGGCTCGGCTGCAAGGCCTGGACCAGTTGCTCGAACGGCAGGTCCTGGTGGGCCTGGGCCTCCAGGGCGGCGCTGCGCACCTGCTGCAACAGCGCCTGGAAACTGGCCTGCGGATCGATCTCGGCCTTGAGCACCTGGGTGTTGACGAAGAAGCCCACCAGCCCTTCGGTCTCGACACGGTTGCGGTTGGCCACCGGCACACCGACGCGGATGTCGGACTGGCCGCTGTAGCGGTGCAGCAGCACCTGGAACGACGCCAGCAACACCATGAACAAGGTCGCCTGCTCGCCCTGCGCCAACTGGCGCAGGCCTTCGGCCAGGGTGGCGGGCAAGGCCACCTGCAGGCGCGCGCCACGCAGGCTCTGGACCATCGGCCGCGGGCGATCCAGCGGCAATTCCAGCAACGGTTGCTCGCCGCCCAGCTGCCGCGTCCAGTAGTCCAGCTGGCGCGCTTGCTCGCCGGCTTCCATCCAGCAACGCTGCCACAGGGCATAGTCGCGGTACTGGATCGGCAGCGGCGTCAGGGCCGGCTCGCGCCCCTGGCTGAACGCCGCATAACCGGCCAGCAGTTCCTTGAGCAGCACCTGCAGCGACCAGCCATCGGCGATGGCGTGATGCAAGGTCAGCACCAGCACCCGTTCCTGGGCGTCGATCTTGAACAGGGCACAGCGCAGCAAAGGGCCTTGTCGCAGATCGAAAGGCTGTTGCGTCTCGCTGTCAATCACAGCCGCCAACTGTGCGGGCTCGACGTTGCGCTCCGCCAGTTCTGGCACGAACGGCGGGCACACCCGCTGCAAGCGCTCACCCTCGCCCTGCTCGGTGAACACCGTGCGCAGGCTGGCCTGGCGCTCGACCAGCGCCGCCAGGCTGCGGCGCAGCGCCTCCAGCTGCAGTTCGCCACGCAGACGCAGCACCAGGGGAATGTTATAGGCCGCGCCCGCCGGGTCGAACTGCCAGAGAAACCACTGGCGCTCCTGGGCGTAGGACATCGGTGCCGTCTCGCCTTCGACGCAGCCACCGGGTATCGGCAACTGCGCCAGGCTCATCCCCTTGCTCGCAAGCTTTTCCAGGAAGGCCTGGCGCTGGGCCAGGGGCAACCTGATAAAACGTTGCACCAGTGCGGCGCTGTCATGTGCGGCCATTGTCATTCCAGCTCCAGTTCAGTCAGGAAGTCGTGCATGTCACTCAGGTTTTCTTCGAAGTCTGTATTGAGGTGTGGTGCTATACAGACGGCGTAGTCCTCGAGCGATTTAGCCCTGAACATGGCATCCAGCGGCAGGCTGGCGCGCAGCACCTGCTGCGCCCTGGCGGTGGCCTGGGTGGCCAGCAGCGAATGGCCCCCCAGTTCGAAGAAGTTGTCGGCAAGGCCAATCTTCTCCAGCTTCAGTACCTCGGCCCAGATCTGCGCCAGCTGGCATTCCAGCTCGCTGCGCGGCGCCTGGTAGCGCGCCTGGGCCAGGCTGGCGTCCGGCGCCGGCAGCGCCTTGCGGTCGAGCTTGCCGTTGGGGGTCAGCGGCATGCGCGCCAGCAGCATCAGCTGCGCCGGCACCATGAATGCCGGCAGCGCCTCGCCCAGCGCCGCGCGCAGGGTCTCGCGCAGTGCCTGCTGGGCTTCGCCCGCCTCCACCAGCGCCGCGTCCGTCGGCACCAGGTAACCCACCAGTTGCGTGCCCAGGCCGGTGTCGCGGGCCACCACCGCTGCTTCGCGCACTTCGGCGCGGGCCAGCAGTTGCGCCTCGATCTCGCCCAGCTCGATGCGGAACCCGCGGATCTTCACCTGGTGGTCGGCGCGGCCGATGTATTCCAGCCGGCCCTGGCCGTCGAAGCGCGCCAGGTCGCCGGTGCGGTAGATTCGCTCGCCGTCGGCGAACGGGCTGGCCAGGAAGCGCTCGGCGGTCAGCCCCGGGCGCTGGTGATAACCCCGCGCCAGGCCTGCGCCGCCGATGTACAGCTCGCCAGCCACGCCCACCGGCACCGGTTGCAGGTCGGCGTCCAGCACCAGCAGCGCCGTGTTGTCCAGCGGCCGGCCCAGCAGCACCTGCGGGCTGCCCGCGTCCAGGTAGTGCAGCGCCGACCAGATGGTGGTCTCGGTCGGGCCGTACAGGTTCCACACATGGCCGCAACGCTCGATCAACCGCGCCGCCAGGTCCGGCGCCAGGGCCTCGCCGCCGCACAGCGCCTTGCACCCGGCCAGGCTCGCCGCCTGCGGGCTGTCCAGCAGCATCCGCCAGGTCGACGGGGTGGCCTGCACCACGCTGACCCGCTCGGCCGCGATCGCCGCCAGCAGGGCTTGCGGGTCGCGGGCCGTGGCCCGCTCCACCAGCACGATGCAGGCACCGGCCAGCAGGCTGCCGTACAGTTCCAGCCCGGCGATGTCGAACGACAGCGAGGTCAGCGACAGCACCCGGTCGCTTGCCTCGATGCCCGGTTGCTTGAGCATGCTGGCCAGGAAGTTCAGCACGCCGTCGTGGCGCACGCCCACGCCCTTGGGCTTGCCGGTGGAGCCGGAGGTGTAGATCACGTAGGCCAGGTTGCCGGGGGCGGCCAGGTTGGCCAGGTTGTCGCCGTCAAACTCCGCCAGCCAGTCCTCGCCGGCTTGCAGCTCCAGCGCCGCGACCCCGGCCGGCAGTGCCAGCGCGCCGCGCAGGTGGGCTTGGGTCAGCACCAGTTGCGCGCCGCTGTCCTCGACCATGTGCGCCAGGCGCTCGGCCGGATATTCCGGGTCCATCGGCACGTAGGCGCCGCCGGCCTTGAGGATCGCCAGCAGGCCCACCACCAGCTCCACACCGCGCTCCACGGCGATGCCCACCAGCACGTCCGGGCCCACGCCCGCCGCACGCAGGCGTCGGGCCAGGCGGTTGGCGCGGCGGTTGAGGGTGGCGTAGTCGAGGGTTTCGCCGGCCACGCTCAGGGCGGGAGCCGCTGGCGTGCGTGCGGCGCTGGCTTCGATCAGTTGGTGCAGGCACTGGTCGTCGGCGAAGGGCACCGCCGTGGCGTTCCACGCCTCGACCACTTGCGCCTGTTCATGCGCCGCCAGCAGGCCAAGGCTGCCCAGGCAGCGCTGGTCATCCTCGCAGAACGCCCGCAACAGGCCTTGCAGGTGGCGGTCCAGCTGCTCGATAGCCACGCGGCCATAAACGTCGCACGCATGGCTGTACTGCAACACCAGGTCCTCGTCCAGGCCTGCCGACAGCGTCAGGGCATAACTGGTACGTTCGCGCTTGCTCGAATCGCTGAAGCGCAGGCCGGCCGGCGCGCCCTGCTCCAGCGCCGCCGAAACCGGGTAGTTCTCGAAGATCAGGATGTGATCGAACAAGGCGCCACCGCCCTGCCCGGCCCAGCGCTGGATCTCGTACAGCGGCGTGTGCTCGTGGTCGCGCATGGCCAGGTTGAGGTCCTGCACCTGGCGCACCCACTGGCCCACGGTCAGCTGTGCCTCGGGTTGGGCGATCACCGGCAGGGTGTTGATGAACAACCCCAGCTGCTCCTCGATACCCGGCAGTTCCGCCGGGCGCCCCGACACGGTGGCGCCGAAGGCCACGCAATCCTGCTGGGTGTAGCGGCGCAGCAACAACAGCCAGGCGGCCTGCAGCACGGTGTTGGCGGTGACCTTCTGCTGCCTGGCGAAGGCTTTCAGGCGGGCGGTGTCGGCCACGCCCAGGCGGCTGACGCGCTCGGCAAAGCTGCCCGGCGCGGCCTCTCGTTCGCTGCCATCGGCCAGCGCGTCTGCCAGCCGGGTAGGCTCCGCCAGTTGGGCCAGGCGGGCTTTCCAGAACGCCTCGCTGGCGTCCGCCGGCTGGTTCGCCAGCCACCCCAGGTAAGGGCGATAGCTACTGGCCGGCGTTGTGCAATCCTGTCCGGCATAGCGTTGCAGCACCTCGCCCAGCAAGCGCGAACTGCTCCAGCCGTCCAGCAGGATGTGATGGGTAGTCTGGATCAGATGCCAGTCGTCCTCTCCGGTGCGCACCACCATCAGGCGCAGCAACGGTGCCTGGTCGAGCACGAAGGCGCGCGCGAGGTCGTCGGCCGCCAGTGCATTCAGGTTGCTGGCCAGATCGTCGCGGCCGCGCCAGTCATGCCGCTCGCAAGGAATCACCAGATGCTTGTGCACCACCTGCAGCGGCTGCTCCAGCCCGTGCTGCCAGTGGAAGCTGGCGCGCAGCACGTCATGCCGGTCGACGCAGGCCTGCCAGGCCTGGACGAAACGTTCGACATCCAGGCCCTGCACCTGCAGGCGCATCTGGTTGAGGTAGGCGCTGCCGGCCGGTTGGTACAGGCTGTGGAACAGCATGCCCTGCTGCATGGGCGTCAAGGGCAGCACGTCGGCGATGGCCGAAGGCGCCACCGGCAAGGCATCGAGCTGTGCCTGGGACAGGCCGGCCAGCGGGAAGTCCGAAGGCGTGACACCCTCGCCGCCGTCGACGCAGCAATGCTGGATCAGGCTCTGCAAGGCGTCGAGGTAGAGGCCGTTGAGCTGCTCGATGCGCTCACGGGCGAACATCTGCCCGCTGAACGTCCAGCTCAGCCCCAGGCACCCCTGGTAGACCTGGGCATTGAGCGTCAGCCAGTTGCCCAGGGGCGCGGCGGCATCGCGGGTGTCGCCACTGGGGCCGGCGCAGGGGTGCAACCAGGCGTCGGCGTCGAAGCCCTGGTCGAGCTGGCCGAGGTAGTTGAAGGTGATGCGCGGCGCCGGCAAGGCCGCCAGCGCCTGGCGTGTTTCTGACGACGCCAGATGGCGCAGCAGGCCGAAGCCCAGGCCATTGCCGGGTATGGCGCGCAACTGCTCCTTGACCGCCTTGATGCAGTCACCCGGCGCCATGTGCGGCGTCAGGCGCACCGGATAGAGGCTGGTGAACCAGCCCACGGTGCGCGACAGGTCGATGTCCTCGAACAGGTCTTCGCGACCGTGCCCTTCCAGGCGCACCAGCACATCGGGGCGTCCGCTCCAACGGTTCACGGCCTGGGCCAGCGCGGCCAGCAGCAGGTCGTTGATCTGGGTGCGATAGGCGCTACCGGCGGCCTGCAGCAATTCACGGGTCCGCTCCTGGGGCAGTTGCCCAATGACCACCTGGGCGTGACGCTGCGCCAACGAGCCGGTCGGGTCGTCGCACGGCAGCGCGGCATCGGCGCCCTGCAGGCGCGCCAGCCAACCCGCCAGCTCGCCCTCGACGACCTCGCTGGCGGCATGGCCCGCCAGGCGCGTGGCCCAGTCGCGCCAGGCGCTGGTCTTGGCCGGCAAGGCGGCTTCGCGGCCCTCGGCCAACGCCGTGTAAACCTGCTGCAGGTCCTCCAGCAGGATCCGCCAGGAGACACCGTCGACCACCAGGTGGTGGATCACCAGCAGCAGGCGTTGCTTGCCATCGGCCAGAGTGGCCAGCACGGCGCGCAACAGCGGCCCTTCGCCAAGGTCGAGGCTGGCTTGGGCCTGTTCGCAACAGGCCTGCAACTGCTCGTCGTTCGCCACATCGTGCTGCCACAGCAGCGGTTGCTCGTCGAGAGGGCCGTGCCACTGGCGCCAGCCCTCGCCTTCGGCGGCAAACCGCAGGCGCAGGGCGTCATGGTGACGGACCAGGCGCTGCAACGCGCCTTCCAGCAACCGCGCTTCGAGCCGTCGTTCGGGCTGCAACAGCACGGCCTGGTTCCAGTGGTGCTGCTGGGGGATCCGCCCGTCGAAGAAACCGTGCTGGATTGGCGTCAGCGGCACCTCGCCCTGCACCGGCCCCTGGTCGATGACCTGGTGCGCCTGTTCGCGCGTGACCAGCGCCAAGGTGGCGATGCTCTGGTGGGCGAACACATCGCGGGCGGCCAGGTTCAGGCCCGCCTTGCGCGCCCGGCTGACCATCTGGATGGCGATGATCGAGTCGCCGCCCAGCTCGAAGAAGTTGTCATCGACGCCAATATCATCGCGCCCCAGCACCTGCTGCCAGACCGCCAGCAGGCCCGCTTGCAGCGCATCGCGCGGCGCCTGGCCGGCCGCCTTGGCGCCGTTCGCCCGCGGCAGTGGCAAGCCACGGCGGTCGAGCTTGCCATTGGCGGTCAGCGGCAGCGCCGCCAGCTCCAGCACATGGGCCGGCACCTGATGCGCCGAGACGCGCTCGCGCAGGAACGCCTTGAGTGTGTCGGCCGACACCGCCTCGACGCCCTTGGCCACCACATAGGCGACCAGTTGCAGGCCGTTGGCGCCGGGCTGGCCGACCACCACGCACTCACCCACCGCTGGATGGGCCAGCAGTTGGCGTTCGACTTCGCCGGGCTCGACCCGGTAGCCGCGAATCTTCAGTTGCTGGTCGGCACGGCCCTGGTAGCGCAGGGCGCCGTCGGCATGTTGGCGCACGCGGTCACCGGTGCGGTACAGGCGTTGCCCGGCCGCGCCGAACGGGTCGGGCACGAAACGCTCGGCGGTCTGCCCCGGCTGGCCCAGGTAGCCCCGGGCCAGGCCCGCGCCACCGATGTACAGCTCGCCCTGGCCACCGACCGGCGCCGCGTTCAAGGCGGCGTCGAGCACATGGGCACGCAGGTTGGGCAACGGCGCACCCAGGGGCGGTGCGGCCTGCACATCGTCGAGCTGGCAGGTGAAGGCGCCGACGGTGGTCTCGGTCGGGCCGTAATGGTTGGCCAGGCGGCACTGCGGCGCCAGGGCCTGGATACGTTGCAGCAAGGCGGGCGGGCTGGCCTCGCCGCCGAGCACCAGGCAGCGGCGCGGCAGCACGGCGGCATTGTCGCCGGCCAGCAGCGCGCCCAGGTGCGATGGCACGATCTTCAGCGCGTCGACGCCATGCTCGCTCATGTAGGTGGCGAACGCCTGGCCGTCGACCGCCGTGTCGGCATCCACCAGGTGCAGGGTGCGGCCCGCCGCCAGGGCGCCGAACAGCACGGTGTGACCGAGGTCGGCGGCCAGGGTCGAGACCAGCGCCATGCTGCGCACGTCGGCCAGCGGCAGGCGTTGTTCGATACCGTCGAGGTAGTTGGCCAGGGCCCCGTGGCCCACGCCCACGGCCTTCGGCCGCCCAGTGGAGCCGGAGGTGAAGATCACATAGGCCAGGTCGTCGCCGAACACGTCGACGGCTGGGGCAGCCTCGACGCGCTCCGGGGCTTGCAGGGCGTCGTCCAGCAGGCAGGTGGCGACACCGTCGAATCCGCTGAAGCGTTCGAGCTGGTCGGCAGGCGCCAGGACCAGCTGCGCGCCGCTGTCTTCAAGCATCTGGCCCAGGCGTTCACGCGGGAACCGTGGGTCGAGCGCCACGTAGCAGGCGCCGGCCTTGAGCACGGCGAGCAGGCCTACCAGGGTTTCCAGGCGGCGCTCTGCGCTCAGCGCCACCAGCGACCGAGGTGTCAGGCCGCGTTCGACCAGCTGTGCGGCCAGCTGATTGGCGCGGGCGTCGAGGGCGGCATAGCTCAGCGAGCGCGGGCCGTCGACCAGTGCCAGGCGCTCGGGATGCGCCGCGGCCTGGGCCGCGAAACGCTGGTGCAGCCAGGTGCTGGCCGCAATGGCCGGTTCGGCCTGCGCGGGCACAGTCGGCGCCTCCAGGCGCAGCGCCTCGATGGCCTGGCCGGGTCCGGCCAGGGCCTGTTCCAACAGCTGCGCCCAGTGCTGACCAAGGCGCTCGACGGTGGCGGCCTCGAACAGGTCGCAGGCGTACAGCCACGATGCCTTGAGTTGTTCGCCCTGCTCCTCGGTGTTCAGGGTCAGGTCGAAACGGGCGAACTCGGTGGTCAGCTCCAGCGGTGCCAGTTCGACGCCGGGCAACTGCCAGCTCACGGCCTCGCCACGGCTTGCCTGGTGATTGAACAGCACCTGGAACAGCGGCGTGCGGTCGAGGCTGCGCTGCGGTTGCAGGGCATCGACCAGGTGTTCGAACGGCAGGTCCTGGTTGGCCTGGGCCTCCATCACCCGCTGGCGCACCTGGGCCAGCACCGCGCTGAAGGGCTGGCGGCCGTCCAGTTCGAGCTGCAGCACTTGTGTATTGACGAAGAAACCGATCAGCGCTTCCACTTCGGCGCGGGTGCGGTTGGCCACCGGCGTGCCGACCCGCACCACCTCGCTGCCGCTGTAACGGAACAACAGCACCTGCAGGCTGGCCAGCAGCACCATGAACGGCGTGCAGCCATGCTCGCCGGCAACCCGGCGCAGCGACGCGCCCAGGCCATCGGGCAAGGCCACGGCCACGCGCGCCCCCTGCTGCCCGCGGCGCGCCGGGCGCGGATGATCGAACGGCAGCTCCAGTTCGTCATCCGCCGTACCCAGCCGCTCACGCCAGTAGCCCAACTGGCGCTCGGCCTCGCCGGCCTCCAGCCACAGGCGCTGCCAGCGGGCGTGGTCGGCGTATTGGATGGCCAGCGGCGCGACGTCGGCCTGGTTCTGGTAGTGCCCCAGCACCTCATTGACCAGGATCGGCATCGACCAGGCGTCGGTGACGATGTGGTGGGTACAGAACACCAGCACCCACTCGGCCTTGCCGGTACGCAGCAGGCTGGTGCGCAACAGCAGGTCGCGCTCCAGGTCGAACGGCCGCGCCGAGCGCTCGGCAATGGCGTCCTGCAGCTGTCGCCCGTCGGCCTGGCGCAGGTCCTGCTCGTCCACCTCGACCTCGCGCAGGCCATGGATCACCTGCAGCACGCGCTGCTCGTCCTGGCGGAAGTTGGTGCGCAGCGCCTCGTGGCGCGCCACCAGCGCCCGCAGGCTGCGCGCCAGGCGCTGGCGGTCGAAGTCACCGCGCACGCGCAGCAACGCCGGCTGGTTGTAGGCGCTGGACTGCGGGTCGAGCTGCCACAGCAGCCACAGGCGTTGCTGGGCGAACGACGCCTGCACCGGCTGGTCGCCCTCGCGTGCCGGGATCGGCAGCAGGTCGAACGACAGCCCCTGTTCACGCATGCGCCCTTGCAGCGCTTTCTGCTCCTGCGGGGCCAGGGCGGCGAAGCGCCTGGCCAGGGCCTGCATGCGGTCGGACAGCTGGGTCATACGTCCTCCACCGCATCGAACAGCGCTTCCAGGGCGTCGGCCTTGGCGTCGCTGGCGCCGGAGCCGCGGTGTCGCTCGACCTGCTCGGCCAGCAAGGCCACGGTCTCGCCCTCGAAGAACACCCGCAGCGGCAGGTCCAGGTTCAACTGGGCCTGCACGTGCGAGCGGATCCGCGTGGCCAGCAGCGAGTGGCCGCCCAGGGCGAAGAAGTTGTCGTGCACACCCACGCGCTCCAGTTGCAAGGCCTCCTGCCAGATCTGCGCCAGGGTCGCTTCCAGTTCGTTGCGCGGCGCCTGGTATTCGCGGCTCTCGGCCTGCACGGCGGCCAGCGCGTTGCGGTCGAGCTTGCCGTTGGGGGTCAGCGGCAGGCGTTCGAGGGCGCGCAGGTAGGCTGGCACCATGTATTCCGGCAGCTGTTCACGCAGACGCTCCAGGAGTTGGATTTCCACGCCGCCCGCGGCGGTCTCGGCCAGCACCACGAACGCCGCCAGCTGGGCGCCGCCACCGGTCTCGCGCACGACGACTGCCGCCTCGCGCACATCCGGCAACTGCGCCAGGCGCGCCTCGATCTCGCCCAGTTCGACACGGAAACCACGCAGCTTGAGCTGGAAATCCAGGCGCCCGAGATAGTCCAGGGTCGCGTCGGTGCCCGGGCTGACCCGGTCGCCAGTGCGATACAGGCGCTCGCCCGGCGTGCGGGCGAACGGATCGGGCACGAAACGGCTGGCGGTCAGGCTGGGCCGTTGCAGGTAGCCCCGGGCCAGGCCCGGGCCACCGACGAACAGCTCGCCTTCGCGGCCGAAGCCGACCAGCTCGCCGTCGCGGTCCAGCACCCGCAGGCGCGCACCGGCAATGGCGCCGCCGATCGAAATGCGCGCGTGAGGCGGTTGCTGCTCCACGGCATGGGCCGAGCACCACACCGCGCTTTCCGACGGTCCGTATTCGTTGACCAGCAAGGTCTGCGGCAGGCGCTGGTAATGGGCGGCCGGCAGCTCCACCGGGCAGGCCTCGCCGGCCACGATCACGCAGGCCAGCTCAGGCTGGCGCAGGTATTCGAGGATCTGCGCATAGAACGACGGCAGGGCCAGGAAGTGGCTGATCGCCTCGCCTTCGACCAGCTCGGCCAGGCGTGCCGGGTCCTTGTGGGTCTCTTCTTCGGGCAGGTACAACGTGCCGCCCTGCCCCAGGGTCCAGAAGATCCCGGCCACGGAACTGTCGAAGGAGAACGACGACAGCATCAGGAAGCGACGCAGCGGCGCCTGGTAGAACGCCGCGCGGGCGCGGGTCGAGGCGCAGGCGTTGGCATGGCTGATCATCACGCCCTTGGGCTTGCCGGTGGAGCCGGAGGTGTAGATCACGTAGGCCAGGTGGTCGGCGCTGATGGGCGCCTGCGGCGCCTCGGCCTGGGCCGGTGGCAGGCCGCCTTCCAGGGCCAGGCGCTGGACGCCGTCGGCCACTTCGATGCCGTCGGCCAGCGGCCGCAGGGTGATCAGGCTGTGGGCCTTGGCGTCATGCAGCATGAACGACAGGCGATCGGCCGGGTAGCTGGGGTCCAGCGGCAGGTAGGCGCCACCGGCCTTGAGAATCGCCAGCAGGGTGACGACGATCTCCACCGAGCGCTCGCCATACACCGCCACCACGCTGTCGGCGCCGACGCCGCGCTGGCGCAGGACGGCGGCCAGGCCGTTGGCACGCTGGTCGAGGGTGGCGTAGTCGAGGGTCTGCTCGCCCACATGCAGGGCGATGTGCTGCGGCTGCTTGGTCGCTGCCTGCTCGAACAGGCCGTGCAGGGTCTGGCCCGGCACGGCATCCAGCGCGTCAGTGCGGTCGAAGCGCGCGAGCAGTTGCGCCTGCTGGGCGGCGTCGACCGTGGCCAGGCGCGCCAGGGGTTGGTCGAGGCCCTTGGCCAATGCACCGGCGAAGGTGTCGAACTGCGCCAGCCAGGCCGCCAGTTGCTCGACGGCATAGCGGCCGGCCGGGCTGGACAGGCGCAACCGTTGCCCATCGACCCGCAGCAACAGCTTCTGCGCGCGTGGGCAGTCCAGTTCCAGCTGCACACGGCTGTCCGGCGCCTGGTTGCGCAGACCGCAGGCATAGGCCGGCACGGCGGCCTCGCCAAGGTCGGCCTCGTCGAGGCAATCCAGCCAGGCACGAGCCTGGCTCAGTTGACCTGCCAGGCCGGGCAATTGCTCGCCCAGGCCACGGGTGCTGTCGAAATTCAGCACCAGCGGCAGTTGCCGGGCGAAATGGCCCAGGGTCTGTTCAAGCTGTTCGTTACGGCCATCGACCTCCAGCCCCAGCACCAGCCCGGGTTGCTGCCCCAGCTCGGCGAGGAACGCGCCCCACAGCAGGGCCAGGGCGTCTTCGCGCTGGACCTGCGCGGCCGCGACCAGCGCGGCCAGGGCGGCTGCCACGCCATTACCGACCTGCTCGGCCACCGGTACCTGCGCGCTCGCCTGGCGCCGCTCGAACGGCAGCGGCAGCGGGTGCGCCGCGTTGCTCAGCAGGCCACGCCAGAAGGCCCGGCCTTCCAGGCCGATGGCCTCCTGCGCGAGGTCACCCTGCCAGGCGGCATAGTCGGCGTACTGCAAGGCATCGAAGGGCTCCAGGGACGCGCCCTGCAGCAGTTGCCCGAGCTCATCGGCCAGTTGCAGCAGGGCCTGTTCGTCGGCGCTGGCCAGGGCCACGCCGAGCAGCAGCTGACCGGGGCACAGCGCAGCGACCAACGGGTATTGCGCCAGGCCCTGGGCCACCCGGTCGCGGGCCTGTTCCAGGCTATCGACCGCCAGCACCTGCAGGCTGGCCTGCGGGTGGATCTCCTGGGCCGGCAATTTCAGGCCGGGCACCTGCACATAGCGGGTACGCAGTACCTCGTGGCGCTCGCACAGGGTGCGCAGGGCCTGCTCCAGGGCCAGCAGGTTGAGCCCGGCGGGGGTTTCCATCAGCAGCCTGGCGGCCAGTGGCTGGCCCTGCCCGGCCTGGAGCACCAGCACCTGTTGCGCCGAGGCCTGGAAGATTTCTGCGGGGTTGCTGGCGGTCATGCTTGGACTCCTTGGCCCAGTGCCACTTCATGGCTCTTCAACGGAATGGCCATGGCGGTGAGGATTTTTCGCGGCCCGGTGTAACCGTTGCGCGCGTGGATGGTGAGGATGTTGTCGAGGATCACTACGTCGCCCTTCTGCCAGGGGAACTCGACCATGACGTCGCGGTAGATCTGCTGCAGGTGGCGGATGTGCGCCTCGGGGATCGGGCTGCCGTCGCCGTAGAAGGTGTTCTGCGGCAGGTCGTCGTCGGCGAACTCGGCGCGCAGGCTGTCGCGGATGCTTTCCGGCAGGGTCAGGGCGTTGAAGAAGGTGGCATGGTTGAACCACACCACTTCGCCGGTGCGCGGGTGGCGCACCATGGCCGGGCCTTTCTGCCGGGTGCGCAGGCGGTTGCCGGGCTTCCACTCCGGGGTGATGCCGATCTTCGCGCAGTAGGCCTCGACCTCGGCGCGGTCTTCGGTCTGGAACACGGTCTGCCACGGCAGGCCCATGCCGTCGCCATAGTTGCGCACGTAGAGCACCCCGCCCTTGCGCTCGAATGCCTCGCGCACCTCGGGGTCGATGCGCGGCAGGATCAGCCGGGTGTCGCCGAACGGCGTCTCGCCGCCGGTGGCCGACGGCAGGTCGCAGTAGAAGTACAGGTGCAGCGGAAACACCGGCGAGTAGGAGTGCTCGTTGTGCGGGAAGATCCGCTCGGCGGACGGATAGTCAGTGGAGCTGTAGACGTTCAGCGAACGGGTGATCTGGGTCCGTGGCGAAGCGCGGAACAGGTATTCCAGGGCGCCGCCGGAGATCGCGTCGACGCACTGGTTGAACTCGTTGATGTCCTGCACCGCGAAGCCCCGGAACAGGAGGGTGGCGTGCTGGTCGAGCTTGCGCTCGATCAGTTCGCGGTTCTGCCCGGCCCACTGCGCCAGGCCCACGCCCGGCACCTTCGGCGTGCACAGCAACGGCAGGCTGCTGCCTTCGAACATCGGCGAGAATTCCACCAGGCTGTCCTGGTCCACGCTCAGACTCTTGCGCCGCCCCTTGGCCAGCATCGGTATGGCTTGCGCCTCGCTCTTGGACATTTCCCTCTCCCGTTCGGTGAAGCCGGCGGCCAGGCAGGCCGCCGACGATGACTGTGGCTACTGCAACTCGACCCCGCGTGCGCGCCGGCGCATCGGGTGCCGGGCCTTGAGCTGCGCCTGGCGCGCCTGCGTGGCCGTGGCCTGGACCTGCGCGGCATGGGCCAGCAGCTCGGCCAGCGGCGCCTCGGGCTGGGCCAGCAAGCGCTCGAACACCCCTTGCAGCTGGGCGAACAGGTCGGCCATGTCGCTGGCGGCGAACAGGCTGGCGTCGCACTTGAAGG
Source organism: Pseudomonas entomophila (assembly GCF_018417595.1). Classification (NCBI taxonomy): domain Bacteria; kingdom Pseudomonadati; phylum Pseudomonadota; class Gammaproteobacteria; order Pseudomonadales; family Pseudomonadaceae; genus Pseudomonas; species Pseudomonas entomophila. The sequence goes on from NZ_CP070982.1 coordinate 3,574,069, forward strand.
CCGCGGTGAGGCGGTCGGCGCCGTTGACGAACTCGGCGATCAGGTCCAGCTCTGTGGCGCCCTGCCCGGCTTCGCGGCTGGTCACCTCCAAACCCTGCGGCGCCTGCATCGGCAGGCTGCCTTCCTGGTAGATGAACTTGATCGCGAACAGCGGCGAACGCCCGGCCTGGCGCGGCAAACGCAGGGCCTCGACCAAACGGTCGAAGGGCAGGTCCTGGTGGTCGGACGCGCCGATCACCACGTCGCGGCAGTGTTCCAGCCACTGCGCGCCACTGGCCTGCTCGTCCAGCTCGAGCTGCAGTACCAGTTGGTTAACGAAGAAGCCGACCATTTCTTCAACCCCGGCGTGGTTGCGGTTGGCCACGTCGGTGCCCAGGCGCAGGCGGCGGCTGTCGCAACGCTGCGCCAGTACCAGCGAGAAGCCTGCCAGCAACAGCATGTACAGGGTCAGGCCACGGGCCTTGGCGCAGGCGCGCAGGGCCTCGGCCAGGGGCGCCGGGAAGTCGAAGGCGTGCACCTGGCAGGTGCCGTCGGCGACGCCGGGCTGGGCCGTGCCCGGCAGGCGCGTGAGGCGATGGTCGTCGCCCAGGGTGCGCTGCCAGTAGTCCAGCTGGCGGCGCAGCTGCCCGGCCTCCAGCCACTGCCGCTGCCACACGGCGAAGTCGAGATAAGCCAGGCCCGGCGCCGGCAGGCTTGCCGGCGTGGCGGCAACGGCGGCGTCATAGAGGGCGACGAACTCGCGCAGCAGGATGCCGAACGACCAGTGGTCGGCGACGATATGGTGCAAGGTCACCAGCAGCAGGTGCTGGCGGTCGGCCTGGCGCAGCAGGGCCACGCGCAGCAGCGGGCCGTTGACCAGGTCGAACGGCGCGCGGGCCTCACGGTCCAGCGCCTCGGCCACGGCGGCCTCGCGCTGCGCCTCGGGCAGTTCGCGCAGGTCGTGCAGGGCGAACGGCAGTGTCATGTCCGGCTGCACCTGCTGCCAGCTGTCGCCGCCCTCCTGGAGGTAAGTGGTGCGCAGCACCGAATGACGCGCCAACAGGGCCTGGAAGGCCTGGCGCACGGCCTCGGCATCCAGCTCGCCATCGAGCTGCAAGGCTCGCGGAATGTTGTACATCGAGCTGTGCGGTTCCAATTGCCAGAGGAACCACAGGCGCTGCTGGGCGAACGACAACGGCTGGCGCTGGCGCGGATCGAGCGCGTGCAGCACAGGGGCCGGCGCGCCCTGCCCCGGCGCCTCGGCGCGCTCGACGGCGGCGGCGAACTGGGCCAGGTCGCGGGCCTCGAACAGCACCCGCAGCGGCAGGTCGAGCCCCAGGGCGTGGCGCACCCGGCTGATCACCTGGGTGGCCAGCAACGAGTGGCCGCCCAGGTCGAAGAAGTTGTCCTGCAAGCCGACTTCCGGCAGTTCCAGCACCTCGCACCAGAGATGCGCCAGCAGGCATTCCAGCTCGCTGCGCGGGGCCACGTGGGCTTGTTGCAGCAGGCGCGTGTCGGGCTGCGGCAGGGCCTTGCGGTCGAGCTTGCCATTGGGCGTCAGCGGCAACGCCGCCAGCACCTGCCAGTGGGCCGGCTGCATGTAGTCCGGCAGGTCGTCGGCCAGCACCGCGCGCAACCCTTCGCACAACTGGGCCTGGGCCTCGCGCTCGGCCAGCGGGCCCTGGCGCGGCACCACGTAGGCCACCAGTTGCTGGCCGGATGGCCCCGGCACCGCGACCACCGCCGCCTCGGCGACCTCGTCCCGGGCCAGCAGGTGCGCCTCGATCTCGCCGGTCTCGACCCGGAAACCACGGATCTTGACCTGGTGATCGACCCGCCCGATGTACTCCATCTGGCCGTCGGCCAGGCGCCGCACCAGGTCGCCACTGCGGTACAGGCGCGCGCCTGGGGTGCTGGCGAACGGGTCGGGGACGAAGCGTTCGGCGGTCATCGAAGGCCTTGCGTGGTAGCCACGGGCCAGGGCGCAGCCGCCGATGTAGAGTTCGCCCACCAGGCCATCCCCTTGCAATGCCAGGCCTTCGGCCAGCAGGTAGGCGCTGCGCCCGGCCACCGGCCGGCCGATCGGCGCGTAGGCCGAGGTGAAGCGGGTGTCGCCTTCGGCCTCCCACAGGAACGGCGTGATCACCGTCTCGGTGGGGCCGTAGCCGTTGACGATGTAGCGCGGCCGCAGCACCGCCTGGATCTGCTCGAAACCTTCGCGCGGGAAGGCCTCGCCGGCCACGTTGAACGAACGCACCGACGGCGCCCGCCCCTGGCTTGCGGCCAATGCGGCCATCTGGCAGGCGTACTGGGTGGGGAAATAGACCAGGCTGGCCTGCTCGCGCTCGATGACTTCCAGCGCCTGCTCGGTGCTCCACAGCCCCTCGCCGCGCAGGATGCAACGGGCGCCGCTGATCAGCGGCAACAGCCACTGCTCGGTGCCCCAGTCGAAGTTCAGCGAGGCGAAATGCAGGAAGCGGTCGGCGCTGTCGATGCGGTAGAAGCGCTGCATGGTCAGCAGGTGGCGCAACAGCGCGCCGTGTTCGAGCGACACGCCCTTGGGGCGCCCGGTCGAACCGGAGGTGTACAGCAGGCACAGCAGGTTGTGGCCGTCGAGCGCCACTTGCGGCGCCCCTTGGTCATCGCCCGCGAAGGCCTGTTGGTCGACCCGCAGCAACCGCGCGTGACGCCCGGCGAGCAGCGTCTCGCCCCGGGCGTCGCCCAGTACCAGGGCCACGCCGCTGTCGTCGAGCATGTAGCCCAGGCGCTCGGCGGGGTATTCAGGGTCCAGCGGCACATAGGCGCCACCCGCCTTGAGAATTGCCAGCAGGCCGACGATCAGGTCGGCGCTGCGCGGCAGGGCGATACCGACCAGCACGTCGGGGCCGACGCCTTCGGCCACCAGCCGGTGCGCCAGCTGGTTGGCCCGGCTGTTCAGCCAGGCGTAGCTCAGTGACTGCCCGTCGGCGATCAGGGCGATGGCGTCGGGTGTGCGCTGGGCCTGGGTTTCGATCAGCTGATGAAGCCAGGGCGATGGTTCCATGCCGGTGATAGCCGGCGGCATCGCCAGCAAGGCCTGGCGCGCAGCGCTCGGCACCGCGTCCAGCGCTGCCAGCACCTGTTCGGCGCCTTCGATGAACTGCGCCAGCAGGCATTCGAGCTGGGCCGCCAGGGCTTCCACGGCCTGGCCGACGAAGGCCGCACGCAGGTAGCTGTAGTGCACCTCCAGGTGTTCGCCCAGGGTCACCGCCAGGGTCAGCGGGTAGTGGGTGCGCTCAAGGTTGCCGACATTGCCGAAACGCACGCCGGCTTGAGCAGACTCGGCCAGCGCGGCGGACAGCGGGTAGTTCTCGAACACCAGCAGGGTGTCGAACAGCGCATCGCTGCCCTGCCCCGACCAGCGCTGGATCTCGTACAGCGGCGTGTGCTCGTGCTCGCGCAGGGCCAGGTTGATGCCCTGTACCTGCTGCAGCCAGTCGCCCAGGCGCTGGGCCAGGCCGGGCCGGGCGATCACCGGCAGGGTGTTGATGAACAGGCCGATCTGCTGCTCGATGCCCGGCAACTGCGCCGGGCGCCCCGCCACGGTGGCGCCGAACGCCACGCAGTCCTGGCCGGTGCAGCGCTGCAACAGCAGCAGCCAGGCTGCCTGCACCAGGGTATTGACCGTGACCTTCTGCTGCCGGGCGAAGGCGCCCAGGCGCTCGCTGAAGGCTGGGGTGAAGCGCTGGTAATGGTCGCCATGGCCGGCCTCGGCCAACGGCGCGGGCAAGGCGTGGGCGAGCCGGGTCGGGGTTTCCAGCGGCGCCAGCTGGTCGCGCCAGAACGCCTCGCTGAGCGCCAGGTCCTGGCCTTGCAGCCACTGGATGTAGTCGCGGTAGCGCCCCTGGGCCGGCGCTGGCGTTTGCCCGGCGTAGCGTTGCAGTACCTCGCCCAGCAGGCGCGAATTGCTCCAGCCGTCGAGCAGCAGGTGGTGGCAGGTCTGGATCAGGTGGTGCCGGTCCGGGCCGGTGCGCACCAACGTCAACCTCAACAGCGGCGGGCAATGCAGGTCGAAGCCTGCCGCACGGTCTTCCCGGGCCAGTTGCGCCAGGGCCTGGTCGAGGTCGTCGCGGTCGCTCCAGTCCAGCTCGCGCCAAGGCAGTTCGGCCTGGCGCACCACCATCTGCAAGGGGCGCGGCAGCTCGCCCTGCCAGGCGAAACCGGTGCGCAGGATGGCGTGGGCGTCCACCGCCTGTTGCCAGGCCTGGCGCAAGCGCTGCGGTTGCAGGCCGTCGACGTCCACGCGCATCTGGTTGATGTAGTCGCCACCGGCGGCTTCGTAGAGCCCGTGGAACAGCATGCCCTGCTGCATCGGTGACAGCGGGTAGAGGTCTTCCAGCCGGGTGACCGGCAGCGGCAACCCGTCCAGGCCTGCGCTGTCGAGGCCGGCCAGGGGGAAGTCCGAGGCACTGGCCTGGCCCGACTCCTGGGCACAGCAGTGCGCCACTAGGGCGCGCAGTTCGGTGCTGAAGGCGTCGGCCAGGGCCTGGATGCGTGCAGGCGCGAACATCTCGCGGCTGAAGCCCCAGCGCAGGGCCAGCTCGCCGCCGTACACCTGCCCTTCCACTGTCAGCCAGTTGGCCAGCGGCGCCCGTGGGTCCTGGGCCTGGCCGCCACTGGCGGTGGCGGGCCGCAACAGCGCCTGCGCGTCGAACTGGCGGTCGAACTGGCCCAGGTAATTGAAGGTGACCCGGGGCTGCGGCAGCGCCGCCAGGGCCTGGCGCGTCGCGGCATCGCCCAGGTGACGCAGCAGGCCGTGGCCAAGGCCCTTGTCCGGCACCGCGCGCAACTGTTCCTTGACCGCGACGATCGCCGCGCCAGGCTCGTCGCCCGGCACCAACAGCAGGGGGTGCAGGCTGGTGAACCAGCCGATGCTGCGCGACAGGTCGAGGCCGTCGAACAGGTCCTCGCGGCCATGGCCCTCCAGCTCGATCAGCGCGCCGGGTGCCGCCGTCCAGCGGCACAGCACCCGGGCCAGGGCGGTCAGCAACAGGTCGTTGACCTGGGTCCGGTAGGCGGCCGGGGCCACCTGCAGCAGCTCACGGGTGAGCTGTGCGTCGAAACGGCTTTCGATCTTCTGTTCGTGGCGGTTTTCCAGGGCGCCGGCATGGTTGTCGCAGGGCAGCTCGGCCACCGGCGCGGCCTGCAACTGCGCCTGCCACCACGGCAGTTGGCCGCTGAAGCGTGGCAGCGCATCGTGCAACTGGCGGGCCCAGGCCTGGTAGCTGCTGCCGCGCATTGGCAGACACGCCGGCTGGCCGGCCAGCAGTTGACGGTACAGCTGCTGCAAGTCATCGAGCAGCACGCGCCAGGACACGCCATCGACCACCAGGTGGTGCAGCACCAGCAGCAACTGCTGGCGGCCCTCGGGCAGGGTCAGCAGCATTACCCGCAACAACGGGCCGGCAGCAAGATCCAGGCTGCGCTGGGCCGCTTCGCAGTGGGCCAGGGCTTCGACATCGTCCTGTGCCTCGCGCAACCAGAGCACCTCGCCGGCCTGTTCGGCGTAGTACTGGCGCCAGCCTTGCGCACCTTCGACAAAGCGCAGGCGCAGGCTGTCATGCTGTTCCAGCAAGTGCTCCAGCGCCTTGGCCAGCAGGTCGGCGTCCAGCGGCGCCTGGGCGTCGAGCAGCAGCGACTGGTTCCAGTGCCCGCGGGCCGGAATTGCCTGGTCGAAGAACCAGTGCTGGATCGGCGTCAACGGCACCTCGCCGCTGGCCGGCCCCTGCTCCACCTGCACCCGGGCCTGGCCGGCGACCTGGGCCAGGCCACGGATGGTCTGGAACTGGAAGATATCCTTGGGGGTCAGCGCCAGGCCCGCCTCGCGGGCGCGGCTGACCACCTGCATGGAGACGATCGAGTCGCCGCCCAGCTCGAAGAAGTTGTCCAGCGCGCCCACCTGCTCCAGCCCCAGCAGCGCCTGCCAGATCTGCGCCAGGGCCTGCTCGCGCGCGCCACTGGGCGGCACGTGTTCACGCTGCGCCTGCACCGCGTCCGGCGCCGGCAGGGCCTTGCGGTCAAGCTTGCCGTTGGGGGTCAGCGGCAGGCGTGCGAGGAACAGCATCGCGGCCGGCACCATGTAGTCGGGCAAGTGCTCGCCCAGGGCTGCGCGCAGGGTGCCACGCAGGGCGTCCTGCGCGGTGGCGTCCTCGACCAGCTGGGCATCGACCGGCACCATATAGGCCACCAACTGGCGACCACTGGGCCCGTCCGGCGCCAGCACCGCCACCTCATGAACACTCGCCTGCGCCTGCAAGCGCGCCTCGATCTCGCCCAGCTCGATACGCAAACCGCGCACCTTGACCTGATGGTCGATGCGCCCGATGTACTCCAGTTCGCCGCCCTCGCGGTAGCGCACCAGGTCGCCCGTGCGGTACAGGCGGCCACCGTCGCCGGCGAACGGGTCGGGCACGAAGCGCTCGGCGGTCAGCGCCGGGCGCCCCAGGTAGCCACGGGTGATGCCGGCGCCGGCCAGGTACAGCTCGGCGCCGCAGCCCTGGGGCAGAGGCTGTAGCTGGCTGTCCAGCAGGTAGGCCGCGGTATGCGGCAGCGGCCGGCCGATGCTGGCGCGGCCCCCGGCCTGGCGGCGGGTCCAGGTCGAATAGGTGGTGTCCTCGGAGGGGCCATACAGGTCGTAGACGTGCTCAAGCCCCGGCAGCGCGTAAAGCTCATCGACCAGACGCTGCTTGAGCGGCTCGCCGGCCAGGTTGACGATGCGCACGCCGGCAGGCAGTTGCCCGCCACGCAGCAGCGCGGCGATCGCCGACGGCACGGTGTTGACCAGGCGCACCAGGTCGCGCGCCGGCAGCTCGGGCAACTCCAGCGCGTTGCGCGCCAGGACGATGTAGCCACCCGCCGCCAGGGTGACGAACAACTCCCATACCGACAGGTCGAAGCAGATCGAGGTGGACGCCAGCACGCCCTGGATATCCTCGTCGCGGTACACCTGGCGCGACCAGTGCAGCAAGGCCAACACGTTGCGATGGGCGATGGCCACGCCTTTCGGGCGGCCGGTGGAGCCGGAGGTGTAGATCACATAGGCCAGGTTCTGCGCTGAAGCACGGTTGACCGGTGGTTCGGCCGGCCAGGTCGCGAGGGACTGCGCGTCGCCGTCCAGCAACAAGACTTCGCAGCATGCCTGCAACCCCAGACGCGCGGCGACTTCGCCGTCACTGAGCACCAGGCGCGCAGCGCTGTCTTCGAGCATGTAGGCGACCCGCTCGGCCGGGTAGTCCGGGTCCAGCGGCACATAGGCGCCACCGGCCTTGAACACCGCCAGCAGCGCCACCACCAGTTGCGGCGTGCGCGGCAGCGCCACCCCGACCCGCACCTCCGGCCCCACGCCCGCAGCGACCAGGCGCTGGGCCAGGCGGTTGGCCCAGCGGTCGAGCTCGGCATGGCTGTAGTGACGCTCGCCGTGCACCAGCGCCAGGGCCTCGGGCTGTGCCTGGGCCTGCTGAGTGATGCACTGGTCGATGCGCGACAGGCTGTCGTAGCCATCGCCTGCCGGGTTCCACGCGTGCAACTGACGCGCAAGCTCCGCCTCGCCCAGCATCGGCAGCCGCGAAACGGCCTGGCTCGGGTCGGCGACCATCGCCCGCAGCAGGTTGAGCCAGTGCTCGGCCATGCGTGCGATGGTTTCGGGGGCGAACAGTTCGTCGGCGTAGGTCAACGCCGCGTGCAGCCGGCCGCCCTTCTCCCAGGTGTCCAGGCTCAGGTCGAACTGGGTGGTGCGCCCTTCCCACTCGATCACCCCGAAGCGAATGCCGGATTCGGTCTGCAGGGCCGTCAGGTCGGTGACCAGCGGCTGGTGGTTGTACATCACCTGGAACAGCGGGTTGTGCGCCAGGCTGCGCTCAAGCTTCAGCGCCTCGACCAGGCGCTCGAACGGCAGCTCCTGGTGCGCCTGGGCGCCCAGGGCGGTGTCGCGCACCTGGGCGATCAGCTGCGCGACGGTGGTGTCCGCGTCCAGCTGGCAGCGCAGCACCTGGGTATTGACGAAAAAGCCGATCAGCCCTTCGACCTCGGCGCGGTTGCGGTTGGCGATGGGCACCCCGACGCGCAGGTCGGCCTGGCCGCTGTAGCGATGGAGCAAGGCGTCGAACGCCGCCAGCAGGACCATGAACAGGCTGGCCTGGTGCTGCTGGGCGAAGCTGCGCAGTTGCTCGGCCAGCGCCGCGTCGACGGCGAAGCCATGGCGCGTGCCGCGATGGCTTGGCGTGGCCGGGCGCGGGAAATCGATGGGCAGTTCCAGCACCGGGTGCTCGTCCCCCAGGGCTGCCTGCCAGTACTCCAGCTGGCGCTCCTGCTCGCCGGCCTCGAGCCAGGCGCGCTGCCACAGCGCATAGTCGGCGTACTGCAACGGCAGCGGCGCCAGCGGCATGGCCTGGCCACGGGCAAAGGCGTCGTAGCAGCGAATGAACTCGTCGATCAGCACGTTCATCGACCAGCCATCGGAGACGATGTGGTGCAGGGTCAGCAGCAGCACATGGCGCTGCGCCTCCAGTTGCAGCAGGCGCACCCGCCACAGCGGCCCCTGCTGCAGGTCGAACGGCTCGCGCGCCTGGGCCTGGGCGCGCTGGCGGACGGCGGCCTCGCGGGCTGCCGGGGCGAGCGCGCGCAGGTCCTCGAACAGCACCTGCATCGGCTGCGCCGCCGGCACCTGCTGCAAGCCGCGCTCGCCATCCAGATGGAACGCGCAGGCCAAGGTCTGGTGGCGCTCGCCCAGGCAGGCCAGGGCCTGCTCCATGGCTTCGCGGTCCAGCGGCCCGTCCAGCGCCACCGCACCGGGCAGGTTGTAGGCCGCGCCCTCGGGCTCCAGCTGCCAGAGGAACCACATGCGCTGCTGGGCATAGGACGGTAGGCCGCGCTCGGGCGCCTGCACATCGGCGACCAGGGGGAACTGGGCGAAGTCGACCTGCTCCCGGGCCAGTGCCTGCAAGAAGATCCTGCGCTTTTGCGGCGGCAATTCAAGGAATCGGCGGGCAAGGTTGCGGGCGTCTTGTGCATTCATCGGCGGTCATCCGTAAAGAGGGGCAACGAGCGGGACAGCTCGGTCGTCCATGGGAAACGGATGGCAGGAGGGGAAAATTAACCAGCGCCAGCACGGCCCGCCGGCGGCCTTGAAACATTTTCTTTCATTTAAACAGACGGGTTTCTCATTCTCATCCGTCCTATCTAATGCAGCCCTCTCAGGTTGAGCCGTGACTCGACCCCACTATTCCCAGCAGAACGACCGATGGCCCGACAACCGAAAAAATCCAAGTCCAAACTGTGGTTCCTGGTGCACAGCTGGCTGGCCCTGCCGATCTGGTTCTTCGTCCTGATCGTCTGTTTCACCGGCATGCTCGCGGTGGTCAGCCAGGAGATCGTCTGGCTCGCCAACCCCGATGTGCGCGCCAGCAAGCCCGACGACACAGCCCAGCGCCTGAGCTTCCAGCAGGTGCTCGACGCCCTGCACAAGGCCGAGCCGGACATGGCCGTGCGCTTTCTCAACCAGCCCGACGGCTCGCACTTCGCCCTCAACGCCGGGGTAACCTTCCCCGACGGCAGCTCGCCGACGCTGTACGTCAACCCCTATACCGGCGCCATCCAGGGCAAGAGCCCGGACTTCAACTTCGAGGCCTTCACCCGCGCCCTGCACGGCTGGTGGCTGGTGCCTTTCACCAACGGCTACAGCTGGGGCTGGTACCTGGTCTCGCTGCTGGGCCTGCCGATGCTGGCGTCGCTGGTGACCGGGCTGGTGGTGTACAAGAAGTTCTGGAAGGGCTTCTTCAAGCTGCCCCGGCGCAGCCACGGCCCACGCATCTTCTGGGGTGACCTGCACCGCCTGGTGGGCGTGTGGTCGATCTGGTTCGTCGCCACCATCTCGATCACCGGCACCTGGTTCCTGATCCAGGCGGTGCTGAAGGACAACCACATCAGCTTCACCACCGAGCCCGTGGTGCCGGTCATCGCTCGCGAACAGGTACCGCTCAGCGCGGACGGCTCGCCGGCCCCGCGCATCGACCTGGACGAGGCCACGCGCATCGCCCAGGGCAACATTCCAGGCCTCGAGGTGAGCTTCATCTCGGTGCCGGCCACCGCCTACAGCCATGTCAGCCTGGGTGGGCGCAGCTGGTACCCGCTGATGATCCAGACCGCCGCGGTCAACCCCTACACCCGCGCCGTCGACAGCCAGTTCCTGCTCGGCGACCGTTCGGCCCTGGAGTTCGTCACCGAATCCATGCGCCCGCTGCACACCGGCGACTTCGGCGGCCTGCCGATCAAGCTGATCTGGGCGTTCTTCGGTTTGCTGCTGTCGCTGATGGTGTTCAGCGGCCTGCTGATCTGGACCAAGCGCACCGCCCAGGCCACCGCGGCGGCGCTCAAGCGTGAGGAGCGCCCGCGCCAGGCGCAGGCGGCCAGCGTATTGGAGGCCAAGCCATGAACCAGGCCCATGCAGCACACCACGGCCCGCTCAAGCGCTGCTGGCTGAAGTGGCGCTTCCACCTGAACATCCTGCTGCTGCTCATCCCCCTGGGCTTCATGCCCAAGTACTTTGCCGACGCCAGGCTGATCCGCGGCGACAGCGGCCTGGGCGCGAACCAAGTCGATGCCATCCAGGTCGGCCCCTACAGCCTGGACCTGGCCGAGCTGCGCGACGAGGCCCCGCGCGCCGATGGCCCGGCCGGCTATTTCAAGGTGTTCAACGCGGCCTTGTGCAAGGCCTGCATCGGCCCGGTCAAGGCCGTCTACCTGCGCATCGGCAAGCCGCGCAGCCTGCGCGCCGCCGGCACGCTGTTCTTCGGCGCGCCGTACCGCATGGGCACCTCGCTGCCGATTCCGCCGCGCACCCCGGCCGACGCGCAGATCTGGATCACCATCGAAGGCTGGGACGGCAGCATGCACCAGGGTTCGGTGGCCCTGGCCAAGGCATCGCCGGCCACCGCGGCCTGGCTCGAGAAACAAGGAGGCAAACCATGAAACACCTGATGCGCCGGCTCGCCCTGGCGCTGCTGCTGGGCACCACCCTGCCGGCCCTGGCGCACAACCCGATGTGCGAATGCACCGAAACCGGCGAACAGATCACCTGCAAGGGTGGTTTCTCCGATGGCAGCGGCGCGCCTGGGGTGACCCTGGACGTGATCGGCTACGACGAGCAGGTGCTGGTGGCCAGCAAGTTGGGCGACGATTCCACCTTGACCTTCAAGCGCCCCGACGGCGAGTTCTACGTGCTGTTCGACGCCGGCCCCGGCCATGTGGTGGAAGTCGACCACGCCGACATCGGTGCGCCATGAGCCGCGCCCAGGTGGTGCGCCCGGCCGGCGCCGGGCATGAAACCTTGTATGTACTGCTGGCTGCCGCGCTGATCCTGATCGTCGCCGCCACCGTGGTGACGCTGCGGGGTGAGCGCGAGGACGAAGTGGCCATCGCCGCCCACCAGCTCGACGCCCGGCGCGACCTCAACGCCGCCGAACAGGGCATCCACACCGACCTGTGGGTGGCCGTCGAGGAGATCCGCCTGTTAAGCGAGGAAACCGGTGCCGCGCCCGCCATCGAGGCGTTGGCCGAGCAAGGCCTGCCGCCCTTCGTCGTCGACGCCAGCCAGCAGCGCCGTGGCCAGCACCAGTGGTCGAAGCTCGACAGCGGCGCCTACCTCGGCCGCAGCCAGGCCCCGCAGGTGGCCGGCAGTTTCCTGCTGATCCCGGCGCAGGCCGAAGGCACCCAGCCCGATATCTGGCTGCGCCGCGACAGCAGTGCGCTGGCCCCCGACGACCTGGGCCGCGACGCCCTGATCGCCGCGGGCTGGCAGCAGGTCATCACCCACTACGACGCCGGGGTCACCCGCCAACACCGTCACTGAACCGAAGGACTCGCCCATGCTCCGCTCCGCCCTCCGCGCCCTGGCGCTGCTAGCTTGCGCCCTGCCGGCCCTGGCTCTTGCCGACAGCGGCAAGCCCCTGCGCATCGGCATCACCCTGCACCCCTACTACAGCTACGTGAGCAATATCGTCGGCGACAAGGCCCAGGTGGTGCCGCTGATCCCGGCCGGCTTCAACCCCCACGCCTACGAGCCGCGCGCCGAGGACATCAAGCGCATCGGCAGCCTGGATGTGATCGTGCTCAACGGCGTCGGCCACGACGACTTCGCCGACCGCATGATCGCCGCCAGCGAAAAGCCCGACATCAAGACCATCGAGGCCAACGCCAACGTGCCGCTGCTGGCCGCCACCGGCATCGCCGCCCGTGGCGCCGGCAAGGTGGTCAACCCGCACACCTTCCTGTCGATCAGCGCCACCATCGCCCAGGTCAACAACATCGCCCGCGAGCTGGGCAAGCTTGACCCGGACAACGCCAAGTTCTACACCCAGAACGCCCGCGCCTACGCCAAGCGCCTGCGCGCCCTGCGTGCCGAGGCCCTGGCCAAGGTCACCCAGGCGCCGGACGCGACCTTGCGCGTCGCCACCATCCACGCCGCCTACGACTACCTGGTGCGCGACTTCGGCCTGGAGGTCACCGCGGTGGTGGAGCCGGCCCACGGCATCGAACCCAGCCCGGCGCAGTTGAAGAAGACCATCGACCAGCTCAAGGCGCTGGATGTGAAGGTGATCTTCTCGGAGATGGACTTCCCGTCCGCCTACGTCGACACCATCCACCGTGAATCCGGCGTGCGCATCTACCCCCTCACACACATCTCCTACGGCGACTACACCAAGGAGAAGTACGAGGTGGAGATGAAGCGCAACCTCGACACCGTGGTCCAGGCCATCCAGGAGAACCGCGCGTGACCGCCGCCGCCAACCTCACGGCCGCCAGCGGGCCGCGCATCGACTTCGCCGGCATCGACCTCACCCTCGGCCGCACGCGCATCCTCGACCAGGTGCGTTTCAGCGTCGCCCCCGGCAGCGTGCACGCCATCGTCGGCCCCAACGGCGGTGGCAAGAGTTCGTTGATCAAGACCCTGCTCGGGCAGATGCCGCACCAGGGCCAGCTGACCCTGCACTGGCCAGGCGAGCGCGAGGTGATCGGCTACGTGCCCCAGGCCCTGGAGTTCGACCGTGGCCTGCCGATGACCGTCGACGACTTCATGGCCGCCATGTGCCAGCGGCGCCCGGCGTTCCTCGGCCTGGCCCGGCACGTGCGCCCCTCCATCGACGCGGCCCTGGCGCGGGTGGGCATGCTCGACAAGCGCAAGCGGCGCATGGGCGCCCTGTCCGGCGGCGAGCGCCAGCGGGTGTTGCTGGCCCAGGGGCTGATCCCCGAGCCGCAGCTGCTGGTGCTGGACGAACCGATGTCGGCCCTCGACGAGGCCGGCATCCAGGTGTTCGAGCAGTTGCTAAACGGCTGGCGCCAGGCCGGCACCACCGTGCTGTGGATCGAGCACGACCTGGCAGCGGTGCTGCGCCTGGCCGACCGGGTCACCGGGCTGAACCGCCAGGTGCTGTTCGACGCCCCACCGGCCCAGGCCCTCACGCCCGCGCGCCTGCTCGGGCTGTTCTCCGTCCACCCGCGCAGCGAGGGCTTGGCCCGATGAGTTTCGATACCTTCCGCGAAACGGTCCAGGCGTGGGCCACGGCGGGCTACCTGCCGGAGGCGCTGGCCTACGGTTTCGTGGTCAACGCCCTGCTCGCCGGCCTGATGATCGGCCCGGTGCTCGGCGGCCTGGGCACCCTGGTGGTGGTCAAGCGCTTCGCCTTCTTCTCCGAGGCGGTGGGCCATGCCGCGCTCACCGGCGTGGCCATCGGTATCCTGCTGGGCGAGCCCTACACCGGCCCATATGGCAGCCTGTTCGGCTACTGCCTGCTGTTCGGCATCCTGCTCAACTTCCTGCGCAACCGCACCGGGCTGTCGCCGGACACGCTGATCGGCGTGTTCCTCTCGGTGTCCCTGGCGCTGGGCGCGAGCCTGCTGCTGATGCTGGCCGGCAAGATCAACGTGCACATCCTCGAGAACGTGCTGTTCGGCTCGGTGCTCACCGTCAGCGGCCACGACCTGCTGGTGCTGGGCATCGTCGCGGTACTGGTGCTGGCCCTGGCCCTGCCGCTGTACAACCGCATCATGCTGGCCAGCTTCAACCCGCAGCTGGCGGCGGCGCGCGGGGTGGCGGTGAAGACCCTGGACTACCTGTTCGTGGTGCTGGTGACCCTGGTGACCGTGGCCTCGGTGAAGGTGATCGGGGCGATCCTGGTCGGCGCCCTGCTGGTGATCCCGGCCGCCGCGGCGCGGCTGGTGAGCCAGTCACTGAAGGGGTTCTTCTTCGTCTCGGTGGTCATTGCCACCCTGAGCACCCTGCTGGGCATCCTGCTGCCGATCGTCTTCGACCTGCCGGTGCCCTCGGGCGCGGCGATCATCCTGGTCGCCGGTAGCTGCTTCGCCCTCGCCGCCCTGGCCCGCGCTCTCGTCCCTCGCCTGCAAGGAAACCCGGCATGACCCTCAAGCACCTGACCCTGGCCGCCCTCCTGGCCGGCCTGCCCACCCTGTCCAGCGCCACCCAGGTGCTGACCACCCTGCCGGTAACCCACAGCCTGGCGCAGAACCTGCTTGACGGCACCGCGATCAAACTTGAGCGCGCCGCGCCGGCCAACCTGCCTGCCAGTCGCCAGCCGGCGTACTTCAGCGGCCGTGGCGGTGCCAGCCTGCACAAGGCTGCGCAACAGGCCGACGCGGTGATCGGCGTGCGCTCGATCTGGCGCGACGACCCGCTCTACCCCATGGCCCGGCGCAGCAATATCCGCATCGTCGAGATCGATGCGGCGCGGCCGGTGGACGGCGCCTTACCCGGCATCGCGGTCAAGGGTGAGGAGGCCTTCGCCGCCTACCCCTGGCTCAACCCGACCAACCTCGGGCGCATGGCCGACGTGGTAGCCAATGACCTGGAGCGCCTGGCACCCGCCGACAAGGCGAAGATCCAGGCCAACCTGGCCGGCCTCAAGCGCCAGATGCTGGAACTGACCGCCAACAGCCAGGCGCGCCTGGCCGAGGTGGACAACCTCAGCGTGGTCAGCCTCTCCGAGCGGCTGGGCTACCTGGCCAGTGGTTTGAACCTCGATGTGGTCGAGCAACCGTTGCCGGCCGATGACCGTTGGGACGCTGCGGCGCTCAAGGCGTTGGGTGACAACCTCAAGGCCCAGGATGTGGCATTGGTGCTGCACCACCGCCAGCCGGACGCCAAGGTGGCCGAGGCGATCCACGCGGCCGGGGTGAAGCTGGTGGTGGTCGAGAGCGATGCGGAAGATACCGTGGCGGGGCTCAAGGCCAGTGTCGAACAGGTGATCCAGGCGCTGGTGCAGGGCTGAGGGTCAAGCCTTTTTGAAGCGCTGCCGGTAGTGCCGCATCGCGGATGAATCCGCTCCTACCCGAGACAAACCTGTAGGAGCGGATTCATCCGCGATACGCCGCATGGGCGGCGCTCGATTTCACAAACACCGCATCCCTCCCGGCAAACACCTTGAATGGCCCCCCTCAACGCCGGCTCACCGCCAACCGCAAGGCAAACAACACGAACACCGCCCCGGTCACCCGATCCATCCACTTCACCACCCGCCCTTGCCGCAGCACCGCCGCCAACGGCTGGGTCGCGGCGATCAGCGCCACCGCCCAGAACAACCCGAGCAGCACATGGATGCCGACCAGGCCAAAGGTCCACGGCACCAGCGCCTGCCCCTGGGGGATGAACTGCGGCAGGAACGACACGTAGAAGATCCCCACTTTGGGATTGAGCAGGTTGCCCAGCAGGCCCTTGACGAACCAGTTGGCACCCGGCTTGCCCTGGGCATCGGCGCTGGCCACCGACTGGCGCGGGCGCAGCAGCATGTTCAGGCCCAGGTACGCCAGGTAGGCGGCGCCGCAGTACTTGAGCACGTCATAGGCCAGCGTCGATACCGCGATCAGCGCACCCAGCCCGAAGGCCACCGCCGCGCCCCACAGCAGGCAGCCGGCATTGATGCCCAGCGCCGCGCGCATGGCCTGCTGGCGGTTCTCCACGGCGGCGGTGCGCAGGATCAGCGCGGTGTCCAGGCCTGGGGTGAGGGTGAGCAGGGTCGCGGCCAGGGTGAAGGCGATCAGGTTGTCGGCGAAGGGCATTGTGGGGTGGCCTCGGCTGGGGGATGGTGAACGTTAGCAGGTTCGCCGGGGGAGTTGCAGCGTCTATCAGATCGAGCGCCGCCCGCGCGGCGCATCGCGACGCAAGGCCGCTCCCACATCTGTTTCGGGCGATGTACTCCAGTGACAGAGGCGGTGTTCGCCTGTAGGAGCGGATTCATCCGCGATGCGCCGCGCGGGCGGCGCTCGATCTCAAAGGCGCTATAAATGCCCAGCGAACACCTGGCCACAACGGGCAATCCGCTCACGCAACCAGCGGTGCCCCGGATCACGATGCACCCGCTCCGGCCACAGCATCAGCATCTCGAACCCCGCCACCGCCAGCGGCGCCTCGACCACCTTGAGCCGGGCATCACCGGCCACCAGGCGCTCAGGCACCATCGCCACCAGATCGCTGCCCGCCAGTACCGAAGCCAACAGCATGAAGTGTGGTACCGACAGCACCACCTTGCGCGCCAGCCCCTGCTCGGCCAGCGCCGCATCGGTCGGCCCGGCGAAACCACCGCCATCGGGCGAGACGATCACCTGTTCCAACGCGCAGAACTGCGCCAGGCTCGGCCGGCGCTTCAAACGCGGGTGATCGACACGCCCGGCCAACACGTAGCGCTCATGGAACAGCGAACGCTGGCGCAACCCGGCCGGTGCCTGCTCGGCGATATGAAAGGCCAGGTCGATCTCGCCCTGCTCGGCCTGGCGCAACAGCGTGTTGGGCACCAGGTCGAGCACCGCCAGGCGCGTGCCCGGCGCTTCGCTGCGCAAGGTGGCCAACACAGGTTGCAGCAAGGTCGAGGCACTGTAGTCGGTGGCGGCCACGCGCCAGGTCTGGCGGGCCTGGGCCGGGTCGAACGGCGTGGCCGGGGCGATGGCCAGGTGCAGCGCCTCCAGCGCCTGGCGCAACGGCGCGCGCAGGGCTTCGGCGCGGGCGGTGGGCCGCATGCCACGGGGGCCGGGCAGCAGCAAGGGATCATCGAGCAGCTCACGCAGGCGCGCCAGTTGCACGCTCACCGTCGGCTGCGCCAGGTGCAGGCGCTCGGCGGCGCGGGTCACATTGTGTTCGGTGAGCAAGGCGTCGAGGGTGACCAGCAAGTTGAGGTCTAGGCGCCGCAAGGCATTATGCATGGCAATACCTGACATATTGGACATTCATTTCAACTATACCTCGATACAACCCATGATGCGGCCATCCCTCTTCACCGGAGCCCACCATGAACGTGCTGATCGTCTACGCCCACCCCGAACCCCGCTCGCTCAACGGCGCGCTCAAGGACCACGCGGTGCGCTACCTGCAACGCCAGGGCCACAGCGTCCAGGTCTCCGACCTGCACGCCATGGGCTTCAAGGCCGTGCTCGACGCCGGCGACAACACCGCCTTGCCGCCGGGTGAGGCGTTCCAGCCTTCGGAGCATTCGCGCCAGGCCTTCGCCAATGGCACGCAGAGCGCCGATATCACCCTCGAACAGGAAAAACTGCGCTGGGCCGACGCGCTGATCCTGCAGTTCCCGCTGTGGTGGTTCGGCCTGCCGGCGATCCTCAAGGGCTGGGTCGAGCGGGTGTACGCCTACGGGTTCGCCTATGGCGTGGGCGAGCACTCCGACCAGCACTGGGGCGACCGCTACGGCGAGGGCAGCTTCGCCGGCAAGCGTGCCATGCTGATGGTCACCACCGGCGGCTGGGCCTCGCACTATGCGCCAAGAGGCATCAATGGCCCGCTGGACGACATCCTCTTCCCCATCCAGCACGGCATCCTGTTCTACCCCGGTTTCGAGGTGCTGCCACCCTTCGTCATCCACCGCGCCGGCCGCGTCGACGCCACGGCCTTCGCCGCCGCGTGCACGGCACTGGAGCAGCGCCTGGACGGCTTGTGGCACGACGCCCCGATCCCCTTCCGCCGGCAGAACGGCGGCGACTACCTGATCCCGGCGCTGACCCTGCGCGAAGACCTCGCCCCCGGCGAGCAAGGGCTCGGTATCCACCTGCAAAGCTGATAGCCTTGGGCGGTCCCTGCCGCTTCGGACCGCCCATGGCCAACCACAAGATCGAGATCCGCCGCCGCAACATCGAGAAGATCCTGCTCGCCGCCGAGCAGGTGTTCGCCGAGAAAGGCTATGGCGGCACGTCCATGGGCGATATCGCCGAACTGGCGCAACTGCCGCGCTCCAACCTGCATTACTACTTCAGCACCAAGGACGAGTTGTACCGCGCGGTGCTGCAGGACCTGCTGGACGTGTGGAAACAGGACGCGCTGTGCTTCGAGCGCTTCGACGACCCACGCGTGGTGCTGACCAGCTACATCCGCGCCAAGATGGGCCACTCGCGCTCGCGGCCACTGGGCTCGAAGATCTGGGCCGAGGAGATGCTGCACGGCGCCCCGCTGCTGGGGGCGGGCCTGGACGATTCGCTGGTGCCCTGGGCCAAGCTCAAGGAGGCGAAGATCCGTGCCTGGGTGCAAGACCGGCGCATCCTGCCGATCGAGCCTTCGGCGTTGCTCTACATGATCTGGGCCTCGACCCAGCACTACGCCGACTTCGGCTACCAGGTAACGCTGCTCAACGGCGGCGAGCCATTGTCGGACGTGGCGTTCGAAAGCGCGGTGCAGACGGTGACCGGTGTCATCCTGCGCGGGATCGGCCTGGAGCCCTGAAGCGCCCGCTCAGCGGCCCAGGTGCTCGCAGAGAAAATCGATGAACACCCGCGTGCGCTGCGGCACATGGCTGCCGTTCGGGTACACCGCGCTGATCGGCTGCCTCGGCAGGCTGTAGTCGGGCAGCACCCGCTGCAAGCTGCCAGTGGCCAGGTCCTGCTCGATCAACCAGGCCGGCAGCACGGCGACGCCCAGTGAGGCCAGGGCCATCGCCCGTACGCCCTGCGCGGCATTGGACTGATAGGCCGCGACACCACCCACACTCACGTTTGTGCCGTCGAACGACTGCAGCGTCCAGCGCGTCGGGTTGTGCAGATTGCTGTTGGCGATCCAGGGCACGCCCGCCAGGTCATCGGGTTTGCCGAGCGCGTGCCGGCCGAGAAAGTCCGGCGAGGCGACCAGCACGATGGCGTAGTCACCCAGCGTGCGACTGCGCAGGTTCGAGTCCGGCAATGTACCGAGGCGCACCACCAGGTCGAGCCGTTCGGCGATCAGGTCACTGAGGGAAGAGTCGGTTTCATAGCTGAGCGACAGCGCCGGGTAACGCGCGGCGAACGCCGGCAACAGCGGCAGGATGAAGCGCTCGCCATATTCGGCGGTGGTGCTGATGCGCAGGCGCCCCGCCACGCCGTTGTGCCGCTGCATGACGTTGTCGAAGGCGCTTTCGACATCGCTGACGATCACCTTGAAGTCGTCGTAGAACGCCTGGCCGGATTCGGTCAGGGCGATGGCACGGGTGCTGCGCAGCAGCAGGGTCACCGCCAGCGCTTCCTCCAATGCCTTGATGTGCTGGCTGACCATGGCCTTGCTGATGCCCAGGGTGTCGGCGGCCTTGGTGAACGAGCCGGCATCGACCACGGCGAGGAATGTCTGCACCCGGTTGAGCTGGGTGTGAAGGGCCGTGCGCGGCATTGTTCAGTTCCATCAAACAGAGTTTCAAGGGTAGCGACATCGACAGGGAGCGTCCATGCCACCTAGGCTGCGCGCCGAACAAGGAGTGCCGATGACCTACCGATACCGCGTGGCGACCGTTTTCTTGATGGGGTTCTTCATCGACTGCATCAACATGTTCATGCCAGCCGTAGCCCTGCCACGGATCACGGCTGAATTCGCCATCGCCAGCGCCAACAGTGCCTGGGTGGGCAACGCCTACATCCTTGGTCTGACACTGGTGATGCCGGTCAGCACATGGCTGGCGAGCCGCTGGGGTGCGCGGCGCTTGTTGGCGCTGTCGATGCTGGCGTTCGCCGTGGCCGCCTGGGGCTGTGGCCAGGCCGACTCGTTCCCGGCGTTGGTCGCCTGGCGCTTCGCCCAGGGTCTGGCGGGCGGCCTGTTGATCCCCGTGGGCCAGGCACTGACCTTCAACCTGTTCCAGGGCCCGCAGCGCGCCCGCGTTTCGACGCTGGTGATGGCGGTGGCGCTGATCGCCCCTGCGCTGTCGCCTACCTTGGGTGGGCTGATCGTCGATGGCGGCACCTGGCCCTGGGTATTCCAGGCGAATATCCCCCTCGCGCTGCTGACGGCCGGGCTGGCCTGGTGGTGGGTTCGCGAAGCGCCCGGCACAGCAGTGCCACGCCCGGACTTCAAAGGGCTGCTGCTGGTCAGTGGCGCCCTCGCCTGCCTGCTGCTGGGCCTG
Source organism: Pseudomonas entomophila (assembly GCF_018417595.1). Classification (NCBI taxonomy): domain Bacteria; kingdom Pseudomonadati; phylum Pseudomonadota; class Gammaproteobacteria; order Pseudomonadales; family Pseudomonadaceae; genus Pseudomonas; species Pseudomonas entomophila. Next base: position 3,594,447 of record NZ_CP070982.1, read on the forward strand.
TCGCTGTACGGTGCCGGCCATCCGGCCTGGGTGGCGCTGGCATGCCTGGCGGCGGGATTGTCGTGCGCGTTGTTGTACCAGCGCCACTACCCGCGTTCGCGGCACGGCATCGTCGAACTGAAGCTGCTGGCCAATGCACGGTTGCAGGTATCGATGCTGGTCTACCACGCGATCCCGGGCGTGTTCACCGGGGTGAACCTGCTGAACATCTTCTATTTGCAGCAAGTGTTGAGCCTGAGTGCCCGGGCCACCGGGATGTTCATGATCGTCTATGCCGTTGGCGCCTTCGCCGCCATGCTGCTGGTCGGTCGGGCCTACAACCAGGTGGGGGCGCGGCGATTGTTGCGGCTTGGGATGCTCCTGCACAGCCTGGGTATCACCCTGCTGGTGCTGGTCGACAGCAATACCGACACCCCAATGCTGATCGCGGCCTATGGCCTGATGGGCATCGGCGGCGGCCTTGGCGCCAACGCCGCGCAGGCCACCGCGCTGCTCGATTTCACCGGCGCGCAGACCCATCAGGCCAGCGTGCTGTGGAATCTCAACCGGCAGATGGCGTTCAGCCTCGGCGCGGCACTGTTGCTGATGATCTACAACCTGCTGCCGCCAGCAAATGCCTATCACCTGACGTTCGCCCTGGCGGCGCTGCTCGGGCTGCTGCCCCTCACACGACTACGCACACTACCCCAGGAGCACATCCGCGATGCCCGATAACACTCTTGCCCGCGCAGAGCACAGCATTCATCACGTCCACGAACTGATCCAGGAGGTCTTCACCCGCCCGCTCACCGAGACCCAGGCAACGCTCATGGAACTGATGGCGGTATTTGCCGATGACTTCAGCATGGTCGGCACGGCGGGCAGCATGTTTGATCGCCAGCAGGTGGAGCAGTTGTTCCACCGCGCGGCCGGTGCCCGGCCGGGGCTTGAGATCGTCGTCGACGAGGTGCGGGTGGTATGGCAGGCGGGGAAAAATGTGGCCGTGCGCTACAAGGAGACGCATCGTTTGCAGGGGGTGGGGCAGGCCCGCTGGTCATTGGCGATCATCGAATGCAGCGATCAAGCCGTGACATGGCACTGCCTGCACGAAACAGCAATACCACTGTGACCTGGCTGCTCCTGCAGGAGCCGGCTTTGCCGGCGAACACCGGCAAAGCCGGTGCCAGGCACTGCGCAGACATCGCCATGAAGGTCAATCTCGAATCGTGTCGGCCAGCTGAAGGTACAGCCACATGGCCGCGTCCTTGGGTGTTCCTTTCAGCTCCCCCCAGCCGCGCCGCAGGATGTCTTCCTCATTACTGTTGCGACCTGCCAGCGCACGGCCACGCACCCCAGCACCATCGTAATCGCCGTACGTTGCCTGCCTGTGAAGCTTCCAGAGCAATAGCCGAGTCTCCAGCGGTGGGCTGGTGCGCAGTTGCTTCAGCCTGCGCGCGGTTTCCAGGAATCTTGCCTCCAGATCGTCGCGCATCATGACGTTCCTCGCCTATCACCGATTACCGAGGGCGCGCGTCACTTGCAAGGTTGGTGAGATCGGAACCACCAGATACCCGAATATGAAAAGACGACGCCCCACGCAGGCAGACTGCTTGCATTGCCGTGGAGCGTCTACTGACAGAATTGCCAGGTAGCGATCACCACCCCGCCCTACTCAACCCACCTCGCGATAGGGATTGCGCGGATCCTGGGTCCAGTTCAGGTACGGCTTGCCGGTGTCCTGCGCGACCATCTCGATGCAGCTTTCCACCGGGCAGGTGATCTGGCACAGGTTGCAACCCACGCATTCCTCCTCGATCACGCTGTAGACGTGAGTGCCGTCATCCTTGAGGGTACTGGCGATAGCCTGGTGCGAAGTATCCTCGCAGGCAATGTGGCAACGCCCGCAACCGATGCACGCCGCTTGGTCGATCTGCGCCACCGACTTGTAGTTCATGTCCAAGTACTTCCAGTCGGTAGTATGGCCCACGGCCTGCCCGCGGAAGGCGTCGAGGTTGGCGTGCCCGTGCTGGTCCATCCAGCGCGCCAGGCCGTCCTTCATGTCGTCGACGATACGAAAGCCATGCAGCATTGCCGCCGTGCACACCTGCACCGCGCCGCTGCCCAGGGCAATGAACTCCGCGGCGTCGCGCCAGGTGCCGATACCACCGATGCCACAGATGGGCAGGCCACGAGTTGCGGGGTCGCGGGCGATCTCGGCGACCATGTTCAGGGCGATGGGCTTGACCGCCGAGCCGCAGTAGCCGCCGTGGGTGCTCTGGTCGCCGACGATGGGGTGGGCGACCATGCGGTCCAGGTCGACACTGGTGATCGAGTTGATGGTGTTGATCAGCGACACCGCGTCGGCCCCGCCACGATGGGCGGCGCGCGCCGACTGGCGGATGTCGGTGATGTTGGGGGTGAGCTTGACGATCACCGGCAGCGAACAGTGGGTCTTGCACCAGCGGGTGACCATCTCCACGTACTCCGGCACCTGGCCCACCGCAGCGCCCATGCCGCGCTCGGGCATGCCGTGGGGGCAGCCGAAGTTGAGCTCGATGCCGTCGGCGCCGGTGGCCTCCACCAGCGGCAGGATGAACTTCCACGATTCCTCCACGCACGGCACCATCAGCGACACGACCAACGCGCGGTCGGGCCAGTCCCTCTTCACCTGGGTGATCTCGCGCAGGTTGATCTCCAGCGAACGGTCGGTGATCAGCTCGATGTTGTTGATGCCCTGCACTTGGCGGTTGGCGCCGAAGTGCGCCGAGTAGCGCGACGACACATTGACCGCCGCCGGGTCCTCGCCCAGGGTCTTCCACACCACCCCGCCCCACCCGGCCTCGAAGGCGCGGACCACGTTGTAGGCCTTGTCGGTGGGCGGCGCGGAGGCCAGCCAGAACGGATTGGGCGCCTTGATGCCGGCAAACACGATGGACAAGTCGGCCATTTACGCAGCCTCCACGTTGAGCATGAGTTGGGCATGGATGGCTTCGGCGGCCAGCTTGCCATGTTGCACGGCCTGGACGGTGAGGTCCTGGCCCAGGGCGGTGCAGTCGCCACCGGCGTAGATGCCCGGCAGGCTGGTGCGCATCTGTTCATCGACGCGGATGCGCTCGCCGTCGCGGGCCAGTTGCGCGGCCAGCGGGTCGCCGAGGCTTGCGTCGTCGAAGCGCTGGCCGATGGCCTTGAAGATCGCGTCGGCGGCCAGTTCGAAGGTTTCGCCGGTATCTTTCAGGCGGCCATCGACCAGTTGTGTGCGCACGAAGCGCATGCCGCGCACGCGGCCCTGATCATCTAGCAACACGGTCTCGGGGCGCGCCCAGGTGTGCAGGCGCACCTGGTTCTGCTTGGCGATTTCCTGCTCGTGGCCGGTGGCGCCCATGTCGGCCTCGCCACGGCGGTACACCAGGTTGACGTCGCGGGCGCCCAGGCGGCTCATCTGCACGGCCATGTCGATGGCGGTGTTGCCGGCACCGATCACCAGGCAGCGGTCGGCCAATGGCAGCTGGCTGAGGTCGTCGGCCTGGCGCAGTTCGCGGATGTATTCGGTGGCGGCCAGCAGGCCGGGGGCCTCCTCGTCCGGCAGCCCCAATTGCCGCACCGCGCTCAGGCCAAGGCCGAGGAACACGGCGTCATACTGGCCGTGCAGCTCGCCCAGCGCGAGGTTTTCGCCCAGGCGCTGGCCGTGGCGGATCTCGATGCCGCCGATGCCCAGCAGGAACTCGACTTCGCGCTGGGCGTAGTCGTCCACCAGCTTGTAGCGGGCGATACCGTATTCGTTGAGGCCACCGGCCTTGTCCCGCGCCTCGAACACCACCACGTCATGGCCATGCATGGCCAGGCGGTGGGCACAGGACAGCCCGGCAGGCCCGGCGCCGACCACAGCGATGCGCTTGCCGGTGGCCGGGGCACGCTTGAAGGGGTGTTCGCTGAACTGGGCGTTGTCCAGGGCGTAGCGTTGCAGCTGGCCGATCAGTACCGGCGCGCACTCCTGGGCATTGTTGCGCACGCAGGCCTGCTGGCAGAGGATCTCGGTCGGGCACACCCGGGCGCAACTGCCACCGAGGATGTTGGCCGAGAGGATGCGCTCGGCGGCGCCTTGCAGGTTTTCGTCGCTGATGCGGTGGATGAACGAGGGGATGTCGATATCGCTGGGGCAGGCGTTGACGCAGGGCGCGTCGTAGCAGTACAGGCAGCGGGCGCTTTCGAGGGCGGCCTGGCGGGCGGTGAGCGGGGGCGCGAGGTCGGTGAAGCGCTCGGCCAGCTGGTCGGCGCCGGCCCGGGGGCGCGGCAAGTGGTTCAGGGCGTCGATCACGGTGGGTAGCCTCTCTGTTTTTTATGGGCTCAGGCGGTGGTCATGCGCCTGGCCTTTCGGGCGCTGTTCGCCGGCAAGCCGGCTCCTACACGTGCGAGGTAGGAGCCGGCTTGCCGGCGAACCCGATTCAGCGCTGGACCGGCGTCGGCCGCTGGTGTTCGGCCCGGCGCTCCAGCACCTCGTACACCGAGGGATACGCCGGCCGCTCCACATAGCGCCCCGCCCCCGGCTCGGCGCGCAGGTCGCCGTCGGCCCAGAGCACCTTGCCCTGGCTGATGGTGTGGCTGGGGATGCCACGCACGGTGCGGCCCTCGAAGATATTGAAGTCGACCCGCTGGTGGTGGGTCTGGGCCGAGATGGTCCGCGTGCCCTGCGGGTCCCACAGCACCAGGTCGGCGTCGGCGCCGACACGGATGGCGCCCTTGCGCGGGAACAGGTTGAAGATCTTCGCGGTATTGGTGGAGGTCAGCGCGACGAACTCGTGCATCGACAGGCGCCCGCTGTTCACCCCGGCGTCCCACAGCACCGCCATGCGGTCCTCGATGCCGGCGGTGCCGTTGGGGATGCGGCTGAAGTCATCGCGGCCCATGGCTTTCTGCTCTGTGCAGAAGCAGCAGTGGTCGGTGGCGGTGGTGTGCAGGTTGCCCGACTGCAAGCCGCGCCACAGCGCCTCCTGGTGCTCGCGGGGGCGGAACGGCGGGCTCATCACGTAGCCGGCGGCGGTGGCCCAGTCCGGGTCGCGGTAGACGCTGTCGTCGAGCAGCAGGTGGCCGGGCAGCACCTCGCCATACACCGGCTGGCCCTTGGCCCTGGCATAAGTGATCTCGTCCAGCGCCTCGCGGCTGGACACGTGCACCAGGTACAGCGGCGTGCCCAGCGTCTCGGCGATGCGGATGGCGCGGCTGGCGGCCTCGCCTTCGACCTGCGAGGGGCGCGACAGCGGGTGCGCCTCGGGCCCGGTCAGCCCCTGGGCCAGCAACTTGCGCTGCAGGTGGTAGACCAGCTCGCCGTTCTCGGCGTGCACGGTGGGCACCGCGCCCAGTTGCAGGCAACGCTCGAAGCTGGCGACCAAGGTGTCGTCGGCGGCCATGATCGCGTTCTTGTAGGCCATGAAGTGTTTGAAACTGTTCACCCCATGCTTGGCCACCAGCTCGCCCATCTCTTCGGCGACCTGCTCGCTCCACCAGGTGATGGCAACGTGGAAGCCGTAGTCGCTGGCGCTCTTCTGCGCCCAGCCGCGCCAGGTGTGGAAGGCGTCGAGCAGCGATTGCTGCGGGTTGGGGATGACGAAGTCGATGATCGAGGTGGTGCCCCCGGCCAGGCCTGCGGCGGTGCCGCTGAAGAAGTCCTCGCTGGCCACGGTGCCCATGAACGGCAGTTGCATGTGGGTGTGCGGGTCGATGCCGCCGGGCATCAGGTACTGCCCACTGCCGTCGAGGATCTCGCAGTCGGTGGGGGCTTCGAGGTTTTGCCCGATGGCGCGAATCAGGCCATCGGCACACAGGACATCGGCGGGGTAATGCTCTTCGTGGGTGACCACGGTGGCGCCACGGATCAACAGGGACATGCCGTTTTCCTCGCAGGCTGACCGGTCTTCTGGCCGGTTCTTGGAATTTTTCTGGGCCAGTGCCTGCGGGCGCGGATCAATCCTGTCAGGCCTGACAAGAATCGAGGCTAGTTGCTGATCGAATATTCATCAAGAAAAAATATATCCAAATTACCAAACAAATAACTTATTGATTTTTATAGTTATTTAGTGGAAATCACCAAAACGGAACAGCCCTTCACCATTTTGACGCACTTGACAGGAAGCCAAATTGGTCAAGATTTTTTATGCAAATTCAGCTGCTTGAAACCGGGTGGGAAGGCGCAGGCCGCGCCAGCGGTTTTCCAGGCTGCACCGCGTTGAATCACGGTGCCTGTGGACCCACCGATGCACCGCCCGGCGAGTGATCGCCCACAGTGCTGCTGAATGCTGTTGCAACTCAGTGAGTTACCTCCGGTCGGCGGTGGCCCGCCGGGAAGGCTTTGGCCGACCCGGCACGTTTGTTGAAGACGCAGGCCACAACCGCCTGGCCGGGCCGCAGGTGCGGTAATGGATGTTTGCGTGTACTCCGGCCATCGCCTCAGCCCGATGAGCGAACAACGACAAGAAGAACCTGGAGAGCCCCATGCAGCAGAGCAGATCGCAAGTGGTCGAGCAGCACGGCCTGTACGAGCTCGACGCCGGCAGCGACGTCCTCGACAGCCCCCGCTACAACCACGACATTGCCCCCACCAAGGTGCACCAGCGCACCTGGAACAAGTGGCACATCACCGCGCTGTGGGTGGGCATGTCCATCTGCGTGCCCACCTACACCCTGGGCGGCGTGCTCACCGCCTACTTCGGCCTGAGCGTCGGCGAGGCGCTGCTGGCGATCCTGCTGGCCAACCTGATCGTGCTCATCCCGCTGACCCTCAACGCCTTCCCCGGCACCCAGTACGGCATCCCCTTCCCGGTGCTGCTGCGTTCATCGTTCGGTATCTTCGGCTCCAACGTGCCGTGCCTGATCCGCGCCGTGGTGGCGTGCGGCTGGTTCGGTATCCAGACCATGTTCGGCGGCCTGGCCATCCACCTGTTCCTCGGCTCGCTGTTCCCCGAGTGGAAAGCCCTGGGCGGCACCGGCGAGGTGATCGGCTTCATGCTGTTCTGGTCGCTGAACCTGTGGGTGGTGTTGCGCGGGGCGGAGTCGATCAAGTGGCTGGAAACATTGTCGGCGCCGCTGCTGGTGGCGGTCGGGGTCGGCCTGCTGTTCTGGGCGCTGCCGCACATGTCGATGACCGAGCTGCTGGCCCAGCCACCCAAGCGCCCCGAGGGGGCCAGCGTGGTCAGCTACTTCTGCGCCGGGCTCACCGCCATGGTCGGGTTCTGGGCCACCCTGTCGCTGAACATCCCCGACTTCAGCCGCTATGCGAAAAGCCAGAAGGACCAGATCCTCGGGCAGATCTTCGGCCTGCCGCTGACCATGTTCCTGTTCGCCGCGCTGGGGGTGATCATGACCGCCGCCTCGGCCTCGCTGGTGGGCCAGACGGTGTCCGACCCGGTGAGCCTGATCGGCCATATCCAGAGCCCGGGCTGGGTGGCCCTGGCCATGGCGCTGATCATCATCGCCACCTTGTCGACCAACACCGCGGCGAACATCGTCTCGCCCACCAATGACTTCCAGAACATCGCCCCGCGCCTGATCGGCCGCAGCCGGGCGGTGTGGCTGACCGGGTTCATCGGTTTGGCGCTGATGGGCCACGAGCTGCTCAAGAAGCTCGGTTGGATCGTTTCCGACCTGAGCCTGGAGAGCGTCTATTCCAACTGGCTGCTGGGCTACTCCAGCCTGCTCGGGCCGATCGCCGGGATCATGGTGGTGGACTACTTCCTGGTGCGCCGCCAGCAGCTGGACCTGGCCGGGCTGTACCGCGACGACGTCTACCCGGCGTGGAACTGGGCCGGTTTCGCCGCCTTCGCCGTGCCGGTGGCGCTGACCGTGATGGCTATCGGTAACAGCAGTTTCAGCTGGTTCTACGACTATGGCTGGTTCACCGGCTCGCTGCTCGGTGGCGGGCTCTACTACGCCCTGGGCGGCCTGGCGCTACGTGGCCCGGCACGCCTGGACCAGAACCTGACCCATTGACCTGACACGACTTCCGTAGGAGCGGCTTCAGCCGCGATGCAGACACCGCGGCGCCTGCATCGCGGCTGAAGCCGCTCCTACCAGAACAACAAAGCCCTGAGGAGACACCCATGACCACCCTCGCCAAGGAAGTCCTGCTATCCACCGAGCACCACATCGACAGCGCCCGCCTGTGGCAGTCGCTGATGGACCTCGCCCGCCTCGGCGCCACCCAGAAAGGCGGCGTCTGCCGCCTGGCCCTGACCGACCTCGACCGCCAGGCCCGCGACCTGTTCGTGCAATGGACCCAGGCCGCCGGTTGCAGCGTCAGCATCGACGCGGTCGGCAATATCTTCGCCCGCCGCCCTGGGCGCAACGCCAAACTGCCCCCGGTGATGACCGGCAGCCATATCGACACCCAGCCCACCGGTGGCAAGTTCGACGGCTGCTTCGGGGTCATGGCCGGCCTGGAGGTGATCCGCACCCTCAACGACCTCGGCGTGGAAACCGAGGCGCCGCTGGAAGTGGTGGTATGGACCAACGAGGAAGGCTCGCGCTTCGCCCCATGCATGATGGGCTCGGGGGTGTTCGCCGGCAAGTTCACCCTCGAAGAGACCCTGGCCAAGCGCGACGCCCAGGGCGTGAGCGTCGGCGAGGCGCTGAACACCATCGGCTACGCCGGCCCCCGCGCGGTGCTGGGCCACCCGGTGGGCGCCTACTTCGAGGCGCATATCGAGCAAGGCCCGATCCTCGAGGACCAGCGCAAGACCATCGGCGTGGTGCTCGGGGCCCTCGGCCAGAAGTGGTTCGACCTCACCCTGCGCGGCGTCGAAGCCCACGCCGGCCCCACCCCCATGCACCTGCGCAAGGACGCCCTGGTCGGCGCCGCCGCCGTGGTCGAAGCGGTCAACCGCACCGCCCTCGCCCACCAGCCCCATGCCTGCGGCACGGTCGGCTGCCTGCAGGCCTACCCGGGCTCGCGCAACGTGATCCCCGGCGAAGTGCGCATGACCCTGGATTTCCGTCACCTCGAAGGCGAGCAGCTGAATGCGATGATCAGCGAGGTGCGCGCGGTGATCGACGCCACCTGCGCCAAGCACGGCCTGAGTTTCGAGCTGACCCCGACCGCCGACTTCCCGGCATTGTACTTCGACCGTGGTTGCGTCGATGCCGTGCGCGACTCGGCGCGCAGCCTGGGTTTTCCGCACATGGACATCGTCAGTGGCGCCGGGCATGACGCGATCTTCCTCGCCGAACTGGGGCCGGCGGGGATGATCTTCGTGCCGTGTGAAGGTGGGATCAGCCACAACGAGATCGAGAACGCCACGCCGCAGGATCTGGCAGCCGGTTGCGCGGTGTTGCTGCGGGCGATGCTGGCGGCGTCGGAGGCCATTGCCAGCGGGCGGTTGGCGGCTTGAGGGTATAGCGCTTTCGAGGTGTTCGACGGGAGTGCTGCAGTGTCTATGCGATCGAGCGCCGCCCGCGCGGCGCATCGCGGATGAATCCGCTCCTACATCTGTTGCAACGTGCCCCGGCCTCACAGGCTATCGAACTGCCTGTAGGAGCGGATTCATCCGCGATGCGCCGCGCGAGCGGTGCTTGATCTTGAGAGCACCGCAAGACCATCGCCCTTGACCACCCCAGGCAACCCCTCGACAAAAACCGCCACCTCCCGCGCACTCCCGAGGTGCACCACCGGCACCTGCGCCCCAATGGCCAGCCGCAACGCCTCGATCCCCAACCGGCTGACCCGGTCGAAATGCCAGACGAACTTGAGAAATACGAGAAAATCCTTGTTCGGCTTCTCATTGCACCCCTGCGGCAAATCAGGCCGCGCAGGCTTGAGCAACGAACGCTGGATAACCCGCCTCAGGCAAGTCAGCCGCGGCGTGTCCAGCCAGATCACCAGGTCGGCGTGAGGCAGACGCAAGTCGAAAGTGCGCCGCGAATAATTGCCATCGGTCACCCAACTGCCGCCCGCAAGCGCCTGTACCACCCGCTGGCGAAACACCTCGTCGTCCGCCTCCTCCCAGCCGGGTTCCCAGAACAACCGGTCCAGGTGCACCACCGGCAACCCCAGCCGCGCGCCAATCGCCCTGGCCAGGGTCGACTTGCCACTGCCGGCGTTGCCCAGAATCACGATCCGTTGCATGAGCGCCCCTTCGCTGCGGCGTATCCACCACGTTCAAACCCAGGACGAACGCCCCCCACGAGGCGCTCGGCGCTATACTCGGCGCCCTTCGTACCTGGATCGGGAAAAATCAATGCGGCAAGTACTGCTCATCGTAGACGTGCAATCCACCTTCAGCCCGTCCGAGCGACTGGTGGACGGCATCCGCCGGCTGTCGGCGACCATCCCCACCGTCGCCTCCGTCGAACTGCACGACGAGCAGGCCACCCCGTTCCAGCGCCAGCTCGGCTGGCACCCGGCCGCCGAGGACGTGGCCCTGGTCGAAGCGGACAAGGTGTTCATCAAGCACGGCTACGGTCAGACCGCCGAAACCCTCGCCTACATCAAGAGCCTGAACGTCGAGCGCGTGCTGGTGTGCGGCCTGCAGACCGAGACCTGCGTGCTGGCGGCGGGTTTTGCCCTGTTCGACGCCGGGCTCAACCCGACCCTGGTGACCGACCTCACCTCGGGCTCCTCGCTGGACCGCTCCGGGCAGCTGGGCATCGACCTGTGGAAGCACCACTTCGGCCAGGTGACCACCGCCGCCGAAGTACTGGCCAACCTCTGACCCCGCGCTACGGCCCGGTCACCACGGCACGGCCTGCATGGGCCGGCCCGGGCTCATCGATCTGCGCCATGCTCAAGCGCGCCGTCTCCTTGAGCATCAGCGAGCACACGGCGACAAGCAGCAGCGCCGCAGCGCCGTAGAGGGCCACCCCCAAGGGGTTATGGTCGGTGAGGATCAGGATCGCCGTGGCGATGCTCGACGCCGTGCCGCCGCCCAGCGCCGCGCCGACCTGGTAGCTGGCCGAGATCCCCGAGTAACGCATGCTGCGCGGGAACTGTTCGCCGAGAAATGCCGGGATCGGCCCCTGGGTCGCCCCCATCAACGCGCCGGTCAGGCCATAGGCGAACAGCGCGATGGCAAAGCTGTGCAGGTCGACCAGGGCGAAGAACGCGAACAGCCCCAGCGCCATCGCCAAGGCGCCATACACCATCACCGTGCGCCGCCCCAGGCGGTCGGACAGGTGCCCGAACAGCGGCGCCGACAGCACGATGGCCACCGACAGGGTCAGGTCGAACATCAACGCCTCGGTGCTGCCGAAGCCGGCCTGGGTAGCATAGGTGAGGAAGAACGTGCTGCCGATGTAGGCGATGCTGCAGTAACCAAAGGCGATCCCGGTACACAGCAGCAACTGCCGTGGGCGCTGGCGCAACGCCTCGGCCAGCGGCGCCCGCGCCGGTGCCTGCGCGGGTGTGGCGGGCGGCGCCTTGAGCCGGGCGTACAGGCCGATCAGCACCAGGGTGCCGCCCAGCCAGAACGGGATGCGCCAGGCGAAGTCCACCAGGTTGTCGTCGGCCGCGGCGCTGACCAGGGCGAACACCGCCGCGCCGAGGATACCGCCGACACCGATGCCCATACTCGTGAAGCTGCCCCACAACCCGCGCCGCCCCGGGGGCGCCGACTCGATGCCGAACAGCGCCGCCCCACCCCACTCGCCGCCGGCGGCGAAGCCCTGGACCAGGCGCAGCAGCACCAGCAGCACCGGGGCCGCCGCGCCGATGCTGGCATGGCTGGGCAGGCAGCCGATCAGGAAAGTGCTCAACCCCATCAACAGCAGCGTGGTGACCAGCACCTTCTGCCGGCCGACGCGGTCGCCGAAATGGCCGAACACCAGGCCACCCAGGGGCCGGGCGAAGAACCCGGCACCGAAGGCACTGAACGCCACCAAGGTGGCGGTCAGGTGATCGAGCCCGGGGAAGAACACCTGGGGGAAGACCAGCGCGGCGGCGGTGCCGTAGATGATGAAGTCGTAGAACTCCAGCGCGGTGCCGAGGCCGGAGACACAGAAGGTCCGCAAGGCGGAGCGGGAAGACGCAGGGTGCGCATGCATTGTTATTGTTCTCATCGTGTTGGCGCCGCGCCAGCTCGGGCGTGGCGCCGGTAGTTCTCAGAAACGCTGGAAGCCGGCCTTGGCCAGTTGCAACGGCGTGCCGGCCACATAGTCGAGCGCGCACTGTTCGGTATCGATGCCCACGCTGAGCAAGGTTTCCCAGCGCTCGGTATCGGGCAATGCCAGGTCCGGGTGGAAGCAGATCGGCGCGGCGTCGCCGGCCGCGCCGCACATCGCTTCGGCACGGGCACGCAGGTCAGGGCTGCCCATCTGGCCGATCACCTGGCGCAGGTGGGCCAGGCGGCCTTCGGTGTCGGCGCGGTCGGCGACCTGCTCGCCTTCGCTCAGTTGCGGGTCGAGGAAGTGGTTGGTGTGCAGCAGCCAGCCATCCTCGCCCGGCAGCACCAGCGCGGTGCGTTCGGGGCTGAGCTCGATGCTCACGGCACGGGGGCTTTTGTCCTCGCGGGAGAACACGGTAAGCACGGTGGACGCGCTGACCCGTGCCGAGCGCGCCAGCTCGATGGCCTCGTCGACGCCGGTGGCCTCTTCCAGCAGGCGCCGGGCGATGGCATGCACCGGCACGCCGCCGTGAGCGTTGTCGCTGGCGTGGTGGAGGATGTTGAAGTGCAGGCCCAGGCCCGCGCTGTTGACCCCGAGCTTGGCCAGCATGCCGAACTCGCAGAACAGTTTGACCCGCAGGCCACGCTCGGTGTCCAGCGCCAGCATCAGGCCGTGGGGGCAGAGGCTGTCGTGCCAGTCCCAGGTCTGCAGGGTTTGCGGCGCGCGCGGACCGCGCGGTGCGTGCACGGTGGTCGAGCATTCGCTGTGGCGGGTGCGCGCCGCCAGCACCTCGGTGCGGGCGTTCAGGCTCGCCAACTGCCACAGGGGCAATCCGGCACCTGTGGCCATGCCGGCGATTTCCGCGGCCAGCGCCGGGCTCCAGGCCTCCAGCGCGGCCAGGCTGTTCTCGCCGATGCGCTGGACCTGCTGCGGCGCTATGCCGACACGGGGGAAGAAGTCCAGGTAAAGCTGGGTGGTGTGGCGGATCTGCTCGGCGAAGGCTTCGCCGATCTGGCGGCCGCGTGCCGAAGGGTCACGGATATCACTGACGAACGTGTGGATCTTCACGACGGGGAAACTCCTGTGGGAACTGCGCCAGCCTAGCGGCGCGCCCCCTCCGCGATCATCGCCCCGCCCCGCACAACTTTTGTGCCTGGCTGGAAAAACTCAGCCGCGCAGTCCCTGCGTCTTCAAGTGCGCGTGCAGCAGCGCGATGAAGGCCTGCACCTTGCGCGTGTTGCGCCGGTGCGGCAGGTACAGCACATGCACCCAGGGCCCGAAGGCACTGAGGGAACGCCAGTAGTCGGGCATCACTTCCACCAGCTCGCCACGCGCCAGGTACGGCGCCGCGCTCCAGGTGGGCACGAACTGCAGGCCCTGGCCATCGAGCAGGCAAGCCAGCAGGAAGTCGAAGCTGTCGCTCACCAGCTTCGGCGTGGGCTGGCGCACCCGCAGCGTCTGGCCCTCGTGCTCGATCCACCAGAAGCTGCGGTTGAGCAGCGGGTGGCGCAGCAGCAGCCAGTCGTGCTGGGCATAGTTTTCCAGGGTGATGGCGCTGCCCCGGCGCGCCAGGTAGTCGGGGCTGGCGCAGAGGATCACACGGTTCTCGATCAGCGGCTGGGCGATCAGCTCGGGCTGGTCGGTAGGGCCGTCGCGCAGCGACAGGTCGTAGCCGCCGTCGATCAGGTCGTCGTTGGCGTCGTTGAGGTTCACCTCCAGGCGCACCTGCGGGTGTTCGTCCATGAACCGGCAGCACACCTGGTTGAGGAATGCCGGGCCGAACGACGGCGGCGCGGTGATGCGCAGGGTGCCGCGCAGTTCGTGTTGCAGTTGCTCCACTTCCTCGGTGACCCGCTGCAGGTGCATCAGCGCCTGGCGCGCGCCTTCGAGGTACAGCGTGCCGGCCTCGGTCAGGGCCATGCGCCGGGTGGTGCGCTCGAACAGGCGCACGCCGAGCTCGCTTTCCAGGTGGGCGACGGCCTTGGTGATGGCCGAAGGTGTCTTGCCCAGTTGCTCGGCGGCGCGGCTGAAGCTGCCGTGTTCGGCGGCGGCGACGAAAATGGTCAGGGCCGTCATTTTGTCCATGGTTGTTTCCTGTTCTGCAGGCGTGGGGCGCGGGGCAGTATCCATGGAGAATTGGATTGACGGCAATTCAGGGCGTTGAAGGTGTTCGGCGACAGCCTTTCGGCGCTCGATCTCAAGATCGCACCACAAGGTAAGCGTACGATTGTTTCCCGTATGGGAAAAAAGTTGTGCCTGTTCGCGCGTTTAATGCCCCCGGCCTGCGATTTAGCCTGCCTCTTCATCACAAGAAAGCACGAGGCAGCCAATGAAGCAGCTCCTGAAGATAGCCCTCGGCGCCGGCCTGGCCTGCACCGCCCTGCCCGGCCTGGCGGCGGTGGACCTGATCCTGCACAACGCCAAGGTCTACACCGCCGAGCCCGGCCAGCCGTTGCAACAGGCGGTGGCGGTGGAGGGCGAGAAGATCGTCGCGGTGGGTAGCGACACGGCCGTGCTGCGCCTGAAGACTACGGGCACCCAGCTCATCGACCTCGGCGGCAAGGTGCTGATGCCCGGCCTGCTCGACTCCCACTCCCACGCCATCAAGGGCGGCCTGCAACTGGCGCTGGCCGACCTGGCTGGCGTGCAGATCCCCCTCGACGAACTGGAACAGCGCCTGCGCCAGTGGCGCGACGACGGCAAGGCCCGGCGTGGCGAGTTCCTCAGCGTCGGCGGCCTGCCCCCCACCTACTGGGACGACATCGCCGCCCTGGAGCAACGCTTCAACCACGGCGAGTGGGCCAACCAACCCCTGCTGTTCGCCGCCAACGACATGCACACCGGCTGGGCCAACCAGGCCATGCTCGCCCGCGCCGGGATCGACGCCAGCACCCTCGCCGCGCTGCCGGCCGAAGCCCGCAACACCCTGGGCCGGCACCCGGACGGCAGCCCCAACGGCTTCCTGGTCGATGCCAGCCTGTACCCGGTCACCGACCTGCTGCCGGCCCTCACCCACGACACCCTGATGACGGCCGGGCGGCTGGCCCTGGACCGTTACAAGCAACTCGGCGTCACCGGCTGGATGGACCCGCTGGCCAACGAGCTGCCGGGCGCCGATGTGCACAACGACTCCCTGGGCGTGCTGCCGGTGTACAAGGCGCTTGCGGATAACGGCGAGCTGACCGCCCATGTCGCCGCTCTGCTGATGGCCGACTCCAAGGCCGGCCCGGCCGACCTCGACCAACTGGACAAGGTGCGCCAACAGTTCATCGGTGTGCGCAACCTCACCTTGCCCGGGATCAAGGTGTTCGCCGATGGCGTCGCGGAGATGCCGGCACAAAGCGCGGCCATGCTCGAGCCCTACAAGAACTCCGGGCAACGCGGCGAGTTGCTGCTCGACCCCGCACGCTTCGGCGCGCTGGTAGGCGCCGCCGATGCCCGTGGCTGGCTGGTGCATGTACATGCCATCGGCGACCGCGCCGTGCGCGTGGCCCTCGACGGCGTGGCCCAGGCCCGCCGCGAGCGCAGCAGCGGTATCCCCCACTCCATCACCCACCTGCAGATGGTCAACCCCAAGGAGTACCCGCGCTTCAGGCAGCTCGACGTGATCGCCTCGATGCAGTTGTACTGGGCCAGCGCCGACGCGGCCAACCTCGACTTGGTCAAGCCATATGTAAACGCCATGGCCTTCCTGCATACCTTCCCGGCCCGTTCGCTACTCAAGCAAGGTGCGACCATCGCCGGCGCCAGCGACTGGCCGATCAGTACCCCCGATCCCTGGCAGGCGATCTACCAGGCCATCAGCCGCAGGGGCCCGAAGGGTGTGCTCAACGCCGATGAAGCCCTCGACCGCCAGGCCATGTTCCAGGCCTACACCCTCAATGCCGCCCGGGCCATGCGCCTGGAACGGCAGGTCGGTTCGCTCGCGGCAGGCAAGCAGGCCGACATGATCGTGCTCGACCGCGATGTGCTGACGGTCGGGCCCGAAGCGTTGCGCGACACCCAGGTGCTGCAGACCTGGTTCGCCGGAAAACGGATCTACGCACGCTGAGTACGGGCGCCGCCCGCGAGGGGCGGCGCCTGCACAGGGTCACACTTCCTGGAACGTGGCGGCCGCGCCGCCCGCCCCGCCACCCAAGGTGAGGCACTTGACGGAAATCTGCGGGCGATTGCCGTCTCTCAAGGTATAGCGATCGTCGACCACGAGGGTCTGTCCCGCCGCGTTCACACAGTTGGGTACCGCGTAGTTCTGGTTGCCGCCCGTGTAGGCACCACCGGTTGCAACCACTGCGTTCAGCGAGGCGCTATAGACATCGGTCATTTCGGTTTCCTTCCCTGTCTCGTTGATGGATGCAGGTGGCGGTGCAGCCTGTACCGCTACCCACGCCCTGACAGTAATTGGCCCGCTAAACCTGAGTAAGTATCGATACCGTAACCTCGGCCACTCAGGGTTGCGCGGGATAGTTCCCCGGCACGAAGGCGTTGATCGACACATCGAAATAGACGCTTTGCGGGCTCGATGCGCTCAAGGTCACCACGGTATAGCGCCCCATCTGCAACGTCGCGTTGGCCGACGCCTGCGCCGACTTGCTCATCGTCTGGGGCGCCACCGGCCGCAGCACACTCAGGGGCAGCACGCTGCCAACGGGTACATTGCTGGCGACGAACACCCAGACCGTCGGCGCGGTTACCTGGGTGTACCGCGTCTGGTAAGGGTTGAGGCTGTTGTAATTGACGGGCGTCGGGTTGTCCGGTTTTCCATCGTCGCTCTGGTAGATGAAACTTGCCACGCCCGTGGCCACCGGCTGGGCATGCTGCGGTGCGTCGTAATACATGCCGACGTACCCCGCCAGGCCACTGCCATCGCCGTTCACCTGCCTGCCATCGAAGCTGTAGGTATTGCCCGCCTGCGCCTCGGAGCAAGCCTGCATTGTCACTGTGCCCGGGTACGCCACCGGGACGTAAGACACATAGACCGCGAGGCTGGTGTCGAACACCAGCGTGGTCTGATCGGCAATCGGCTGCAGGATGTAGGACACAACAACATTGCCTCCCTCGGAAACCGGGTCGGGCAGCACCACGATGATGTACTGGTTGTTGGCCACCAGGAACTGCCTGGCCTGAAGGTCGACATTGAGGTTCAGCAGCAGTGTCCCTGCGCTGCAAGGCAGCGCCGCGAGCAGCCAAGCGAAGGCCAGGCCCTTCAATCCGGATCGATTCATTGGCTTCTCCCAAGTAAAAACACCCGTATCCACCAACGGTGGATACGGGTGTCATGGCATCAATCGATACGTGTTCAGCTGCCTGAGTTGACGATGGTGCCGATCGTCGAACCAGAGCTTACCGGCTGTACCGCTGGAGTACCGGGCAGGTTGGTGATCGCGAAGGTACTGGCCAGCACCTGCAGGTCGTATTCGATGGTGCTGGCATTGAAGGAGAAGGTGCAACCCGGCGCCGACACGCTGGCCTGCACGTTACCCGACTGCAGGTTCTGTTGCGCCGCCACCATCAGGATGTTGTCCAGTGGCTTCATCATGATCGAACCTTGTGGGTTCAGGGTGAAGGCGCAAAATGGCAGGTACCGGGTACCGTTCGGTGTAGTGACCAGCCCCGCAAGGCCCACGGTCAATGGTGGGGTTCCGGCCGGCCGGTTGTTGAACAGCCCCAGGCTGTCGGCAGGCACACCCGACACGCCGCCCGACACGAAGCTGCCGTCGGGGTTGAAGGTCTGCGCGCTGCCCAGCGACATCTCCGCAGAAATCGACTGCATCTGGATCGTGGTATTGGCGGCGATGTTGCCCTGGGTGGTGACATAGATCTTGTATTGCGGGTTGTACTCGATGTCGACCAGCCCGAACATCGAGCCGAACGGCACGGAGAACCAGGTGGGCACACCGGCGGTAAGCTGGTTTGGCCCCACCGCACCTTTGTAGGCCATCAGGCTGTATCCCTGAGCCTGCAATGCACCAAGCACCGCCTTCTGGTCGGCCGTAGTAAAATCAAAATCCATGGAAAAAGTAGTCATGGTTTCACCTGTCGATCCTTAACGCCTTGATATATGTCGGCCGCGTGTTTGCCGGCCAACGACCTGAGTCACCGAATAGCAACTTTCAATCCCTGGCTTTTCCTTGTGACTCGGGAGGAGCGTAAACAGCCAACGCCGCGCCAATAAGTAGCGTTACCGTAACTAACGACGAACTTTCGATTACCCCCGCAAGCACGCCCGTTCCTGTTGCGGGGTATTCAGAAATGCCTGCAATGCCTGGCAGATCGAAGAGGCCAGGGCTTCCTGGTGGGTGATTTCCAGGTAAGCCTCGCCATTGAACTGCTCCGACCAGGTCACGCAGCCGGTGGCCGTCTCGATCAAGCGAACGCTGGTGCGGATGCGCTGCGTATCGACATGCACGCTGCCCTCCAGGCGATGCCCGCCGGCCACCGGTTGCGGTGCCATGCCAACGGGCTCGACGATGATTCGCCGGCCCAGGTTCTTGTACAGCAGATGCGTCAGTTCCTCATGCAACCCCTGGGCGAAACACTCCCACTCGGCGGCCTGCGCCACGCACCGGAACGGGCAGATGGAAAAGGCGCTGCCCTGCTGAAACCCGCAGGTGGCCGGGCGCAGCCGCCGAAATTCAGGCATGTAGCAGCCCAGTGGCACGACAATCTCGAGCGAGGCAGTATTGTCGCCAACGGCGTAGTAGTGCTTGAGCTTGGCCCGCAGGCGCCCGACCTGGGCACGGACCACCGGGTCTTCTCCCGGGCTGTAGTAACGGGGATCGCGGTCGAACACCCCGATACCGATCGCATATTCGCTGGTGTCGCGGGCGCACGCCTTGAGCGCCTGCTCCACCAGGTAATCCAGCAGTCGGCTCATGCGCGGCGACTTCCTGAATGTAGCACTCGCCAACAGCGCCTCCTTCGCGGACCTGACTTCCTCCTCCGTCACCAGGTCCTAGCCCACCCGTTTGCCCTGCGCTTCAGCCATGGCATGAATTTCCTCTGCATCCTTACATGGAAAATATGCATGTATGCCGAGCGGCTTGGTTCGATACATCTCTGGGCAGCACTGCACTCGCCACACCGCATTGTCTGGAAACACCGCCCCTGTTTCTTAGTTGGACAAGTTTCGGCGGCCCCGCAAGTTTCACAACTTCCAGCGGTGCCTGACAGCCTAACGGCGCGCGCAGTAGCCTATAAGTATCGTTACCGTAGCGTGGAAGTTGCCTGGCCTTGCATCGGGTGATCACGGTGTTTTTATCCTGGGTGGTGTGGTGGCCCTACCACCACCCTGTGTATGCTGTTCCCCGCGCGGCGAACGGAATCCCGGGCTGGCCTGCAGGAGCGCTCAAGCCACCCCACGCGATCGGGCCATGATCGAGCACTTTGTGACGGACGCCCCGCCCTATGCCCGTTGACTTGCAAGCGCTCTACCCCAAGCTGATCCACCTGATGCTCGACACCGTGTTCGTGGTCGACCGGGACGACACCATCGTGTTCGTCAGCAATGCCTGCGAGGCGCTGCTCGGTTACCGCGCCGACGAGCTGGCCGGCACCCTGATCACCCGCTACATGCACCCCGACGACCTGGAAGCCACCCGTGCCTCGATCGTCAAGGTCATGGGCGGCACGCCCCACTTCGATTTCCGCAACCGCTACGTGCGCAAGGATGGCGGTATCGTGCACATCCTCTGGGCGGCGTTCTGGTCCGACGAAGTGGGGGCGCGCATCGGTGTCGCGCGCAACATCACCGCCCTCGCCCAGGCCGAGCACGAACTGCGCTTTCTCGCCCACCACGACCCGTTGACCCACCTCACCAACCGCTCGCTGTTCAATGACCGGCTGGCTTCGGCCCTGCGTTCGGCGCAGCGTCACCAGCGCCGGCTGGCGCTGCTGTTCCTCGATATCAACGATTTCAAGGGCATCAATGACGGCCATGGCCACGCGGCCGGCGACCGCGTGCTGTGCACCATCGCGCGGCGCTTGCAGGCCTGCGTGCGTGAAGCGGACACGGTAGCGCGCATGGGCGGTGACGAGTTCATCGTGCTGCTGACGGACATTCCGTCGGATGCCGCCGTGCACGAGAAAGTGGAGCAGATTGCCGCGGCCATGGCCGAACCGCTGAGCACGGAGTTCGATGCGCTGCGGATGCCGTCCTGCAGCATCGGCCTGGCCTTCTACCCCGAGAATGGCGAGGATGCCGACACCCTGCTCAGCCACGCGGACGGCGACATGTACCGCAAGAAACGCCACCGCGCCCGGGTGGGCTGAGCCTGGCGGATCACCAGCGCAACAGGCGTGGCCCCAACGCTGCGCCAAGCACCGTGGGCACCAGCATCCCCAGCAGGTACCAGAGCCCCCAGAACGGCATGCCCATCTCCGGGCAATGCAGGCAGTACACCAGTGTCGCGGTGGAGCCGGCGAGCAGCCCGCCAGCGGCACCTGCCTGGCGCAAACGGGTCGGCGCCAGGCCACGCAAGGCCCAGAACACGGCGATGAAGACGGGTGTCGAAAGCAAGGTGATATTCAATGCGCAGGTACGCCAGGTGCGGCCAAAGATCAGGTCGGCCCGCGCCTCCGGTGGGGCACCGAACAGGCTGATGGCCGCGCCCAGCCACACCAGCAGCAACGGCACGCCCAGCAGCCCCCACAGCGCGCCGCCCCTGACACCCGGCCGGGCCAGCCGCTGGGTCAGCCACAGGCCCAGCAACGCCAGGCTGGTGGGCAACGCCACCTTGGCCCAGAACAGCGGCGTGCGCGCCACCTCGGCCAGGTCGCTGCGCACCCCATAGAGGGCCACGGTCAGCAGCAACGCGCCCAGCATGCCGGCGAGCAGCGCCAGCCCCAGGCGCCGCGTCAGCGCATGGTGATCTACCGGCCCCTCTGCGGTGGCCAGCAGATCGATCAGATCATCGGTCTTCATCTTTGCCTTTACCTCGAATCAACCTGCCCAAAGCCTTGAGGCCTCGGTGTATGCCCACCTTCACCGCCGAACTGGACAGCCCGGTGATACGCGCGGTCTCCTCCACCGACAAGCCCTCCAGCTTGACGTGCACGATGGGCAGGCGCTGGCGGTCCGGCAACTGCCCGAGCAGCTTGCCCAGGTCGCGGCTGGCCTGGGCGGGTGCTTCGTCACTGGCGGCAAACAGTTCGTTGTCGTCGTCCAGCGCATCGTGCCGCGCCTCGCGACGGGCGTGGCTGCGCAGGTGATCGGCCAGCTTGTAGCGGGCGATCGCCTGCACCCAGGCGGTGAGCGGCTGCTGTGCCTGGTAGGTGTGGCGCGCATTGTGTACCGCCAGCAACACCTCCTGCAGCAGGTCCTCGACCTCTGCCGGGTGCTGGGGCAGGCGCCGCCGCAGAAAACCGCGGACATGGGCGGCCAACGCCGAGAGGAACTGGCGATAGGCGACGGCGTCACCTGCCAGCCCTTGCAGCAACAGGGCCTGCAACTGCGATTCGCGGGTGCTGAGCACGTCCTGTGAGTTAGTTCGTTGCATCGGCCGCCAGGGTTACACCGTCGGTGGGTTTCTTTTCATCCAAGCATTGCCAGCGTGCCGGGTGCAAGTGGCGGATGAACGGTGAAGGCCTCCAGGTGCGCAGCGCAAGGCGAACATCCATGGCCGATCGATCATGGCCAAGGTAGGAGCGGATTCATCCGCGATGCGCCGCGCACGGCGCTCGATCGCGTAGGCGCAGACAATCTCAAGGCAAAAGAAAAATAATTTTCCTGAGCCTGTAACCCGATCCACCCCCACCACGAACTACTCCATGAGCCGCCGGTAAACCGCCTCGGCCACTTCCCCTGGAGAGCACCACCATGAAAACCCTCGCCCTCGCCTCTGCCGCCCTCGCCCTCGCCGCACTGGCCGGCACCGTCATGGCCGACGACACCAAGCCCGCCGGCACCGGCGCCACCATGGAGAAATGCTACGGCGTCGCCATGGCCGGCAAGAACGACTGCAAGGCCGGTGCCGGCACCACCTGCGCCGGCAGCGCCAAGAAAGACTACGACGGCATGCACTGGAAGAACGTCCCCACCGGCACCTGCACGTCGATCAAGACCCCCAACGGTATGGGTTCGCTCACCCCGATCAAGTCCTGAGCGGAGGCCGCCGACCATGAACGGGAGCACGACGATGGGCGCCGGGCTCGGGCTCAAGGCCGAGCACTATGCCCAGGCCTGGGCCTGCCGCGCCGACGGGCTGTGGTTCGAAGTCCATCCGGAAAACTACATGGTCGGCGGCCCACGCCTTGCCTGGCTGCAACGGATGGCCGAGCGCCATCCGCTGTCGCTGCACGGTGTCGCGCTGTCACTGGCGGCGGACGCCGAACCGGATGCCGAGCACCTGCGCCGCCTGCGTCTGCTGGTCGAACAGGTACGCCCGGCACTGGTGTCGGAGCACCTGGCCTGGTCGACCTGGCGTGGCCAGTACCATCCCGACCTGCTGCCCTTCCCTCGCAGCCACGAGGCCCTGGCCCGCATCAGCGACAATATCCAACGCACCCAGGAGGCACTGGCGCGCCCCATTTCCATCGAGAACCCCAGCCACTACCTGCACCTGGACGGTCACGACTGGGACGAGATCGATTTTCTTGGCGAGCTGGCACGCCGCACTGGCTGCGGCCTGCTGCTGGATGTCAACAACGTGCATGTCAGTGCCCACAACCTCGGTTTCAGCGCCCAGGACTACCTCGCCCGCTTCCCGGCCCAGGCCATCACCGAAGTGCACCTGGCCGGCCACAGCCATGACGACCAGGGTGCCCTGTTGATCGACTCCCATGACGCCCGTATCGCCGAGCCGGTGTGGATGTTGTACCGGCAGTTGATCCAGCGGATCGGCCCACGGCCGACCCTGATCGAACGCGATGGCAACATCCCCCCCTTCGACGACTTGCTGGCCGAGCGCGCCATCGCCCAGGCGGCCCTGAACGGAGACCTGCCATGAACCTCAGCCTTGGCCAGTTCCAGACTGCGTTCGTCGACGCCCTGTACCTGCGCCCTGCCCCGGAGTTGGCGGCACTCACCGGGCAGGCGGCGTTCGCGGTGTACCGCAACACCGTGCTGGCCGGCTGCGTCGATGCGCTTCGGGCCAACTTCCCCAGCATCGAGATGCTGGTCGGGGCCGAATGGATGCACGATGCCGCCGTAGCCTACGCCCAGCAGTCGCCCCCCTGCGACCCACGGCTGATCCACTACGGCGCGGCGTTCCCGGCCTTCCTCGATGATTTGCTGGCTTTTCACGGCCTGGCCTACCTGGCGGATGTCGCCCGTCTGGATTTCGCCTGGAACGAAGCGTTCAGCGCGCCCGACGATCCCTGCCTGCAACTGGCCAACCTGGCGGGCATGACTGCCAGTGACCTTGCTCGCAGCCACCTGCGTCCGCGTGCCAGCGTACGCTGGCAGTGGTTCGACGCGCACCCGGCCTACAGCCTCTGGCAGCACGGTCGCGAACATCTGCCATGGCCGCAGGATCACGCCTGGATCGGCGAAGGCGCGCTGTTCAGCGCTGACCGCGAAGGCGTGAGCCACCAGGCCATCAACCTCGGAGGCTGCGCCTTTCTCGATGCCTGTGCCTCTGGCCTGTCGCTGGAACAGGCGTCGCTGCACGCCGAACAGGCCCAACCCGACCTGGACTTCGACGACCTGCTTGGCCGGTTGTTGCAAGCCCAAGTCTTTCGCCCACTCACCTTCGATTGAGGAAGCCGTCATGGACATCACCCACGCCAGCACGTCAGCCCA
The DNA here is from genome assembly GCF_018417595.1 of Pseudomonas entomophila. Taxonomy (NCBI): domain Bacteria; kingdom Pseudomonadati; phylum Pseudomonadota; class Gammaproteobacteria; order Pseudomonadales; family Pseudomonadaceae; genus Pseudomonas; species Pseudomonas entomophila. The sequence continues at coordinate 3,618,247 of NZ_CP070982.1, forward strand.
TGGCTTGCGCCACCACTGGAACCGCCTTGCCGACTGGCTGCAACGGCTGTTGAGCGACAGCCTGTTGTGCCTGGTCGCGCGCCTGGGCATCGCCTCGATCTTCTTTCTGTCCGGGCGCACCAAGGTCGAAGGGCTGCTCACCATCACCCCCGGTACTTATGAGTTGTTCCAGAGCGACTATGCCCTGCCGCTGGTGTCGCCCTGGCTGGCGGCTCACCTGGCGACCTATGCCGAGCACCTGTTCCCGCTATTGCTGGTGCTGGGCCTGTTCACTCGGCTGTCGGCACTGGCCTTGCTGGGGATGACCACGGTGATCGAGATATTCGTCTACCCCGATGCCTGGCCCACCCACCTGTCCTGGGCCGGCCTGCTCCTGCTGCTGGTTGCCCGGGGTGGCGGGAGATGGTCGCTGGATCGGGTGTTGCGCTTGCGCTGACACCCGCCATCTTCGTGCCGCAGCTACTGATGGAGGTGCTCCAGATGCGAGGAGACCTCCATTGCGTCGTGAAGGATACGGACGATCTCGATGACCTCGCCCGCTGCGGCGCGATAGAAAACGATATGCCGCGGCCTGACAACCCTCTGCGATGTAACCTCCAGCCTGCAGAAGAACAGGTGCAGGCTCCTGAGCCCTGGCGACAGCTCATCACGCGCCGGACTGCCAACATGTGCAGGCTCACACGCTATGGCACGAAACGCTGCCTGAAGGAGGTCCTGATAGCGAACCCTGGCAGCCGCGCCGAATTTCACTTGCGTATAACGCAGGATATCCACGATATCGGTGCGGGCGTGATACGAGATGCGTACCACCGGCCTCTTCACGCCTTCGCGCTCGCCAGGCGGCCCAGGTCGTCGAGGTAGGCCTCGAGGTCTGCCGGATCGACCTCGTCATACTCACCAGATTCAAATTGCATGATCCCGGCGGAAGTGGCCGTGCGCAGTGCTTCAAGCTTGGCCGATTCTGCAGCCTCATGGGCCAGGAGCATGCGCAGGCCTGCACGCACGACTTCGCTGAAGTTCTGATATCGACCCGCTTTCACGAGATCATCGATGGACTGCTCGAGCGGGTTGGGGACGATCACGTTATGGGTAGCCATGGGGAATCCTCAGGCGTGGGCCGATATGGCGCTTTATGCCATACCCTCGGATAAAACGCCAAGCACGCGGCCTCCGGCAAGACCAGCGGGAAAGCGCTGATCCATTTGTCCGAAGCACATCCGGATGGCCGCCAGTCGCCTGACTGACACAAATATTTTCACGATATTGATTTGTGAAATTTTTCATGTCATTTTCTGACTCACCTGATCCATCGCCCGTAACGGGCCACGGCAGGCACCGCCCCACCCACCGGAGTCAAGAATATGAACAAGACCGGACTTCTCGGCGCATTGGCACTCTGTGCCTGCAGCGCACTCACCCAAGCCGACGAAGGCAGCCTGCGCATCGGCATCGAAGCCGCCTACCCACCGTTCTCCTACCGCACCCCCGAAGGTGAGCTGGCCGGCTTCGACTACGACATCGGCAACGCCCTGTGCGCGCAGATGCAGGTGAAATGCCAGTGGGTCATCCAGGAGTTCGACGGGATGATTCCGTCATTGAAGGTGCGCAAGATCGACGCTGTGCTGTCGTCCATGTCGATCACCGAAGACCGCCTGAAATCGGTCGATTTCACCGACAAGTACTACCACACCCCCGGCAAGTTCGCGATGAAGGCCGGCAGCACCGTCAACGACCCGGTCACCGACCTCAAGGGCCGCAAGGTCGGCGTGCAACGCGCCTCCACCTACGACCGCTACGCCACCGAGCAACTGGAGCCCGCCGGCGTCGAAGTGGTGCGCTACGCCTCGCAGAACGAAGCCTTCCTGGACCTGGTGGCCGGGCGCCTGGACGCCACCCTCGCCGACATCGTCAACACCACGGAGAGCTTCATCAAGACCCCGGCGGGCCAAGGCTTCGCCCTGGTCGGCCCGGACATCAGCGACCCGCAGTACTTCGGCCGCGGCGCCGGCATCGCCGTGCGCAAGGGCGACAGCGCCAACCTGGCCCGGCTCAACGCCGCCATCGCCGCCATCCGCGCCAACGGCACCTACCAGAAAGTGCAGAGCAAGTACTTCCCGTTCGACATCTACGGCCAATAACCCCGCCCGACGAGGACTTCCATCATGCTTCACGGCTATGCCTCGAGCATTCTCGACGGCGCGTGGCTGAGCGTCAGCCTGGCCCTGCTGGCGATGGCCCTGGCCATCACCCTGGGGCTGATCGGCGCGGCCTGCCGCCTGTCACCGCTGAAATGGCTGGCGACCCTGGGCGATGTCTACACCACGGTGGTGCGCGGTATTCCCGACCTGGTGCTGATCCTGCTGGTGTTCTACGGCGGCCAGGACCTGGTCAACCGGATCGCCCTGGCGCTGGGCTACGAGCAGTACATCGACATCAACCCGTTCATCGCCGGGGTCTGCACCATGGGCTTCATCTTCGGCGCGTACCTGTCGGAAACCTTTCGCGGCGCCTTCCTGGCCATCCCCCGCGGCCAGGCCGAAGCGGGCGCGGCCTATGGCATGAGCGGCCTGCAGGTGTTCTGGCGGATCAGCGTGCCGCAGATGGTGCGCCTGGCCCTGCCGGGCTTCACCAACAACTGGCTGGTGCTGACCAAGTCCACCGCGCTGATTTCGGTGATCGGCCTGCAGGACATGATGTTCAAGGCCAAGAACGCCGCCGACGCCACCCACCAACCCTTCACCTTCTTCCTCGCCGTGGCCGGGCTGTACCTGCTGCTGACCAGCGTGTCACTGGTGCTGTTGCGCGGTGTGGAGAAGCGCTATTCGGTCGGCTTCAAAGCCGCCGAGCTGTGAGAGGACACCCTCGATGATGCTCGACTATCCATTGATCTGGCAGAACCTGCCGCTGTACCTGGGTGGCATCGCGCTGACCCTGAAAGTACTGCTGATCTCCCTGGCCTGCGGCCTGGCTTTGGCGATCCCGCTGGCACTGATGCGCGTCTCGCGCTCCTGCCTGCTGCGCGCGCCGGCCTGGCTCTACACCTATGTGATCCGCGGCACGCCGATGCTGGTGCAGCTGTTCCTGATCTACTACGGCCTGGCGCAGTTCGAGGCGGTGCGCCAGAGCCCGCTGTGGCCGTACCTGTCCAGCGCCACCTTCTGCACCTGCCTGGCGTTCGCCATCAACACCAGCGCCTACAGCACAGAGCTGCTGGCCGGCAGCCTCAGGGCCACGCCCCGGGGCGAGCTGGAGGCCGCCCGCGCGATGGGCATGTCGCGCCTGACCCTGTACCGCCGCATCCTGCTGCCATCGGCCCTGCGCCGGGCGCTGCCGCAGTACAGCAACGAGGTGCTGATGATGCTGCAGACCACCAGCCTGGCCTCGATCGTCACCCTGGTCGACATCACCGGCGCGGCCAAGACCTTCAACGCCCGCTACTACCTGCCCTTCGAAGCGTTCATCACCGCCGGGCTGATCTACCTGGTCCTGACTTTCATGCTGGTGCGCCTGTTCAAGCTGGCCGAACGTCGCTGGCTGGCCTACCTGGCCCCGCGCAAGCACTAAGGAGCTTCCCATGCAGCACATTGACCACACTCTGCCCTGGAGCACCTGCGGCACCCAGCGCAGCCTGCGCGTGTTGCGCTTCGGCAACGGCCCGCGCAAGGCCTATATCCAGGCCTCGCTGCATGCCGACGAGCTGCCGGGCATGCGCGTGGCGGTCGAGCTCAAGCGCCGGCTGCTCGAGCTCGAAGCCCAGGGCCGGCTGAGCGGCGTGATCGAGTTGGTGCCACTGGCCAACCCGATCGGCATCGGCCAGATGTTCCAGGCCACCCACCAAGGCCGTTTCGAGTTCGACAGCGGCAAGAATTTCAACCGCGATTTCCCGGCATTGACCGAAGCGTTGGCGGCGCACCTGCAGGGCCGGCTGGGTGGCGATGGCGACGCCAACGTGGCGACTATCCGCCAGGCCATGCTCGACCTGCTCGCCGACTTGCCACCGGCCAGGTCCGAGCTCGACGGCCTGCGCCGCCTGCTGCTGCAACACGCCTGCGACGCCGACCTGGTGCTGGACCTGCACTGCGATTTCGAGTCAGTGATGCTGCTCTACGCCATGCCCCAGCACTGGCCGCAGTTGCGCTCGCTGGCCGCGCGCCTGGGCGCCGAAACGGCGCTGCTGGCCGAAGGCGCCGGGGGCGACGCGTTCGATGAAGCCTGCGCGGCGCCCTGGTTGCGCCTGCGCGAGTACTTCCCCGAAGCCGACATCCCCCTGGCCTGCGTGGCCACCACCATCGAACTGCGCGGCATGGCCGACACCGGGCGCGAACAGTGCCAGGCCAGCGCCGAGCAGATTCTCGGCTACCTCGCCGACCAGGGCCTGATCGACGGTCCGTGGCCCGCCGCGCCCGATCACCACTGCCCGGCCACGCCGTTCGCCGGCGCCCAGTACGCCTACGCCGAGCACCCAGGCGTGGTCAGTTTCCTGCAACCGCTGGGGGCCAAGGTGCGGGTCGGCGATCCGCTGTTCGAAGTGATCGATCCGCTCAGCGACCGCCACAGCGTGGTCCGCGCCAGCACCGACGGCATTCTCTACGCCCGCGAACGCCTGCGTTTCGCCCAGCCCGGCCTGTGGCTGGCCAAGGTCGCCGGCAGCACACCCATCCGCCAGGGTCGCTTGCTCAGCGACTGACACCACGGGGAATCGACACATGAACAAACTGGACATCCAGCAACTGCATAAAAGCTACGGCGACCACCAGGTGCTGCGCGGCGTCTCCCTGCAGGCCAACGCCGGCGATGTGATCAGCATCATCGGCTCCAGCGGCTCGGGCAAGAGCACTTTCCTGCGCTGCATCAACCTGCTCGAACAACCCAACGCCGGGCAGATCCTGGTCAACGGCGAGCAGCTGAAACTGCGCAATTGCCCGCGTGGCGGGCTGCGCGCCGCCGACCCGCGCCAGTTGCAACGGCTGCGTTCGCGGCTGAGCATGGTCTTCCAGCATTTCAACCTGTGGTCGCACATGAGCGCGCTGGAGAACGTCATGGAAGCACCGGTACAGGTGCTGGGCGTGGCCCGCAAGGAGGCGCGTGAAAAGGCCGAACACTACCTGCACAAGGTCGGCGTCAGCCACCGGCGCGACGCCTACCCGGCGCACATGTCCGGTGGCGAGCAGCAACGGGTGGCGATCGCCCGGGCGCTGGCCATGGAACCTGAGGTGATGCTGTTCGACGAACCCACCTCGGCGCTCGACCCGGAGCTGGTGGGCGAGGTGTTGAAGGTGATGCAGGACCTGGCTCAGGAGGGCCGGACCATGGTCGTGGTCACCCATGAGATGGGCTTCGCCCGCGAGGTGTCCAACCAGCTGCTGTTCCTGCACAAGGGCCTGGCCGAGGAGTGCGGCGACCCGCGCGAGGTGCTGGCGCGGCCGCAATCCGAGCGCCTGCGCCAGTTCCTCGCCGGCAGCCTCAAGTAACCCCTCACGCTTCCCGGCGCCGCGCCGGGAAGTGCCTTGGGATACACTACGGCCACGCTTACAGGAGCCTCGCCGCGGATGACCAGCCACTCGAAGAACACCACCGTCTATGCCTCGCCGGTCCTGCGCAAGCTGTCGCAGGGCCTGGCCGAACTACCGCCGTCGCTGCGCAAGGTCGCCGACTACATCCTGCGCCACCCACTGAAGGCTGCGACCCTGACCATCGAGGAAATGGCCCAGGCCACCGCCACCTCGCCGGCGGCGGTCAATCGCCTGGCCAAGGCCCTCGACCTGGGGGGCTACAGCGGCATGAAGAGCGAACTGGTCACGACCCTGCAGCAGATGGTCTCGCCGGTGGACAAGCTGCGCAACGAACTGGCCCAGCGCCCGGGTGGCGACTTTGGCCTGCACGAGCAGATCCAGAGCGCCACCAGCAACCTGGCGACCACTGCCAGCAACAACCAGGCCGAGGCCTTCGAGGCCTTCATCAGCAGCCTGGTCGGCGCGCGCAAGGTGTATGTGCTCGGTTTCGGCAACAGCGTATACCTGGCCGGGCTGGCGGCCTCGACCCTGGTGCCGTTCTGCCAGGATGCCTGCGCCATCAGCATGGAAGGCGGCAACGAGAACGCCGCCTACCGCCTGGCCGCGATCACCGAGCAGGATGTGCTGCTGGCGATCTCCCTGCCCCGCTACTCCCAGGACACCCTGCAACTCTCGCGCTTCGCCCATGAGCGCAACGCCACCGTGCTGGCGATCACCGACTCGCCCGCCTCGCCGCTGGCGCCGATCGCCCGCCATGTGCTGTATGCGCCCGCCGATCATCCGGTGCTGACCAGCTCCAACATCGCCGTGCTGGCGCTGATCGAAGGATTGGTGGCCGGCGTCATGGCGCGTAACAAGGAAGCGGTGAAACTGGCGACCGAGTTGACCGAAAGCGTGATGTCGTACCTGCATGTGCCGGGGGGCAAGGCGACCAAGCGGTAGCCTCGCTGGCTCCTGCCGGGGTCTATGCTGTTGCCTGGAGTCTGCCACCCTCAAGGAGCTGCACATGCCTCTCGTACGCATCGACATCCGCCGCCACCCCGACCGCACGCACCTGCAAAAGCTGGGGCAGGTAGTGTTCGCGGCCATGAAACGCACGATCAATGTGCCGGAGCACGACAACTTCCAGGTGCTCACCGAGCACGACGACGACCGCCTGGTGAACGACCGCGAATACCTGGGCATCCCGCGCACGGATGGCCAGGTGTTCATCCAGCTCACCATCAGTGAGGGGCGGACGATCGAGCAGAAGAAATCCCTCTTCCAGGCCATCGCCGAAGGGTTGAAAGCAGAGGCGGACGTGCGCCCGGAGGATGTGTTCATCAACCTGGTGGAAGTGCGCAAGGAGAACTGGTCGTTCGGCAACGGCATTGCCCAGTACGCGGTATAGGCGATGGTTTTTCTACTGGCATGGGTTCCTTTACCCAAGCATCGAGGCTAGTCTCGGCACACACGCTCCCGCCGATAGAACAGCCATCGCCATGCCCGCCGGTTTCCCATCATTGCCGTCACTCAACGCCCTGCGCATGTTCGAGGTGGTGGCCCGGCACCTGAACTTCCGCCTCGCCGCCGAGGAACTGGGGCTGACCCAGGCCGCGGTGGCCCAGCAGATCCGCGGGCTGGAGGCCAGCCTCGAGATCCGCCTGTTCGAGCGCCTGCCACGGGGCCTGGGGCTGACCGACGCGGGCCTGGCCTACAGCGCCAGCGTGCGCGACGCCCTGGCGATGATCGACGAGGCCACCCGCCTGCTCAAGCCAGCGCCGGCCCACCTGACGGTCAGCGTCACCCCCACCTTCGCTTCGAAATGGCTGATCCCCCGGCTGGGGGCGTTCGCCGAGGACAACCCGCAGATCGACCTGCGCCTGCTCGCCACCGACCGGCTGTCGCACTTCCACACCGATGGGGTCGACCTTGCCGTGCGCCAGGGCCAGCCGCCCTTCGGCGCCGGGCTGAACGCCGAGCTGCTGCTCGAGCAACGTATCGTCGCAGTGGCCAGCCCGCAGTTGATTGCGGACAAGGGCCTGCCAGACAGTTTCGAGGCCCTGCAAAACTTCGTCTGGCTGCATGACGCCCACGGTTTCTGGCCCCAGTTCACCGCCACCCTCTACCCCGGGCACGCCCCGGCCAGCGCCAGGCACATGCGCTTCAACCAGACCGCCCTGGCCATCGAGGCTGCCGTCAACGGCCAGGGCATCTGCCTGGCCAGCCATGCCTTCGTCGCGGCCGACCTCGCCGCAGGCAGGCTGGTGCAGGTTTTCCCCCAACGGTTGCGCCTGGACAAGGCGTTCTACCTGGTGTGGCCACGCAAGCCCCGACAGCCGGCGACCTTGCAGCGGGTCAAGGCCTGGCTGCTGCAACAGGTAGCCGATAGCTGAGCTACTGGCTCCGCAAAGCTCGGCTGCCTCCCTCGCCCCACGTTGTGCTGCTAGGGTTACAGCCTCAGTCAAGGCATTTACCTGGAGGCAGCATGTCAGTCGAAAAAGTAGCGATCATCACCGCCGGTGGCAGCGGCATGGGAGCGGCCGCGGCGCGGCGCCTGGCCGCCGACGGCTACAAGGTCGGGATCCTCTCGTCGTCGGGCAAGGGCGAGGCCCTGGCCGATGAACTGGGCGGCGTGGGCGTCACCGGCAGCAACCAGTCGGTGGAAGACCTGCAGCGCCTGGTCGATACGGTCATGGCCAAGTGGGGGCGCATCGATGTGCTGGTCAACAGCGCCGGCCACGGCCCGCGCGCGCCGATCCTCGAGATCAGCGACGAGGACTGGCACAAGGGCATGGACACCTACCTGCTCAACGTCATCCGCCCGGCCCGCCTGGTGACGCCGATCATGCAGCGACAGAAGGCCGGGGTGATCATCAACATCTCCACCGCCTGGGCCTTCGAACCCAGCGCCCTGTTCCCCACCTCCGCGGTGTTCCGTTCGGGGCTGGCGGCGTTCACCAAGATCTTCGCCGACGAGTTCGCCGGCGACAACGTGCGCATCAACAACGTCCTGCCCGGCTGGATCGACAGCCTGCCGGCCACCGAGCAGCGCCGCGACAGCGTGCCGCTCAAGCGCTACGGCACCAGCGAGGAGATCGCCGCCACCATCGCCTTCCTGGCCAGCAACGGCGCCGCCTACATCACCGGGCAGAACATCAAGGTCGATGGTGGGCTGACGCGCAGCGTGTGAGTGGATGGCGGGTCAGTTCTTTTCGCTGCCCTCGCCAGGGTCCCGGGCAGGTGCACGTTGAGGCTTTCGCCCCAGGGCCGGGTATAGGGGAACTGCGACAGCACGAAGCTCAGCCACTGCAGGCGACTCATCGCAAGCTCCCAGGCCTCCATGTGCAACCTTGTAGTGATAGCACAGCCTCGGCGATAGCCTTGCAGCGTTCTCAAGATCGAGCGCCGCCCACGCGGCGCATCGCGGATGAATCCGCTCCTACAAAACGTGCCACACCTGTGAGGCCATGGCAGGTTGAAACGAAGCGCCGCACGGGCGGCGCTCGATCTCATGGACGCCATATCTCTCCCCACAAACCCCCTCGTTTCCTGCTTTACCTGTCTATAACTTCATAGTTTAAGGTCACCACCCACTGCATGAGGTGAAGGCCGATGTACCGCATTTCCGAACTGGCGACCCTGGTAGGCCTGAGCCGCTCCACATTGCTCTACTACGAAAAAATCGGGCTCATGAAATCCCGGCGCGAGGCCAACGGCTACCGCCATTACAACGATGCAGACCTGCAGCAACTCCGGTTGTTGCAGCAGTTGCAGGCCGGTGGCCTGACCCTGAAGGAATGCCAGGCCTGCCTTGAGGCGCGCATCGACAGGCCCGCCCTGCTCGCCCGCCTGCGCACGCTGGACGAAGAGATCGCCGCCCGCCAGCAATCGCGGGATCTGCTGGCCGCGATGCTGGGCCTTGCGTCCATGCGCCCCTGGCACCAGGCCCTCGAACACCAGGCGCCGGGCGCCCACCTGGCCTGGCTGCGCAAGCAGGGCTTCAACGAAAAACAGGCCCTGCGCCTGAAATGGCTATCCAGAGACATGAACGAACACGAACGCTACATGGCCGACTTCGAGCACCTGCTCGAAGGTCTTCAACGCCTCGGGCCCGGCTCGCCCGAAGACACCCTGGCAGCCTTGCAGGCCCTGCCTTTCGCGCCACACACGGTGCTGGAAATCGGCTGCGGCCGAGGCGCCACCACCACACTGCTGGCAGCACACATTCATGCCTCCATCACTGCGCTGGACAATGATGAACACAACCTCGGCCATCTGGGCGACGCGCTCGCGGCCGAGGGGCTGCAAGACCGCGTTCGCCGGGTGTGCGCGAGCATGACCGAACTGCCGTTCGCGCCCGGGCAGTTCGACACGATCTGGGCCGAGGGTTGCGCCTACATCATGGGCTTCGCCCAGGCCCTGAAGTACTGGCAAGCGTTCCTCGCGCCACAGGGCGTGCTGGTGGTCAGCGACCTGGTCCGCGTCGCCGATGTGTTGTCCGAGGAGGCCGGCGCATTCTGGCAGGCCAACTACCCCGACCTGCAAAACGTGGCATCACGCCTGACCGCCATCGGCAAACTGGGCTACCGGGTACTGCACCACTTCCCCTTGAGCCAGCAGGCCTGGGACAACTACCTCGGTCCGCTGCGGCAACGCCTGGCCACGCTGGATAGCACGGCCTTCGCCTCCCAGGCGTTGGCCGACATCACCCGCGAACTGGAGATCCACGCGCGCCACCTCGGCGAGTACGGCTATCACCTGTTCATCCTGCAAAAACAACCCTGAGAACCCTCGAAAGCGATTGGATATGAACATCACGCTGCGCAACGAACGACCTGAAGACATCCGCAACATCAACCGCCTGACCGAGGCGGCCTTCGCCAACGCCGAACACGCCAGCCATACCGAGCACGTCATCGTCGACGCCCTGCGCCGGGTGGGGCAACTCAGCGTGTCGCTGGTGGCCGTCGAGGGCGACACCCTGGTTGGCCATGTCGCACTCTCCCCGGTGACCCTGTCATCAGGCGTACGCGGCTGGTTCGGCCTGGGGCCGATCTCGGTGCTGCCGGCCCGCCAGGGTCAAGGCATCGGGTCGCTGCTGATGAAAGCCGCATTGGCCGAGTTGCAGCGCATGGGCGGCGTAGGTTGCGTGGTGCTGGGCGACCCGGCGTACTACGGCAGGTTCGGCTTCAAGCCCCAACCGGGGCTGACGCTGCCGGGCGTCCCTGCCGAGTACTTCCAGGCCCTGGCCTTCGACGGCGCAGTGGCGCAAGGCACAGTGCAGTATCACGACGCCTTCTCCGCCACCGAGTAACCCTCGCCAATGCAAAAGGGCCGCAAAGCGGCCCTTTTTCACATCATTTGGTCAGCTCAAGGGCAGACACAGGTCGACGGCCCGAACACCGGCCCCGCGCACGGGTCCTTGGATGGCCCGAACACCGGGCAGGACGCCTGGGCGGTCAGCGAGACACCACACGTCAACAACACTGCCAGCATCACTTTTTTCATTGATAACCTCCTTGTCTTAAGAAAAACGGGGATCAACGCTCGCACACGCAAACCGTTGGCCCAAGCACCGCGCCCGAGCAAGGGTCTTCCCAAGGCCCCAGCACAGCACAGTCCGCCTGCGCATTCAGCGAGAACATCCACAGCAGCGCCGACGCTGCCAGCAGTTTTCTTTTCACCTTGACCTCCTTGGTCGAAACATCGACAACGATCCGTGTTACGCACGGTGACGTGGCCGTCAGCATGTGACCTTGGGGTCGGCCTGGCAAGCGTGGCGCAGTGTCGCGCTCATTTGGATGGTTTTGATCGCGTGATGGCGAGCAGGTGCTTGGCGGCTTTGCAATGCACTGGGGATCGAGCGCCGCCTACGCGGCGCATCGCGGATAAATCCGCTCCTACAGGGCCAGTTAGCCCTGGCGGGTGTAGGAGCGGCTTCAGCCGCGATGCGCCGCGCGGGCGGCGCTCGATTTCACAGACGCTGCAACACTACCGCCAAACGCCTAGAAACAACCCACTGCCTCAAACCAACCCAGCCGCGCGCGCCCGCGCCGCATGCAGCTTCTTGTAGCTCTCGACCAGGCGCAGGTGCCGGTCCAGCCCTTCCAGCTTCATGCTGGTCGGCGTCAGCCCATGGAAGCGCACGCTGCCGTCCACCGACCCCAGCACCGCGTCCATCCGCTCGTTGCCGAACATGCGGCGGAAGTTGGCTTCGTAGTCGGCCATCTCCAGCTCATCGTCCAGCACCACCTCCAGCACCACGTTGAGCGCCTGGTAGAACAACCCGCGCTCGACGGTGTTGTCGTTGAACTGCAGGAACATCTCGACCAGCTCCTTGGCCTCCTCGAAACGCTGCAGCACCAGGTGAATCAGTAACTTCAGCTCGAGGATGGTGAGCTGGCCCCACACCGTGTTGTCGTCGAACTCGACGCCGATCAGCGTGGTGATGGTGGTGTAATCGTCCACCTCGGCATTGTCCAGGCGCTTGAGCAGCAGCTTCAGCGAACGGTTGTCGAGGGTGTGCAGGTTGAGGATGTCGGAACGGAAACCCAACGCCCGGTTGGTGTTGTCCCAGATCAGGTCCTCGACCGGGTAGATCTCCGAGTAGCCTGGCACCAGGATGCGGCAGGCGGTGGCGCCGAGGTCGTCGTACACGGCCATGTACACCTCCTTGCCCAGGCCCTCGAGGATGCCGAACAGGGTCTGCGCCTCCTGCACGTTGGAATCTTCGCCATGGCCGCTGAAGTCCCACTCGACGAACTCGAAGTCGGCCTTGGCGCTGAAGAAGCGCCACGACACCACGCCGCTGGAGTCGATGAAGTGCTCGACGAAGTTGTTCGGCTCGGTCAGCGCGTGGCTTTCGAAGGTGGGTTGCGGCAGGTCGTTCAGCCCCTCGAAGCTGCGCCCCTGCAACAGTTCGGTGAGGCTGCGCTCCAATGCCACCTCGAAGCTTGGGTGGGCGCCGAACGAGGCGAACACGCCACCGGTGCGCGGGTTCATCAAGGTCACGCACATCACCGGGAACTCGCCGCCCAGCGACGCATCCTTGACCAGCACCGGGAAGCCCTGCTCCTCCAGCCCCTGGATGCCGGCGACGATACCCGGGTACTTGGCCAGCACCTCTTGAGGCACATCCGGCAGGCACAGCTCGCCTTCCAGGATTTCGCGCTTGACCGCCCGCTCGAAGATTTCCGACAGGCACTGCACCTGCGCCTCGGCCAGGGTGTTGCCGGCGCTCATGCCGTTGCTCAGGTACAGGTTCTCGATCAGGTTGGACGGGAAGTACACCGTCTCGCCGTCGGACTGGCGCACGAACGGCAGCGAGCAGATGCCACGATCCTTGTTGCCCGAGTTGGTGTCGTACAGGTGCGAGCCGCGCAGCTCGCCGTCCGGGTTGAAGACTTCCAGGCAGTTTTCGTCGAGGATTTCGGCCGGCAGCGCATCCTTGGGCCCGGGCTTGAACCACTGCTCGTTGGGGTAGTGCACGAACGGCGCGTTGGCGATGTCCTCGCCCCAGAACTGGTCGTTGTAGAAGAAATTGCAGTTCAACCGCTCGATGAACTCGCCCAGCGCCGAGGCCAGCGCGGCTTCCTTGGTAGCGCCCTTGCCGTTGGTGAAGCACATCGGCGACTGCGCGTCGCGCACATGCAGCGACCAGACGTTGGGCACGATGTTGCGCCACGAGGCGATCTCGATCTTCATCCCAAGCCCGGCCAGGATCGCCGACATGTTGGCGATGGTCTGCTCCAGCGGCAGGTCCTTGCCCGGGATGTAGGTGGTGCTGTCCGACACCGGCATCAGCAGCGCCTGGGCGTCGGCGTCGAGGTTGTCGACTTCCTCGATGATGAACTCGGGGCCGGTCTGCACCACCTTCTTGACGGTGCAGCGGTCGATCGAGCGCAGGATGCCCTGGCGGTCCTTCTCGGAGATATCCTCGGGCAGCTCGACCTGGATCTTGAAGATCTGGTTGTAGCGGTTCTCGGGGTCGACGATGTTGTTCTGCGACAGGCGGATGTTTTCCGTGGGGATGTCGCGGGTCTGGCAGTACAGCTTGACGAAGTACGCCGCGCACAGGGCCGACGACGCCAGGAAGTAGTCGAACGGCCCCGGGGCCGAGCCGTCGCCCTTGTAGCGGATCGGCTGGTCGGCGATCACCGTGAAGTCGTCGAACTTGGCTTCGAGACGGAGGTTGTCGAGAAAATTGACCTTGATTTCCATGCGCGGGGGTACCAGAAAGCGGGCGGGAACAAATGAACGGCGGGCATTATCCGGGATTTTTGCCGGGAAGTGTTGGCCAGACGCGGCCATCCGACAGCGGCCAGTGATTCACCTGTAGGAGCCTGCCTTGCTGGCGATGCCCGGCAAGGCCGGGCCAATACGCTCCCAAGACCCGCCGCCCTGGTCTATGGTTTCCTTCGATCACGACGATGCCTGCCCGGCATACCGCCGGTCGGGCGCCAAGGCGCACGGAGTGCCGCAATGAACCAGACCGCCCTGCCCCTGCTGTTGTCTTCCGTCCTGCTGGCCGCCTGCGGCCCCGACCAGATCGTCGCCGACCTGCCCTCGCCAAACGGGCGCTACCACGTCGAAGTGCGCAAGTGCCCGCAGAGCGGCGCGCTCACCTGGAGCGAAAAGCTCCAGGTCTCGGTGCTCGAGCCCGGCCAATCGGCCGAATGCCAGTCGGCGCTCAACCCGCTGGTGCAGTTCGACACGGCGGCGCCGGAGAACCAGTTGCAACTCGAATGGCTGTCCGACCATGAACTGCGCGCCTGGCACCCGGACTTCACGGCCGACGCCGGCCCTGCGGCGGCCACCTACAAGCACGACGTGCCGATCAGGCTGGTGTTCATGCCCAAGGCGCTGTTCTAGGCGGCGCGGAAGCTCCAGACGATCTCCACTACTCGCGAGGCCAGGATCAGGTACAGCAGGCACAGCAGCACCTGCAACAAGGTGTGGTAGGGCAGCTTGGCCAAGCGGTGCAAGGTGTCGCTGACGTTGAGCAGCAACAGCAACGCCGACACCAGGATCAGCCCCCAGCCGCTCGTGCTCGACACCCACAGCCCTAGCAGGATCTGGTGGTCGCCATGAATGGCCTCGGTGCCCGCGGCGAACAGCAAGGCGCACACCAGCAGGTTCTTGAAGTTGTCGAACACCTTGGTGCTCAGGTCCGCTTCCAGCAGGTCGAGGTACTTTCGCCACAGTCTGCGCATTCGCCGCACTCCCAGTAGGTTCCCGCCATCAGCGCAAGTCTAGAAGCGTTTGGTGTTTCCTGGCTTCACTCGCAAAAGCACGCCCCAGCCACTACCATTGCCCGGCGCACGGATGACAGGGATTGCGAAACGCGATGAACGAACGCGAACGGCTGCACCGAGACGGCTATGCCCTGCTTCGCCAAGCGATTCCGACGGCCTGGCTGGAAGGTTTGCGCGCCGTGTTCGATGCCGGGGTGAAACCCTCGGCGCAATGGCCAGTGCCACGTGGCCAGGACTGGCGTCATTCGCAACTGGACTGCGCCCCGTTGATCCAGGCGGTGTGCCGGCTACCGTGCGTGCTGGCGACGGCTGGCGAGCTGATCGGCGAGCGTTTCTTCCTCTCACAAGTGGAGGGGCGCGAACCCCTCGTTGGCGGCGGTCATCAGCAACTGCACCGCGACCTGAGCGCGCAACGCCCGGGCGACATGGTGGGTGCCCTGGTTTACCTGGATGATTATGGCCCCGCCAACGGCGCGACCCGCATCGTCCCGGGCAGCCATCGCCCGCTGCCGGGCGAGCCGCCCTTCGACTTCGGCGACGAGTCCCGCGCCGTGCACGTGTCGGGCCTTGCCGGTGACATCCTGGTGTTCGATGTCGACCTGGTGCACGCGGCCAGTCTCAACACCACTGGCGCCCGTCGTCGCTCGCTGCTGGTCAACTACAGCGCGCAGGGCCTGTACACGTCCCACCTGCAAACGCTGAAGCTGCGCGATATCCGCATGAGCACCCAGGACAGCTTCGAGCCCTCGGGGCTCCCCTACAGTGCCCCCTGATGCGTCAGGCCTGACGCTTGGCATTCTTCTTGGCGATGGCCTTCATCCGCGTGGCCGCGCGCTGTACGGTCGCCATCTTCTCCGGGCGTTTCATGCCCCGCCACTTGCGAATCTCGTCCCGAGTCCGGCCACAACTCACGCACAGTTCACTGTTGAGCTGGCAGAGCGAGACGCAGGGGTTGTCGATGTCTTTGGCCATGGGGTTGTTCCGTTGAGGGGCGCGCATCTTACCGGCAACACCCGCGGGAACCAACAGCACGCGCTTCAGGCAACGGGCTCGGCCGCCTCCACACGCCGCTTTGCGCGCCCCCTGCCCAGGCGTGTCATCACCCAACGTACCACGCTGTTCCAGCAATACCCCACCACCACGCCCCCCACCAGGCAGAGCAGCAGCGCGAACACCGGCAGGTCCAGGACACGCTGTGCAACGGACTTGAACTGGTAGTGGGTCAAGTAGATGAACAGCGTCGACGAGGCGATCAGCGTGCCGACCCGCGCCAACAGCGCCGGCACCGGCACGGCACGTACCCAGATCAGCGCAAGCACCGCCGGCAGGGCAATATCGATGGGCATCCTGATCATCGTAGCCTCCCACCCATAGCCGGCCAGGGTGAACAGATCGAGTTCACCGATCACCAGCACCGCCAGGGCACTGGCCACCCATTTGCGCGCCGCCGAATCGGCGTAGTGCACCGCCATGCCCAACACGGTGATCGCCAGGTAGTGCTGCGGCACCCGGTTGTACAACGGGCTGGCGTCGTAGACGAACAGCGTGATCAACACATCGGCCACCAGCAACGCACAGGCCGCCAGCGCCAGGCTACGGAACGGGTCGGCCAGGATCGCCCTGCGCACCCGCCCGATCGACAGCACCAGGCCAATGAGCAGGATCATCTGCACCAGCACTTCGATGTACCAATAATTGAAGACCCCAACCTGCTCAGGGGCGAACCAGTTGGACACCAGCAGCAGTGACTGCCAGTGCAGGCGGTCGAACACGCATTGGATCAGCACGGTGTAAAGCACGGTCGGTACCGCGATGGCGGCGACCGACCGGAGCAAGGCGCGGGCATCGCCCCGTTCCTCGATGGCCTGCAGCTGGAACCGCGCCAGGCTGAGGCCGGAAATCAGGAACAGCGTCGCCGTGTCGCCGGTCACCATCCAGCCGCCGAACAGCCCGAAATGCCCGGCGACGATCAGGATGATCGCCAGCATGCGCAACAGGACCGGTACCTCCATGGCCCGCGTTGCCCGGCGCGCAGCGCCGGGCTCGACCGCCAGCGTCGCCAGCTCCTGCACCGGGGTCATCTCCCAGCGCTGCGGCAACTGGCCGATCAGCTTCTGCAGGGCCATCGAGGCCTGGACGAAGGTCAGCGAGTCACCGCCCAGCTCGACGAAGGTGAGGCTGCTGTCGATGCTCGGGACCTGAAGTATCCGTGCCCAGGCTTCGCTCAATTGCTGTGCCAGGGGTGTCAACGGTTGGGTGGGTGCTGCTCGCGCAGTGTCGACGAGCTTGGCCAGCGCGCGCCGGTCGACCTTGCCATTGGGTGTGAGCGGCACCGACGCCACGAACAACCACTGCGCCGGCACCATGTAGTCCGGCAACTGGCCACCCAACGCATCGCGCAGCTCGGCGCTCGACACCGCCTGACGCGCCACGCAACAGGCCACCAGCTTTGTCGCGCCATGTTCATTCAAGGCCAGCACCACGCACTGGCGGATCTGCGGATGACGCGCGACGGTGCTTTCGATCTCGGCCAGCTCGACGCGGTGACCACGGATCTTCACCTGGCTGTCGGCGCGCCCCAGAAAGTCGACACTGCCGTCGGGCAGGTAGGTGCCCTGGTCGCCGGTGCGATAGCAGATATCCCTGGCGTCACCGGTGAACGGGTTGACCACGAACTTTTCGCCGGTCAGCGCCACGTCCCCCCAGTAGCCCAGCGACAGGTAGGGGCTGCGGATCAGGATCTCCCCCACTTCGCCCTCGCCCGCCAACTGCCCGGCCTCGTTCAGCACCAGCAACTGGGCGTCGTCGATGCCTTTGCCCAAGGGGATGCGACCTGTGGCCG
The DNA here is from genome assembly GCF_018417595.1 of Pseudomonas entomophila. NCBI lineage: Bacteria > Pseudomonadati > Pseudomonadota > Gammaproteobacteria > Pseudomonadales > Pseudomonadaceae > Pseudomonas > Pseudomonas entomophila. The sequence continues at coordinate 3,635,838 of NZ_CP070982.1, forward strand.
GCGGTGCCTCGATGGGGTGAAACGCCATGGCCTGCGGCGTTTCAGTGGTGCCATAGAAATTGACGCTGGCAGCCTGGGGGGCGACGGCGCGAATCTGCTGATGCAACGCCGGGCTCAGCGCGTCCCCCCCCCAGAACAGGTAGCGCAGGCGCTCCAGCGTCAGGCCCGCGAGCGTGGCGCCGGTTTCGATCAACCTGCCCAACGGCGGCGTGAGGTGCATGACCGTGACGCCTTCGTCGTATACCCAGGTTGCCAATGCCTGGGGGTCGGTCAGGGTCGCCTGGGCCGGGCAGGCAATCCGCGCGCCGATCGACAATGGCGTGAACACATCCCGGTACACCGGGTCGTGCCCCAGCCCCGACACCATGGAGAAACGTTCGTCGCGGGTAAAACCGTGGCGCTCGACATGCCATCGGACGAAGTGCACCAACGGCGCATGGTGGGTGACGATACCCTTCGGCTCGCCCGTGCTGCCCGAAGTGAACGTGATATAGGCCGGGCGTGCCGGGTCGACCTCGGGCAAGTCCAGCGCGGCATTGCCAAACTGCCGCAACGCCACGTCCGGGGCCTCCGGCACCTTGATGACGTGCGGACCTTGCGGGTCGAGTGCAACCTCCGCGCTGCCGCACACCAGCACGAAGGCCGGCCGGAGCAGGTCGATGATCTGCCCGATGCGCCCAGGCGGATAAGCCGCGTCGGCCACGCTGAAGGTCAACCCGGCGCGGGAGGCGCCTAGCAGCCCATAGACCAGGCCCGCGCAACGGCTGGAGACGATCACGACCCGGTCGCCCGCAGCCCCCCCGAGCGCCAGCAGATACGCGGCGATGCCATGGCTGATGCGTTCGAGCTGCTGGTAGCTGCAGGCGAGGTCCTGGGTTGTGACCGCCGTGGCCTCGGGCCAACGCTGCGCCTGTTGCACGAAGGCCTGGAATATCGGGGCGCTGGCCTGGTACGCCAGGCGCCGGGTCGGGTCTGGGAGTGAGTGCGGCATGATGGGCGTTGACCCCGCAGCGACGGTGCGTGACTGACATCCCTGCCCGGCAGCCCGGTGCGATGATGGCCGAGGGCTATAAGCCTGAACGCTAGTGCACGCCAGCACGGCACGCCAGCAGCCGTCCGACGGTTGGCGCCACGGTCGTCGCGACAACGCGCAACGCATTGAGTTCGCTGACTATTTATCTAAGGGCGGGGCAGAACTTTTTGCACGTTTCCGGTCTATGTGGGTACGCATGGCACGACCGTGCGGTGCCGCCAGGCGGCCACGATCCACTGTCATTCAGAGGTTGTCTTCTCCATGAAACTACATGCCCCACGGATACTGCTCCTTGGCTTGTTCGCGCTCGCGGCGGCGGGTTCGGCGTCGGCCGCGCAAATGAAGACTCCAGCCCCTGTTTTCACATCCGGAGTCGCGGCTGCTCGAGCACCGGGCCACGCCACTGGCAGCCCATGGCTGACCACGGCCAGCGTGGCCGGTACGCCAGGTAGCACGTTGCTGGCTCACGATGACCGGGACTGGCGCGACGGGCGTGACTATGACCGTCGCGACGATTGGCGCAGAGACCAGTGGCGCCGTGAACAATGGCGCCGGGAGCAATACCGCCGGGAGATGGAACGCCAGCGATACTGGGAGCGCCATCACGATCGCGCCCTGCGCCATCGCTACGAGGATGACCATCGCTATTACCGCCGCTGATGGCCATTGACAGCCTTCGCGAAACCCGCAAAACCGCCGTCCTTTTTCTTGCGCGACAGGACGTCCTTGATGCAACGGATCGTGATTCTGGGCAATGCCGGCAGCGGCAAGTCGAACCTGACGCCGGGCAATTCCGTGACCGGGTGCGCGAAGCCATCGCCCCACAAGCCTGGGTGTGCGAAGGCAACTATGCCCGGCGTACGTTCGACCTGCGCCTGCACCGGGTGATCCTGCGCAGCCTGATGAAACTCCCCCGCCCCGACCTGCCCTCAGGTTGCAGCGAGAAGCTCGACAAGGCATTCCTGGGTTTTCTGTAGGAGCGGCTTCAGCCGCGATGCAGGCGGCGCGGCGCATGGCATCCGCCTTGCGGTTGATCGCGGCTGAAGCCGCTCCTACAGGCGTCATGCCTGAGCAATGCATCGCGACAGCCTCTTGCACAAGATATATGGAAATCCGTATATTCGAATTTCCATATCAAGAATCACCGCCATGCTCACGCCCCCCGACGTCTTCAAATGCCTCGCCGACGAAACCCGCGCCCGCGCCACCCTGCTCATCGCCCAACTCGGCGAGCTGTGCGTGTGCGAGTTGATGTGTGCCCTCGACGACAGCCAACCCAAGGTCAGCCGCCACCTCGCCCAACTGCGCAACTGTGGCCTGCTCAAGGACCGCCGCCAGGGCCAGTGGGTCTATTACCACCTCGACCCGCTGCTCCCCGGCTGGGTGCACGACCTGCTGCAACTGACCCTCCAGGCCAACCAGGCCTGGCTGCACGAAAATGCCACCCGCCTGCAGCACATGGACGGCCGCCCGGTGCGCGCCGCCCGTTGCTGCTGACCCACCTGGAACGTCCTCCATGCTGATTGCAATCGCGGTATTCGTCTTCACCCTGGTGCTGGTAATCTGGCAGCCAAAGGGCCTGGGCGTGGGTTGGAGCGCCGCCCTCGGCGCCTTGATCGCCCTGGCCGTGGGCGCAGTGTCCATGCAAGATATCCCGACCGTTTGGGCCATCGTCTGGAACGCCACGGCCACGTTCATCGCGGTGATCATCATCAGCCTGCTGCTGGATGAAGCCGGCTTCTTCGAATGGGCGGCCCTGCATGTGGCGCGCTGGGCCAATGGCAGCGGCCACCGCCTGTTCGCCTTCTGCGTACTGCTGGGCGCGGCGGTGTCGGCACTGTTCGCCAACGACGGCGCCGCGCTGATCCTCACCCCCATCGTCATGTCGATGCTGCTGGCCCTGCGCTTCTCCCCCGCCGCCACCCTGGCCTTCGTCATGGCTGCCGGCTTCATCGCCGACACCGCGAGCCTGCCGCTGGTGGTCTCCAACCTGGTGAACATTGTCTCGGCGGACTATTTCGGCCTGGGCTTCGCCGAGTACGCCTCGGTGATGGTGCCGGTGAACCTGGCCAGCGTCTGCGCCACCCTGGTGGTGGTGTGGCTGTACTTCCGCCGCGACCTGCCGCGGCACTACGCCCTCGATGCGCTGAAGGCCCCCGAGGCGGCGATCCATGATCGCGCCACCTTCTTGGTCGGCGGCTGGAGCCTGCTGGTGCTGCTGGTCGGGCTGTTCGCCCTGGAGCCGCTGGGCATCCCGGTGAGCGCCGTGGCGGCGGTGTGCGCGGCGATGCTGTTCGTGGTCGCCGCCCGCGGCCATCGCATCTCAACTCGCCGCGTGCTGCGCGAAGCACCCTGGCAGGTGGTGATCTTCTCGCTGGGGATGTACCTGGTGGTCTACGGCCTGAAGAACGCCGGCCTCACCGACCAGCTCACCCAACTGCTCGACCGCCTGGCGGCACAGGGCCTGTGGAGCGCCACCCTGGGCACCGGCCTGCTCGCGGCCCTGCTGTCGTCAGTGATGAACAACATGCCCAGTGTGCTGGTCGGCGCGCTGTCGATCCAGGCCAGTGCCGCCGAGGGCGTGGTACGCGAAGCCATGATCTACGCCAACGTCATCGGCTGCGACCTCGGCCCCAAGATCACCCCCATCGGCAGCCTTGCCACCCTGCTCTGGCTGCATGTGCTGGAGCGCAAGGGCATGCGCATCACACGGGGCTATTACTTCAAGGTCGGCCTGCTGCTGACCCTGCCGGTCCTGCTGCTCACCCTTTCGGCCCTGGCCCTGCGCCTGAGCCTCTGACGAGGAATACCCATGCGAGTCCTGTTCATGTGCACGGCCAACAGCTGCCGCAGCATCCTGTCCGAAGCACTGTTCAACCACCTGGCGCCACCCGGTTTCGAAGCGGTCAGCGCCGGCAGCTTCCCCAAGGGCCAGGTGCTGCCACGCAGCCTGAGCACGTTGCAGCGGGCCGGCATCGCCATCGACGGGTTGTACAGCAAAGGCAATGAAGCGTTCGAGCAAGACCCACCGGACATTGTCATCACCGTGTGCGACAAGGCGGCCGGCGAAACGTGCCCGGTGTACTTCGGTCCGGCGCTCAAAGCCCATTGGGGCTTGGAGGACCCTTCCGAGGTGGTGGGCGACGAGCAGGCCTTGAACAATGCGTTCGACGCCACCCTGGCACACATCGAGCAGCGTTGCCGGGCGTTCTTCGCCCTGCCCTTCGCCAGCCTCGACCGTGACCGACTCAAGCGTGAGCTGGACCGGATTGGTACATACCGAGCAGCAGCAAACCGTTGACCAAACCGACGATAGCGCAAGAAAACCCGGTATTGACTATCACCTAGTCTGGCCTGACGCGCTCAATGATCAGAACGGGGAACCTGCCTCGCCTGAATCGACTGAGCCAGCAGCGATAGATACCACGTAAACCGGCCATCCCGATCAACTGGGGTAAATAAGGGAAGGAGGCAAACACGCCGTGCGCCCCTGATGAAACGCGATGCTTTTTGACTCCTGTGCAGGTGGGCTATCTGTGTTCCATGATCAGCCAGAAACAGGCTCGCCCACGGCGGCCGATACCTTTGGGTAGTGGGTGGTCAACACTGCCCAACGCAGCCCCTGCGCCCCAGATACCTCACCACCGGCACGCGTGGTGTGGCGAAGGTCTCCCGCAGAGGTCTCGACGGTCGCCACCTGCGCCTTCCACTGCGCCTGTTCGAAATTCACACCGACAATGATCACGCTGCCTGTCGCTGCTTTCTCGGCCTGGGCCTTGAGCCTGCTCATGTACCAGAAGTCATTGCTGGCACTGGCGAACATCTTGCCTTTGTTGGCGTTGCAGAACGGCACCTTGAGCTCGATGAAGTGGTAACGGCTTCCATCCTGGTCGCGTATCCAGAGATCACATTGCTTGGTCTTGCAATCCATGGCTGACCATCGCTGGTCGAGTGCCACCTTGTACTCAACGCCCACATCGCTGTAGTGCGTATCACTCGGGCCACGCAGGCCGCGTTCACGAATAAGCCACAGGTAGAACTCGAATTTCAGCCACCCTTCAAAGCCATTGGCCAGAGCGCCAATGGCAGACGGGAGATCAGCGCGCTCGTCTTCCCAGGACTTCATGAATGCTTCGAACTCTGTCGCTACATCGGCAATGCCAGGCATCACGTACGCTCCTTGTCGTGGCGTGCAAAGCCGATATCATAGCGCCACCACTCATGCATAAGGCAAGCGCCACGCACCCACGCCGATGCCCAAGGAAGCCCCTTTCTCATGGATCGACCCTACGCCACTTCGCCAACCGAAACCGGCGGCCATTACCTGTGTCGCCACTGGTGAGGACTTGCGCCTGCTTCCGACCTACGCGCAGGGCGGGTGACCGCCAAGCCGGGCGGCCAATGAACGGATGATTTCACCCAAGGCGCACGATATCCACCGAGATCTCCACCGCCTCCACCGTGCCGCGATTCTCCAGCCAGTGCAGGGTATCGTGGTCCTCAGGCCAACCCACGCCCGGCCCATAGTCGGTGGCGACACCATTACGGTGGTCGGTGATGATGCCCTTCAGGATGTACACGGTGCCCGGACGGTCGACATGGTCGTGCAAGGGCCCGAACACTGCGCCTGGCGCGAGGGTGACCTTGCGCATGCGCAACTGGCGCCCGGCCATGCCTTCGATCTCGGGCCCCAGGTCGACCGTTGCCAACAGTTCCACCGTGACGCCTTGGGTTGGGGGTGCCGCTTGCTCGTTCATTGCCGTGTCGACCTTGCTCGTCGATGAAAAACGCCTGGACCGTTCTACAAAGTGAAGCGTCGCACGGGCGTGCCGGCGAACGCGCAATCGTTTGTGCGCAGGGCAGGCGACGAAAGGTAAAGGTTGGGATTCATACCATCTGTCTGGGAAATAACGCCAAGCCCCGCTCTAGCGCAAGGCTGGCGGCCCGGTATGGCACGGACTTGAAGCCTTGGCCCCGCTTGCAGCCCCGAAAGCATGGCGGATTGCTGCTACGCTTCTGACAACATGAAAAAGGTTTCATTTGACAGCGGTAGCGCAAGGCATGGTCGCCCCGGCGCACCTCGCATGGAGGCTTCATCAGTCCCGACAGGAAGGAGCTTCCCATGGCACTGGCTGAAGATCTGGCGCTGCTGGTCCGCCAGGAAGAGGTGCTTCAGTTCAAGCACTTCGACGAAGACGTGGCCTGGCAGCTGGGTTCCCTCCTGCAACGGCGAGCCGAGGCCGAAGGCTGGCTGGTGGTGATCGACATCCGGCGCTTCGAGCGCCCGCTGTTCCTCGCCGCCAGGCCCGGGGTGACGCCCCACAATCATGACTGGATACGGCGCAAGTGCAATACGGTGCAGCGCTTTCTGTGCAGCTCCTATCGAATTGGTCACCAACTGGCCATCGACCAGAAGGATATCGCCCAACGCTATAACTTGTCGCCGGTGGACTATGCCAGTGCGGGTGGCGGTTTCCCAATCACGGTCAAAGGCGCGGGGGTGATCGGCAGCGTGGCGGTTTCCGGCTTGCCGGAGCGCCAGGACCACCAGGCCATCATCGATGCGCTGTGCACGCTGCTCGGGCATGACCGCGCGGCCTTGTCGCTGGCACCGGCCGGCAAGTTCGCCAACACCAAGGGCAAGGTGGTCGCCGTCAGCGGCTGACCTCACAACCTCCCTACCGTGTAGGAGCGGCTTCAGCCGCGATGCGGGCTGCGCAGTATCTGGCACCCGCTGCGCGGGTGATCGCGGCTGAAGCCGCTCCTACAGAGGTCGTCTCTGGTTCACCATCCTTCATCTTTTCACCGCCACCTTTCAGCTACCCTGTGTCGCCGTCGCGCCGGCGTACGTCCGACTGGCAAGCGATCCGCATTCCACCCACGCCAGGCCCCCATGCAAGCATTACTGCAAGAGATCCTCGACCACGTCCGCCCCCTGCTCGCCCAGGGCCAGGTGGCGCAATACATCCCCGCCCTCGCCCAAGTCGACCCCAACCAGCTGGGCATCGCCGTGCAGGGCCTGGACGGCCAATTGCACTGCGCCGGAGACGCGCACACGCCATTCTCGATCCAGAGCATTTCCAAGGTGTTCAGCCTGGTCCAGGCGATCAACCACAGTGGCGAGGATATCTGGTCGCGGCTGGGCTACGAACCATCCGGGCAGGCCTTCAACTCGCTGGTGCAGCTGGAGGTGGAGAAGGGCCGCCCGCGCAACCCGTTCATCAATGCCGGTGCCCTGGTGATCTGCGACATCAACCAGTCGCGCTACGCCACCCCGACCCTGTCGATGCGCGACTTCGTCCGCCGCCTGTCCGCCAACCCGCGCATCGTCAGCGACGCAGTGGTGGCCGAGTCCGAATACCAGCACCGGGCGCGCAATGCCGCCATGGCCTACCTGATGCAGGCCTTCGGCAACTTCCACAACGATGTCGACGCGGTGCTGCGCAGCTACTTCCACCATTGCGCGCTGTCGATGAGCTGCGTCGACGTGGCCCGCGGCTTCGCCTTCCTGGCCAACGGCGGCCTCTGCCCGCACAGCGGCGAGCAAGTCTTGAGCCGACGCCAGGCGCAGCAGGTGAACGCGATCATGGCCACCAGCGGGTTGTACGACGAAGCCGGCAACTTCGCCTACCGCGTGGGCCTGCCGGGCAAGAGCGGCGTGGGCGGCGGCATCGTCGCGGTGGTGCCGGGGCGCTACAGCATCTGCGTGTGGTCGCCGGCACTGAATGCCTCGGGCAACTCGCTGGCCGGGTTGCGGGCGCTGGAGCTGCTGAGCGAGCGAATGACCGGCTCGGTGTTCTCCGCCGTCTGCTGACGCAGATCCCTCTTGCCGGCGAACAAGGGCAGCGCGGTCCATGTGGGAGCGGGTTCACTCGCGAAATCAGTGGTAAGGCCGCCGGTGCTTTCGCGGGTAAACCCGCTCCCACAAACGCTTCAGCACACGGGTGCCTTTTCCCGCCACGCCGACGGGCTCAACCCGGTCCAGCGCTTGAACGCCCGGCGAAAGCCGCGCACGTCGCTGTAGCCGAGCACCTCGGCGACACGCTCGACCGGCATCCGCGGGTTGCCCAGCAGGCTGGTGGCCCGGGCCCGACGTACCTGCTCCTGCAGGGCGTCGAAGGTGATGCCGTGCTCGACCAGGTGCCGGCGCAAGGTGCGGCTGCTCATGTTCAAGTCGCTGGCGACCTTGTCGATGCGACACCCCTCCTGCAGGTCGCGGGCAATGGCCCGCTCCACAGCCTGCAACAGGCTCGCCTTCTCCTGCACCGGTGCACATTCGAGCTCCAGCAGCTTGAGTGCCTGGCGCAAGGCGACGGGCTGGTGCCCCGGCAGCGGCTGGTCCAGCCAGTGGCTGGCGAGCGACCAGGCCGCCGCATCACCCGCCAACGGCGCACCGGAGGCCGGGTTGGCGTGGCAGGTCTTGCAGGTGTTGGCGTAGAGCGTGGCCAGGGCCGGGTCGGCGGGTGCCATCGCGCCACCAGGGGTGACGGGTTGCGGCTCGTCCCGGCAGCCGCCGAGCAGCAAGGCGAAGGTGGCCAGCGCGGCGGCTGACAGCAGTGACGTGGATGACGGCATGGTGCTCCCCTGTTCCACCGTGCAAGGGCACGGCGATTTCTTGTTGTAGGTAGGGATAACGGTAAGGCGGGGGGGATGCGCTGCTCAGGGCAATGGCGGCCAACAAGGGGGCCGCCACCGGACAAGGCACCGGCCCTGCCGGCGAGTGGGTACGCCAAGGCCATGGAAATTGCAGTGCATGCCGCAAGGCTGAGGATGCTCCCCAGCCTTTGCGCCTCGTTGCACCCAAATGAATATCTTGATAATCATGAAAATATTTTTCTGAATATTTCACCTTTACACTTGCTTTACATTTGCGAATCACTACCATTTGCGACCTCACAACAACAAATGAGTCGCATTCAATGGCAAGAAAGTCCGTCGCCCCGGTGTCCCTGTCGGTGCTGGGCCTGCTGGTTACCCCTGCCCTGCACGCTGAAAGCAACGACCCGCTCGCCCTGCCGGCGACCTCGGTGACCAGTGCCTACGAGCAGCAGAGCTACAAGGCTGGCGAGAGCAAGAGCGCGCTGAAGATCGACGCGCCGCTGCGCGACATCCCGCAGACCGTCAACGTGGTGCCCGAGAGCGTGATCAAGGACCAGGGCGCACAGTCCATGGAGGACGTGCTCAAGAACGTACCCGGCGTCGGCCTGTCCAATGGCGACGGCCAGCGCGACCAGGTGACCATCCGCGGCTTCAGCGCCATTGGCGACATGTACATCGATGGTGTGCGCGACGACGCCCTGTACTTCCGCGACCTCTCCAACATCGAGCGGGTCGAGGTGATCAAGGGCCCCGCCGCCGTGCTCTATGGGCGCGGCTCCTCCGGTGGCCTGATCAACAGCATCAGCAAGAAACCCGGCTTCGCGCCCAAGCAGGAAGTGGGCATGACCCTCGACACCGAGGGCAAGCGCCGCACCCAGTTCGACAGCGGCTGGGCCGACCCGCAGGGCAACCAGGCCTACCGCATCACCGGTGCCTACGAAGACAGCGACACCTTCCGCGACGACGGCTACATCGACCGCAAGGCCATCGCGCCGTCGGCCTACTTCAAGCTCTCCGACGACCTGGAGCTGAACCTGGGCGCCACCTACCTGTACGACAAGCGCCTGATCGACTTCGGCATCCCGGCCCTGGGCAACCGCCCGGTGGACGTCGACCGCAGCAAGCGCTTCGGCTCGGGCAACGCTTCTCAGGACTACGCGCGCAGCGAGGTGTTCTCGTTCACCGCCAGCCTCGACTACCGGATCAACGACGACTTCACCCTGACCAACACCAGCCGCTACTACCGCTACGACCTGGACCGCAACAACACCCTGGCCGACAGCAGCCCGACCCGCTTCGTCACCGCCCCCAACGGCGAACTGCTGGTCAAGCTCAACCGCGGCAACGTGGCCCGCGACGAGTCCGGCGTGTTCAACCAGACCGAGCTCAAGCAGCAGGCGCAGCTGGCCGGCATGCAGCACAACCTGTTGTATGGCGTGGAGGTCGGTTTCCAGGACAAGTACCAGCGCGTCTACAGCCAGAACAACGTGGCCCGCGTGCCGGTGTACCGCGATGCCCTGGTGGCGGTGCCGGACCATGCGTCCACCCTGTCGTCCAATGGCAGCAACTACCAGCAGACCACGGGCTTCTACGTGCAGGACCTGATCGAGCTGACTTCGCAGTGGAAGGCGCTGCTGGGCGTGCGCTACGACATCTTCGGCCAGGAATACAACGACGCCCGGGTGCAGAACGTCGACCTCGACCGCACCGACAAGACCTGGAGCCCGCGCGCCGGCCTGGTGTTCCAGCCCGACCAGATCCAGTCCTACTACGTGTCGGTCAGCCGCAGCTACCAGCCTTCGGGTGAAGTGTTCGCAGTCTCGCCGACCAACGCCGGGCTGGAACCGGAAGAGACCACCAACTACGAGGTGGGGACCAAGTGGGACCTGCTCGACAGCCGCCTGTCGCTGACCGCGGCGGTGTTCCGCCTCGAGCGCACCAACATGAAGACCGCCGACCCAAGCAACCCCAACCTGACCATCCTGGCGGGCGAGCAGCGCACCGACGGTTTCGAGGCCACCCTCAGCGGCCAGTTGAGCGACAAGTGGCAGGTCTATGCCGGCTACGCCTACCTGGACGCCGAGATCACCAAGTCCAACAGCAAGACCAACGGTGTCGCCAACGAAGGCCAGGTGCCCACCCTGACCCCGCGCAACAGCGCCAACGTGTGGCTGGTGCGCACCCTCACCCCGCACTGGCGCGTCGCCGCCGGCGCCAACTACGTCGACGACCGCTACACCGCGCTGGACAACAACGTGGTGATGCCCGCCTATACCACCTTCGACGCCGCGTTGCTGTACAACGAGCAGCACTGGGACATGGCCCTGCGCCTGAAGAACGCCTTCGACCGCGACTACTACGCCTCGGCCCACGGCTCGGTGGACCTGGTCACCCCCGGCGCACCGCGTACCCTCGAAGCGAGCGTGAACTACAGGTTCTGACCGCTCCTCGCCCCATGGGATAGCCAGGCTCGATAGTGACTATCGAGCCTGGCAATTTCTCTTCGTCGGGCGCGCCCCATACCCTTGTTCCATCGATTCGGCACCGCGAATCCCCGGAACCTGGAAGCGCCCGATGAACACCTTCTCCCGTCGTCTGTCCACTGCCCTCCTCGTGCTTGGCCTGGCCATGCTCGGCGGTTGTGCCAACCACCCGGAACTGCGCCCCTATACCGCCGAGGAAGCCCGGCAACTGCAACTGGAGGCGCTGCAACGCCAGGGCCTTTCCCAGAACGAATACGAACAACGTCGGCTGGCCATCCTGCGTGCCGGCCAGGCAGAGCGCGTCAGCCAGACTGCCGTTCGACATCCATCGATTCGCGGCTGATCGTCAGCGAGTCGGCTGCTCACGCAGCAGTCGCCTGGGCAGTTCAGCCGGCGCCAGGTGGATGAGGGTCATGCGTACCACGTGATTGAGCATCACGAACGCCGGATCGAGTTTCAGCAGCAATGCCGCCGCCGTCATCACCTCCACGTCGAGGTAGCCGCCGTACTGCCCCATTCGCTGTAGGAGCGGCTTCAGCCGCGATCACCTGCGAAGCGGGTGGCCAGACACCGCGTTGCCTGCATCGCGGCTGAAGCCGCGCCTACAGGCGCACAGGGACCTCACCGAGGTCATCGCCCCACACCAGACCAATCGCAGTGCTGGTCGAACCAGTGCCCGACCTGTTCCAGCCTGGCCCGCAGGGTGGCCTCGTCCGGCCCGCTGACGGTGGCACTGAACACCTCGCCTTCCCCTGCGCAGATCATCCGCCGAGCCGAAACACAGCAGGCCAGCACACCCTCCAGCGGACACTTGCCCGGCACATCCGGCAGCAGGCCCACACGCGACGGAATGCTCAAATGACCGACCCGCAACCGTGGCGCGGGCACAGGTTGCGGGCGATAGGCCGCATCACGCAGCGCACGCAGGTAGGTCATGCGCAGGTCCAGGCCCCAGGCCTGCTCCAGCTCAAGGTGGGTGAACGCATCGCCCTGGTGCATCGCAATCTGGCACAGGGCGATTTCACCGTCCTCGGTCACCCGCACCTCCAGCTGGAACAGCAGGGTCGGTTCCGAGGGCAGCACCTCCTCGACCAGCGCCCGCGCATAGCGCAGCAACTCATCGCGCACCGGGTTGCTGGTATCGAGCATGTACAGGCTGCACGGCTTGCCGGCGCGACAGTCCAGCGAGGTAGCGATCACCCGGGCGGGTGACAGCAGGATCGGGCGCCCCTCGATGTACAGGCCATCGACCAGATAGTGATCGCCACGCACATGGCTCTCGATCATCAGGTTGTGAAAGGTGCTGGCGGTTCGCTGCGCCAGCCAATGGCGCAGCCCGGCCATGTCCTCGATCACCTCGACGCCGCTCCAGCCGCGGCCATGGCGTGGCTTGATCACCACCGGAAAACCGAACTGCTCGCAAAAGCGCAGCGCTTCGGTGGCATTGGCCAGCGGCGCCATGTCGGCGATGGCCAACCCGCAGTTCCTGGCGCGCTGCTTCATGAAGAACTTGTCGCGATAGAACATGGCGCGGCCCTCGGCGCCCATGCTGACACCGAGGCGGTCGTTGATCCGCGCCACGCGCAGCACATCAGCCTCGTCCAGGGCCACGCACAACGGGGCCTCGAGCTCCCACACCAGTGCGCAGACGTCCACCTCGACCAGGGGATTGTCCTGGTAATGCTCGAACAACCGGTACTCGACCTTGCCGCCCAGGTGCGCAGCGATTTCCTCGGCCTGGGTGTCGCTGCTCACCAGCATGCCTCCTGGGCCAATAGCGCTGGCCCAGTTCGCGGCGCTGTGCTGGAAGATGACGTTGGGTGGGCAGAAAACGATGAGTTGCATGCGCTGTTCCTTGCACGCTCGAGTGTCGGACAGCCCCCTGCCATGCCCGGACGGGCATGGCAGGGGGCAACAGCGGGGTCAGACCAGGCTCGCCGCGCAATCGCGCATGACCTCGGCCTTGCGTTGCAGGTACTGGGCGAAGATCGCCTGGGCGGCGGCCTGATCGACCTCGATACCCATGGCCTTGACGAAGCCTTCGACAGCCTCGACCGCATGGGCGAAGTGGTTGCTCTCGGTGCCGCCGGTGTGCACGGTGACCCAGGCGACAGTCTTGCGCACGCTTTCCGGCGGCACGCCCATGTCGCGCTCGAACCATTGCTTGAACAGCGGGTGGATGAACTCCACCTCACCGTGGGTGTACACCTCGTGCACCAGGGTGGTCAGCAAGCCCTGCAGCAGGTCGCGGTCGCGCAGGCGGCGGGCATCGGTCCAGTCCTTGAAAGCCTGCGCCGACGGCAGGCAGTTCTCCTTGAGCAGCCACTGGTCGTCGCCGCAGATGGGCGTGGCCATGTTGTAGAACAGGTCGCTGTGCAGGGTGTTGCCCAGGGCACCCAGGTCTTCGTCGGTGATGCGCTGCAGGCTGCCGCAGACCTGGTAGATCTGCTGCGCCGCCGCGCTGCCCTGTTCCGAACGAGCCAGCAGGGTCAGGCGGTTGGCCAGGCCCGAAACACTGGCCGCCGAGTTGTTGGTCTTCGACCAGCTGGCGAAGAATCGACGCAGCTGCGCGGCGCCATGGCGGCGAGCGGTCAGGGTGCGGAACGCCTCTTCGATCTCCACCAGCGCCGCTTCCTGGTTGCCGAACTCGGCCAGCAATGCCTGCTTCAGCACGCCCGGCGCCATCTGCTGCAGCACCGGTTCAATCACACTCAGCAACTGGCTGTGCGTCGTCGGCACGTTACTTACGGTCATCTCGCTGTTTTCCTTGTTGGATGATGAATCGAGCGCTAAAGAAAGAAGGCTCATTGCAATTGCCGCTGGGAACGACCGGGGGCTGGGACGGATCGCCAGTTGCCCCGGGCAATCAGCAACGGCATCAGTTGGAACATCACGATCAATGCGATACAGCCCGGCCAGCCCCACTGCTCCCACAGCACGCCAGGGACGAAGGCGCCAAAGCTGCCGCCCAGGTAGTAGCAGGCCAGGTACAGCCCCACCGCGGCGGCCTTGTGCTGCCTGGCATTGGCGGTGATGAAGGCATTGGCGGCCGCCTGGGCCAGAAACACGCCGGTCGAGCTGAGTGCCAGGCCGATCACGATCAGCCACAGCGAGGGCGACAGGGCCAGGGCCGAACCGGTAATGCCCAGGCAAGCCGCGACCCGTACCAGGTCGCCTTGGGGCCGCGCCTTGGTCAACCGCCCGGCCAGCGGCACCACCACCAGGGCCAGCAGGAACACCGCATAGATCGAGCCGAGCGCTGCGGTGCCCAGGTTGAACGGCGCCTGCCCCAGGTGCAGGCCAACGTAGGTGAAAGTCGCGACCTGGGCGAACAGCACGCAGAAACCGACTGCATAGGCGCCCAGCAGCGGCTTGCCGAACAGCTCGCCACGCGGGGCTCGCTGTTGTTGCGCCGCAATGGGAGCAGCGCGTGGCAACAGCACGGCGATTGCCACGCCGATGGCCAGGCTCAGGCCACCCAGCACGGTCAGGGCCATGCGCCAATCGTAGAATTCGGTGACCAGCCCGGTCAGGAAACGCCCACAGAAACCACCGAGCACCGTGCCTGCCACGTAGATGCTCGTCACCTCGGTCACCGCGCTCCCCTCCCATTGCACACCGATGTAGGCAACGCTGGTGGCGAACACCACGGGAATGAACAGGCCCTGAACGCCACGCCAGAGCAGGAACTCGCCAAAACTGCCCGACCAGGCCGCCAGCACGGCGGGCAACGCGAGCAGCAGCGCGGCCCCGGCAATCACCCGGTGTTGTGCACGGCGCGCTGTCAGCCAACCGACGAAGGGCGCAGTGATGGCCACGGCGAGAATGGTGGCGGTGATGCTCCAGCTGGCCTGGTGCAGCGTGATCGGGAAGGTACCCGACAACTCACCCAGCAGCCCTTGGGTCGCATAGAGGTTGAGAAACGCGGCGCATCCTGCAAGAAACAACGCGATTCGAGGGAATTTCGCAGGAAAACCCATGACAGCACTCGTGAAAATTTGCAGGTTTTATAAGATAGGGGGCTGTTTGGATCCAATACCGAATTCCGACCGATTGATACTCAAGGACGAAGATGATCGACCTCCGCCGCCTGCGCTATTTCCTGGCTGTCGCCGACGAGCTGCACTTTGGCCGCGCCGCTTCGCGCCTGCACATCGCCCAGCCCCCGCTGACCCGGCAAATCTCGGCGCTCGAGGCGGAGCTGGGTTTCCGCCTGTTCGACCGCAGCACCCGCAATGTCACCCTCACCTCCGAAGGCCTGCATTTCCTGCCGTATGCGCGCGCTGTGCTGGAGCAGGTCGACCTGACGGCCGCCATCACCGGCAAGCTGGCGGCGGGCTCGGCGGGTCACCTGGCCGTCGGCTATGCCAGCTCCATCGCCCTGTCGGATGTGTTCAGCCACACCATCCAGGCGTTCTGCTCGGCCTATCCGGATGTGCAACTGACTGTCGAGGAAGGCGCATCGAGCACCCAGTGGTCGCAGATCGTCGAGGGCCGCCTGGACATCGGCATGAGCCGCATGCAACCGCCAGCCAATGACACACAGGTGCAGGCCTTCTGCCTGGGCAACGAGCCGCTGGTGGCGGCGATTGCCAGCGACAGCCCCCTCGCCCGCCAGCCACAGGTGACCCTGGCCGAGCTGAGCGCCTACCCGCTGATTGCGTTTCCGACCGATTATGGTTCGGGGCTGAACGAGATCATTCAAACCCTCTACCGGCGCAACGGGCTGACGCCACGGCCGGCGCCTACCGGCAAGCAGATCACCTCGATCATCGCCCTGGTCGCCGCTGGCCGGGGGGTGGCCGTGGTACCGCAGTGCACACGCACACTGGTACGCAGTGGCGTAACCTATCTGCCGCTGGACGAACCCGGCGCCACGGTGCCGCTGCTGGTGCTGACCCGCAGGCATGAGCGCAGCCCGCTGGTGCGGGCATTCGTGGAGGTCATAGAGCGTACGTTGCGGGAGAAGTGAAAGGGGTTTGCGGGCGCATCGCGGATAAATCCGCTCCTACAGGTTTGTTACGGGCCAGTCGTGGGGGCGGTGCCAGGGCTGGCAGGTGCGGCGCGTTGCAACCGCTGTAGGAGCGGATTCATCCGCGATGCGCCGCACGGGCGGCGCTCGATCTCGACAACACTGCAAGGCTACCGCCTACACCTCAACGCTGCATGCAGCGCTGGTAGCGCTCATCCACCCGCCCGGCAAACCACGCGGTGGTCAACTTGCGGGTGATCTTCGGGCTCTTCAACTCGATGCCGGGCAACACCGCCCTTGGCAACGCCTTGCCGGCCTTCGCCTCGGCCAGGGCGAACACCTGGCGATACAGCGCGGTGTCCTCGAAATCGAGGCTGTTTTCCCGCTCCAGCTGTGCGCGGATCTGTGGATTGCGCAACCCCAGCTTCACGCCCAGCTTGCGGGCCGCCTGCTCGGTGGTGCCCGGCATGATCGCCCCCGGTGCGATCAAGTCACCGTCCAACGCCAACGCTACCCCGGTCGCCCGGCTCAACGCTGCCTGGAACGCGGCATTGCGGCTGGCGTACCAACCGGCGTTGAAATCGGCGAAGCGGTACAGCGCCCGGTCGTAATGGGTCGGATACCCCAACAAGTGAACGATACCGAAGTACATCCCGCCCCGACGGCTGAACACCTCCTGACGAATCGTGCCCGTGTAAGCATAGGGGTAGCCCTTGGCATGCTGCTCGGCGAAATCGATGCTGACCTGCATCGGCCCACCGGTGTGCACCGGATTCAGCCCATCCAGCAAGGTGCGCCCCAACGGCAGGCGGTCGATGACTTCGTCATACAGGGCGCTGAGCTGTTTCTCGCTGCGCACCGTCAGCAGGCGTTGCTGGTAGCTTTGGCCGTTGCTCGAGGGCGTGCGCAACGCGCCGTCAATCAGCAAGCCTGGAATGTGCAGGCGCGCTGCGCGCCGATCGATCTCCTCGCGGGCAATGCGTCCCAGGTTCGGCACCTGTGGGTCGGCATTGAACGTCGACTCCTGTTCGGTCACCGCCAGCACGGCGCACAGGTTGCCCTTGCTCGGGGCGATGCCCCGGGCCTGCAACGCCACCTGGATGTCTTCGGCCCAGCCCCGGCGATCCTTGACCTGAGGTGGCAGCAGGCGCTCGAGCTGTGCGCGCACCTTGGCCGGGGCGTTTTCAGGCGCTTCCTCACGGCGCCCGGCACATCCCTGCAGCAGGCCCAGGCACAGCAGCCCGGCCGCCAGCAGACGCCCGTTCAGGGCTGCTCACCGACCAGGTAGGTCTTGCTGATATGGCGGAACAACGGATGGCTGGCGCTGCCCAGCAGTTCGAACAGCACCATCTCGCGGGTGACGATCTGCGCCCCCGCATCGCGCATGCGCGCCAGCCCCGCCGCCTTGCTGGCGGGCGTGCGGCTGTCGCAGGCATCCTCGACGACGAACACCTGCTTGCCCTGTGCAAGCAGGCCCAGCACCGTCTGCAGCACACAGACATGGGTTTCCATGCCGCAGACGATCACCTGCTCGCGGGCCAGCAGGCTGGCCGGCAGGCATTCAGCGGCGACGCAGGAAAAATGCAGTTTTTCGA
Source organism: Pseudomonas entomophila (assembly GCF_018417595.1). Classification (NCBI taxonomy): domain Bacteria; kingdom Pseudomonadati; phylum Pseudomonadota; class Gammaproteobacteria; order Pseudomonadales; family Pseudomonadaceae; genus Pseudomonas; species Pseudomonas entomophila. The sequence goes on from NZ_CP070982.1 coordinate 3,653,520, forward strand.
CCACTTCGGCGGCAGGTGACGCGGCCTTGAGTTCAGCCAGGGTATGGCCCAGCCCCTTGGGGTATTGCTCGGAAATCACCGTGGGCAATTCCAGCTCCGCGCTGGCCGCCAGCAGCCAGCGCGCCCGGGCACGCGTGCCCTCGGGGTCGCTCATGGCGCCGATGAGTTTTTCCTGGATGTCGACCACCAGCAAGGTGGCCCGAGAAGCGTCGATCAACATGGTCCGTTCCTGCCTGGGAAAGGCCTAAGCCTTACCCAGACAGGATGCAACGTCAATCAACCGCTGAAGACGAAGGTGTAGGAGACCGGGCGGTGGTCCGAGTCCACCGGCAGCATCACCCGCCCAGCAGCCGGCAATGCAGCCAAGCCGTAGGCAAACGCGTAGTCGAGCATGTTCACCGGCCCGCTGCTTGGGTGCGTGGGCGCATTGGCCGGTACCAGGTCGGCGATGCCAGGCGGTGATATCCAGTTGCTGCTATTGGGGTGGGAAGGCCCCGGCTCGCGGGGGTCGCGATTGAAATCACCCAGCATGACGAAGGGGGTATCGCTGTGCCAGACCGTTTCACGTAGCATCCGCGGGCTGTTGCTCCCACCGTTGGAGATGGCATGGAAGGTATATACGGTTATCGCTTCGCGCAGCCCGGGGATACGGATCCGCAACCCCAGAATCGGCCTTGGGGCATAACCGCCGGATGGCGTGGCGACACCATCTGCAATGACCGTGATACCCAGTACCGTCACGTTTTCAGCCAGTACCATGCCCAGCCTCACTCGCAACCGCCCTACCTCCAGGTAATACATCCTGAAAGGCTCTGACCGACTGGAGGTGCCCGCCTCCCAGACTCGCTCATGGACATCATGCAGTGCGCCGAACTGGTCCGCGATTCGGTGATCGGCAATGGGGCGCGCGGAGGTCGGCCATACGCCGGCTTCCTGCAATACAACAACATGATGCTGGCGAACCATGGGCAGCACGATGGTGCGAAACTTGTCGGTGCTGTCGGCCGCGACCCCCTGCATGTTCAACGTCACCACCCGAAGGTCTACACGGGCACCGACGGGGCGCTGCCAGCCAATCTGAACCTGCACGCCGCCACCTGGGTCGTGCAAACGCACTCGATGGTAGCTGGTGATGCTGCCAGTCAGTTGGACGCTGGCACGCCAGGGCGCCCAGGCCCGCACGGCGATTCGCAGCAGGCGCAGAGCGTCGTTGGCATCAAGCAGCGCCGGCCCATTGTCGGCACGCAGCCCGGACATGATCATGGTGTGGTGAATGTTGTACAGGCGCACCACCATGGCAAGGCTGTGTTCACGGGGTGCGGCCTGCAGGATGGCAATGAGGGCTGGCTCGTTATAGAGGCGTGACAGCAAAGATGTCAGCTCCCCCGCAATCGAAGCCTGCTCTGGCCAGTTGGTACTGCGCATGAACTCCGTGGATAGGTGATAACTGATGTAAGCCGCCGAATCTGGCGCGTCCACGGGTGTGGTTCTGAGTACTTCAAACAATCGTCGAAGCAGCGTTTCCAATTCTCGCTGGAAGTCTTGCCGAGAGAGCGAACGCCTCAGTGTGTCGATACCCCAGCGAAGGGTCTGGTTGACCGGCATAATGGATTCCTTGCCCGCTGGAATGATCAAACACCAGGGAAGATGAGGTTGAGTTCGCCATCCAGAACCCCACAGGCTGGAGCACCCTCGGCGACGATGCCGATGCTCCTGTCCACGCTGCTCACGACATGGCCGTCATAACGATACAGATCAATGCCGCCTTCATTACCCAGGCTTTGCGCACCTGGCAACACCGAAATGGTATTGCCTATTCCGTCCTGCGAGGTGTCGGCGAATGCCACAATCAGCATGCCGTCATGAACCACCACACTGGGCATCTCTGTGTAGAACTTGTCGATGAAGAGCTGCCCGCGGCTCCAGCCGGATTCGCCATCGAACCTGATCAGGCAAAGGCCGGCTTCAGTCATGTAGAACACGTGGATCAGCCCCTGGTATACGCAGGCGACCACGTCTCTCGAAGACTTCAGGGTGGGCTGGCCGGCGCCATCTGGGTAAAGGCCGGGGCCCGGGTACCAGTAGCTGCCGTTCGTCGAATTTGCACATAGCACCTGCCCCGCCGGATTTTGGCGCCAGAACATATGGAACCGCCCCCTGTGCTCGACGACCGAGGGCGTGCCGTAAGTGCCGTAGGCGATCTTTCTGTCGAGCGCACCGTTCACCGGGTTGTATATGCAAAGCGTCGTACCGCTCGACATGCCCAGCGTCGGGTCCGAGTAGTCGCCGCTGGCATGCACGTACACTTTGTCGTCGTGGGTAAAGACCGCAGGCAACCCAGAAAGGCTCCGCGTACCAAGGTCCTCTGATTCGCTCCAGGCTCCGGCACGGGTACGCGAAGTGATGAAAAGTTGATCCTCGTCCACCACATAGACGCAGTAAAGCTTGTCCTTAAGTACCGTCACACGGCAGCTTTTCTGCGTTTCGATGGTCATGGTTTGCGATGCGTTGAGCAGGCCTTGCCTGGCAACTGCGCTATGCAGATGCATGTAGACACCTCAATCGTGAGTGAGTGAGGTGTCAGTAGAGCGCTTGCCACCAGGAAGTGTATGTCAGCCCTGGAGCCGTCAGTTGAAGGACAGTTGTGACAGCGGCTGACAGATTGACTGCAAGGTGCTGGTCATCTGCTTCAGCACGGCATCTTCATGTTCGTGGATGAAAAAGTGCCCACCAGGAAAGAGTTCCAGCGAAAAATCGCCCGTCGCCTCTCGGCGCCAGGCCAGCAACTGCTCTTCACTGGCTCGGTCCACCGTGCCACCCAGCACGTGCAGCGGACAACTCAACGCCGCACGCTGGCGGTAGGCGTAGCGCCCGCACAGCAGGAAATCGGCACGCAGTACCGGCAGGGTCAGGCCCATCAGCTCTTCGTTGGCCAGTACCTCTTCGGGGGTGCCTCCCAGCTTGCGCAACTCGGCGATCAGCTCGGCGTCGCTCTTGGGCTCACGCCAGTTGGCGCCGTCGTAGTCTTCCCGACGGGTCGGTGCGGCCGTGCCGCAGGCGAACAGCGCCACCGGTGGCGGACAACCCAATACCTGAAGTTCATGGGCCAGTTCGAACGCCACCAGCGCGCCCAGGCTGTGCCCGAGCAACGCGTAGGGGGCGTTGGCGACTGCGCGCTGCTCGTGGGCCAACTGCCGTGCCAGCGCCTGCAGATCGGTGTGCAATGGTTCACCCAGGCGCGCACCACGCCCCGGCAACTCCACCGGCCGCACTTGCAGCCAGGCCGGCAGCTTGCGCCGCCAGCGGCTGTAGACCATGGCGCTGGCGCCCGAGTACGGCAGGCACAGCAGGTTCAGTGTCGACGGGCTCACTGCGCCGCGGCTTCGGCCATCTGCTGGCGCAGGCTCAATGGACGCATGTCGGTCCATACTTCATCGATGTAGGCCAGGCAGTCCTTCTTCAGGCCGCTCTTGCCGACCGCGCGCCAGCCATTGGGGATCGCCTTGTAATCAGGCCAGATGGAATACTGCTCTTCGTGGTTGACCACTACCTGGAACTGGATGTCGTCGCGGTCGAAAACGGAAGTCATTGCCTGTCTCCTTGAATGATGAGGGCCGAACGCGCCAGGCGCAGGGCGGCTTTCCTGAATACGAAGAGCAAAGGAAGAAAATTACCTGTAAACGCCATGAGGCGGCTGTGCAAGCGCTGCGGATGGTGGCATAAATCCAGTTCCCCCGACCACTCGCCCCGGAGACCTCCCCATGCTTGGCGTGACCGACTACGGCGCTTTCGTGATTGCGTTCCTCATCCTCCTGGCGATCCCCGGCCCCGGCAACTTCGCCCTGATCACCGCCACCGGCAAGGGCGGCGTCAAGGGTGGGCTGGCCGCCACCTTCGGCGTCATCCTGGGCGACCAGGTGCTCATGTGGCTGGCCGTGGCCGGTGTCGCCACCCTGCTGGCCGCCTACCCCGCGGCCTTCCACGTGGTGCAGTGGGCCGGCGCGGCCTACCTGGCCTGGCTGGGCCTGCGCATGCTGCTGAGCAAGCCCGGCAGCGGGCCGCGACAGAGCAGCATGAGCAGCGGGCGCTACCTGCGCCAGACCATGATGATCACCCTGCTCAACCCCAAGGCGATCATGTTCTACATGGCCTTCTTCCCGCTGTTCATCGACCCGGTGCACCACCAGGGCGTGGTGACGTTTGCGTTCATGGCGCTGACCGTCGCCGGGCTGACCCTGCTCTATGGATTGATCGCGGTGCTGCTCACCCACCACCTGGCCGAACGCATGCGTGCCAACCCGCGCATCAGCCACCTGCTCGAACGCCTGGCCGGCGCATGCCTGGTGGGGTTCGGCATCAAGCTGGCGGCGATGCGCTGAGGCCTTCAGGCATCGCGTAGCAAGTCGTGGGCATCGAGCAGGCGGAAGGCCACCTGCGGGTTGCGTTCCAGCCCGCGACGGATCGCCGCCGGGATCGACTGGCGGGTCTTGCGGCACAGGCCGACCTGCGCCTCCAGCTCGATGACGATCCCGCGCATGGTGCGTACTTCGTTGAAACCCGGGGCGATGTGCACGCGGATGCCGAGGTTCTCGTACAACCTCGCTTGCAGGTGCTTGAGGTCGTCCAGGTCCTTCAGGTTCTCCAGGCGCTCGAGCAGGCGCTTTTCCTCCTCCCGCGTGAGCAGCAGGATGCGCAGGTCCCGGGCCGGGGCATCGGCCAGGCGCTCGCGGCCGCAGTCGCAGGCGCCCGGTGGGCAGGGATGGCGTTGGGGAGGCTGGGTGGTCATGGGGCAAGAATAGTCCCATCCTCGCCCGCGAAACCAGCCGGCTCATGTGCGCCACTCAGAGCCGGCGCCGCCCGCCCAGCCTGGGGATGGTGGTCTTGGGGATGTGCACCTGGATGTCTTCGCGCCGCGTATGCGCCGCCAACCCCGCCAATGTCGGCTGGCTGAACAGCATGCGTGCATCGGTATGCAGCCCGGCCTGGCGCATGCGCGCCACCAGGTTCACCGCCAGCAGCGAATGCCCGCCCAGCTCGAAGAAGTTGTCGTCACGCCCCACTTGCTCGATTTTCAGCACCTCGGTCCAGATCTGCGCCAGGGCCTGTTCCAGATCGTCGCGCGGCGCCTGGTAGGTGCGGCTGATCACCGCCTCCGGCCCCGGCGCCGGCAACGCCTGGCGATCGATCTTGCCGTTGGGGCTCAGCGGCAATTGCCCGAGGATGACGTAGGCCGAAGGCACCATGTAGGCCGGCAAGTGCGCCAGCAGGTAGCTGCGCAGGGTATCCAGCGCCGGTGCCTGGTGGCCCTCCCGACAGGCGGCATAGGCCACCAGGCGTTCATCGCGGACCAGTGCCACCGCCTGCCCGAGGGCCGGGTGGGCGGCCAGCAGCGCCTCGATCTCGCCCAGCTCGATCCGCAAGCCATTGAGCTTGACCTGGAAATCGTTGCGCCCGAGGAACTCCAGGTCACCGTTGGCCCGATAGCGCACCAGGTCACCCGTGCGGTACAGCCGGTCGCCTTCGACGAACGGGCTGGCAATGAAGCGTGCCGCTTGCAGCTCAGGCAACCCCAGGTATCCCCTGGCGACGCCGATGCCGCCGATGTGCAACTCACCGACACACCCCAACGGTACCGGCCGATCGTGGACATCGAGCACATACAACCGGGTATTGGCGATGGGCCGACCGATCGGCGGTGCCTGCTCTGGCAGAGGCTGCTGCGGCTCCAGCGTCCAGGCGGTACTGTCGACGGTAGCCTCGGTCGGGCCATAGACGTTGTGCAGGCGCACCCGGGGCAAGCGTTCGCGCAAGCGGCGGACCAGGGCCAGGGTCAGCTCGCCACCGCCGCAGAAGACGTCGGTGAGGCTGGTGCAACCCTCGACATGCGGCGCTTCGAGGAACGCATGCAGCAACGCGGGGACGAACTTCACCGTGGTCACCCGGCGCGCCTGGATCAACTGCACGAGGTAGGCCGGGTCGCGATGCCCGTCCGGGCGCGCCAGGACCAGGCGCAGGCCGGCGCACAGGGGCCAGAACAGTTCCCAGACCGAACCGTCGAAGCTGAAGGGCGCCCGCTGCAGCAAGGCACCGTCGGGTTGTGGCGGGCAGAGTGTCGACCCCCAGTGCATCAGGTTGCACAGGCCTCGGTGCTCGACCATCACCCCTTTGGGCGTGCCGGTGGAGCCGGAGGTGTACATGACGTAGGCCAGGTGCTCGCCGTTCAGTGGTGCAACAACCGGGGCCTGCTCCGAATGAGCCTGCCAGTCGTCCTGGTCGAGATCGACCAAGGTGGGCGAAGGCTCGAACAAGCCCCGGGTCGCACCGTGTACCAGCACGGCCAATGGCGCGCTGTCCGCCAGCATGTAGCGCAAGCGTTCGTCGGGGTAGCCCGGGTCCAGCGGCACGTAGGCGCCGCCGGCCTTGAGCACGCCCAGCAGGGCGACGATCAGCTGCACGCCGCGCTCGACGCACACAGCCACCCGGCTGTCAGGCCTCACGCCAAGGCCGATCAGGTGATGCGCCAGACGGTTGGCCTGGGCGTCGAGCTCGCGGTAGGTCAACTGCGCCTCTTCGCTTTGCAACGCCACGGCGTGCGGGGTTCGCTGCACCTGGGCGGCGAACAGCGCCGGCCAATGCACATGCGTGGAATCAAGGGGCGTGTCGGTGGCATTGAGCGTCGACAACAGATGATGGCGCTCGTCATCCGGCAACGTCGACAACGACGTCAGTGCCCGCCCGGGATCGCTTTGCAGCGCCTCGGCCAACTGCCGCAAGGCACAGGCAACCTGCCCGAGCACACGCTGCGCACCCAGCTCACGGGGCGCTCGCACATGGAGGTGAAGGTCGTCGCCTGCTTCGTCCACGGTGAGCACCAGGGCATGGCTGTGGACTTCGCTGGCCTCCAGCAGTGTCATCCCCGGCAGCTTGCGCGCATCCGGTGCCGGGCCATGGCGGTAGTTGATCAGGCTGTCGAACAACGTCACGCCAGCCGGCAGGCCGCTGCAACGCTGGGCCAACACCCGGGGCGCATCCTCATGGTCGAGCAAGGCGGCCAGTTGCGCGTGGGTGGCCGTCAACGCGTCGCCAACGCCGGTCCCCTTCAACACGACCCGCAACGGCAGGCTGTTGACGAACATGCCCAAGGCCCGGTCAGCGCCCTCGCCCGCCAGCATGCGGCCCAGCAGCACACTGCCGAACACCACCTCGTCACGGCCCCCCAGCGCCCCCAGCACCAGCGCCCAAGCCAGGTGGAACAGGCTGCCCAAGCCGACATCGTGGGCGCGCCCCAAGCGCCGCAACGCCTTGGCCAGCGGCTCGGGCACGGCCAGCGCGGCGCTTTCCAGTGCCTGTACATCGAGCGTCTCGCCCATCCCCGCCAGCTTCGAGGGTGCTTCCATACCCGCCAACAGCGCTTTCAGGAACTGTTCGTGACCCGCCTGGCGCACCGGGTCGCGGCTCACGGCCACATAGTTGCGATAAGCGATGGGCGCCGCCAGGGCATGGCCCTGCCCCGTCATCAAGGCTTCCAGTTCCGACAGCAACACCTGCACCGACACCGCGTCGTTGACCAGGTGATGGAAGTGCAGCATGCCCAGCCAGCGCCCATCGGCGCGATCCTCGACGCAGGCCAGGGCCATCATGGGTGCCTGACGCAGGTCCAGTGGGGCTTGGCGTGCGCGCAACAACGCGACGGCATCGCCCTGGCCCGGCTCGAGCACCGTCAGCGGCAACCGCGCCTGGCGCCACACTACTTGCTGCGGTTGCTCGAGCCCATCCCAGGCCAGGCTGGTGCGCAGGATGTCGTGACGCGCGATGACCTGTTCCAGCGCTTGGCTGAACGCCAGCAGTTCGACGTGGCCGGTGAAGGCGAACAGCGCTTGTTGCTGGTAGGGGTCGCGGGCCTCGGCGAGGTGGTGGTAGAGCAGGCCTTCCTGCAGGGGCGCCAACGGGTAGATCTCCTGCACATTGGCGGCGCCCCCGGGGATCGCCGAGACAATGCGCTCGATATCAGCCTGGCCGAGCTCGGCCAGGGCCAGCATGTCGGGCGTGATCCGCGCACAGTCAGCCGGCACGCGATTGCCCGGCACCGCCGCCACCGGCATGGCACTCACCGAGGCGGCCAGGCTGGCCAGGGTCGGCTGGCCGAACAGCACCTGCACATCGGCGTGCATCCCCGCCTGGCGCATGCGCTCGATCAACTGGACGGCCATCAGCGAATGGCCGCCCAGCTCGAAGAAGTGGTCCTGCCGCCCGACCCGTTCGACGTGCAACAGTTCGGCCCACAGGGCGGCCAGGCGTTGCTCGACATCGCCTTGCGGCGGTTCGTGGGCGCGGCGCAGCGCAGCGTGCAGGTCCGGTGCCGGCAAGGCGCGACGATCAAGCTTGCCATTGGCGGTCAGGGGCCACGCCGGCACCACCATGTACGCCGTCGGCAGCAGCGCGGCCGGCAGGCGACCACGCAAGTGCTCATGCAACTGCAAAGGCGTCACGACCCGCTCGGCGATGTACCAGGCGACCAACTGGCCGTCACGCAGCAGCACCACGCCTTCGCGCACCGCCTCGTGGGTCGCCAGCGCCGCCTCGATCTCGCCCAGTTCCACCCGCACGCCACGGATCTTCACCTGGTCATCGTTGCGCCCCAGGTACTCGAGGGTGCCATCGGCCAGCCAGCGCACCAGGTCGCCCGTGCGGTAAAGACGGGCGCCGGGGCGTTGCTCGAAAGGGTCGTCGATGAAGCGTTCGGCGGTCATCTCGGGGCGGTTCAGGTAGCCCCGGGCAACGCCCAGGCCACCGATGTACAGCTCGCCGGCAGCCCCGACGGGCAACGGGCGGCGCCGCTCATCGAGCACATGCAACTGTGTATTGGCGATCGGCTTGCCTATGTGCAGCGCCCCGCCCGCCAGGACCTGTCCGGAAGTCGCCACCACGGTGGTCTCGGTGGGGCCATAGTTGTTGATCACCTGGTAGCCGCGCTCGCGAGCCAGCCGGCGCAGGCGGTCGCCACCGACCAGCAAGGTGCGCAGTGTCGGATGGGCCTGCCCCTGGGCGAAGGCGTGCTCGGCCACCGGCGTGGGCAGGAAGCTCACCTGCAGCGGCTGCTCGCGCCACCAGCGCAGCAAGGCGTCGATATCCTCGCCGCCTTCGCGCACAGGTGCCAGATGCAGCGTCGCACCGGCGCACAGGGCCGGCCAGACCTCCCAGGCCATGGCGTCGAAACCGAAACCCGCCAGGCTGGAAGTGTGGCTGCCGGCGTGCAGGTCGAACGTGTCGCAATGCCAGTCAACCAGGTTGGCCAGCATGCGGTGCTCGACCATCACCCCCTTCGGTTGGCCGGTGGAGCCTGAGGTGTAGATCACGTACACCAGGTTATCCGCGGCCAACCCCGGCACCTGGGGGTTGGCCGTCGATTCGGGTTCGATGCCCGGAAGATCGAGTTCGATGATCGGCAGCGCCTGCCCGACGAAGCGCTCGCGCAGGCTGGACTGGGTCAGCAGCACCTGGGGGGTGCAGTCCTGCAGCAGGTAGGCCAGGCGCTCGCGAGGGTGTGCCGGGTCGATGGGCACATAAGCCGCGCCGGCCTTGAGCACCGCCAGCAAGCCCACCACGCTGTCCAGGCCACGACGCGCCGCCACCGCCACCCGCTGGTCCGGCTTGACGCCCAGGTCGATCAAGCGCGCCGCCAGTGCGTTGGCTCGCTGGTTCAACTGCCCGTAGCTCAGGCCATGGCCTTCCTGCATGAGCGCCGTGGCGTGGGGACGCAAGGCGGCCTGCGCCTCGATGCGCCGATGGATCAATGGCTCGCCCTGGCCAACGGCCGCCGTGGCATTCCATTGCCTCAGCTGCTCGCGCTCGCGGTCCGTCAGCAGTTCGAACGCATCGACCCGAAGCGGCGGCGTCTGCAACCCCTGGTCCAGCACCTGCAGCACCCGCCCGGTCAGCGCCTCGACCTCGTCGGGCGCCAGCCAGCCCAGGTTGTGCACCAGGTGCAACCAGGCCTTGCCATTGTGGCGGTTGCTGCGCAGGTAGATGGACAACGGCGTTGGCTCGTGGCCATTGCTGACCTTGACGGTATGAGTAGGTAAGGCGCCATAGAACAGGTCGTTACCCTCCTCCTCGTATGACACCGTCACCTCGAACAACTGCGCGCGTGCCTCGCGCGACAGGCCCAGGCCGCGATGGAGCTCGGTCATCGGCAAGCGCTGGTGGCGCAGGTCGCGCTTGAGGGTGCCGGCGATGGCCCGCACCAGGTCGGCAAACGCAAGCGTGCGGCCAAAGTCCATGCGCAACGCGCTGACCTGGGCGAACAACCCCAGCGTCGCCTTGTGCAAGGCCGTGCCCCGATTGCGCACGGGCAGGCCGACCACCCACTCGTCACGCTGGCCGGCGCGGCAGAAGCACACGTGCAACGCCGCCAGCAGCACATGCAGGGGCGATGCCTGCAGCCGCGCGGCCAACTGCTGCATGCGCGCCAGCAAGGTGGGGTCGAAGCTGCGCTGCAGCGCCTGGCTGGGCGTTGCCGCACGCACCGGGCCACGCTCGCGCGGGCGCAGCAACACATCCGGCAACTGCCGATACCGGTCGAGCCAGTAGTCGCCGTCTCGCTGACGTCGCGGCGAAGCCTGGTAGGCCTGGTCTTGCTCGATGAATGCCACGTAGGACGGTGCCGAAGCGGGCAACGACGCGCCTTGCTCCAGCAAGCCGTAGTACTGCCCCAGCCGGTGGAAGAACTGCTCGAACCCCCAGCCGTCGAGGATCAGGTGATGGGCCTGGGCCGCGACCAAGTGGCGCCGCCCGCCCAGGCGCATCAGCGCGACGCGCAACAGCGGGCCATCGCCAAGGCTGAATGATTGCTGCAACTGTGCCTGGATCAGGGCCTGCGCCGCGCCCATCGGGTCAGGCTGGCCGGCCAGGTCGTGCTCGGCCAGCACCACGTGCAAGCCCGTCACGAAGCGCTGGCGTGGCAAGCCGTCATCGCTGGGCGTGGCCACCAGCACGGTGCGTAGCGCGTCATGCACGGCCACCAGGTGGGTCAAGGCCTGTTGCAAGCGCTCACGGTCGACCGCGCCATCGAGTTCGACATAGCCACCGATGTTGTAGAGCGGCGAGTCGCCATGGCCGAGCTGGTCCAGCCAGATGTCGCGCTGCGCGCAGGTCAAGGGGAAAGTATCGGCGGCGAACATGGGCTTGGATCGTCCTTGAAACAGAGTGATTGCGCGGATTCAAACACCCCCCTATCCCCCTGTATGGCCCCCGAAACCCGGACATCGCCGGCGGGAAAACGCTCAGCCTGAGTGCACTGAATTTCCTGTAGGAGATTGACTACATCCCGATAACGCCCCTGACCTACCCGTCAAGCCAGCTGCTGCGAACGGAAGCAAACCGGCTGCTTTCTGACGCCAATCACCTGACAAGCTGACACGCCGGACAGCAAGAGCCGCGTTCAAGGCCCAGCATTTCAGTCGGATCAACTGGCATTTTCTGTCCCCGGTTTCCACTACAGACGCGTGCTCGGCGCCTGCGATTCAATAGCCCCCACCCCCGAAAACACAGAGAGGACTCGGTCGCAAGACCCGCCCGCCGCGACACCCGATCAAGGAAGACTACGACATGAAGCTGACCGACAGCCTCGAACACCGTCACGACCCGCACCTGTACCTGCAGCTGGGTGAGCTGGTTGCCAGCACGGGTGACGAGCATTTCGCCGAACAGATGCTCCTGCTGGTCGGCAACCAGGTGCCGATCCATCGGCTCGACCTCAGCGAATGGACCCTCGAGAACGACCCGGCCAGCATCAGCCGGATCAAGGTGCTGGGCAGCGCCGGCCTGCACCATGACCTGCCCGTCCAGGAACACCTGCGGCACCCGCTGCTGCAGAGCATCCTGTGCATGCAGGACCCGCTGCTGATCCAGATCAACGCCCCGACCAGCGCCCAGCACCCCCGGCGCAATGCCCACCAGTGCAATCTGGTGTCATGCAATGGCGACCGACGCTGGGTCATCTGCTTCCAGCGCCTGCCAAGCCAGCGCGGTTTCTCCCTGACCGAACTGTCGTTGCTCAAGAGCCTGTCGGACACCTTGCTGCCATTGGTCGAACACCACGCGCACCTGCTCGAGCAAGCCTGCCTGCGCCGGGTCGGCGTGGAGGCGCTGGATGAGGCCGGCTCTTTGCGCCATGTGTTCGGCGAGCGCCTGAGCCAGGAAGCCGTGCGCCTGTCCACGCGCGAGCAGGAAGTCTGCATCGGCCTGTTGACCGGTGGCACCGTGCCGCAGATGGCCCAGCGCCTGAATGTGAAGAACAGCTCCGTGGAAACCTACCTCAAGCGAGCCACCGCCAAACTGGGGGTCAGCGGCCGCCACGGCCTGGCCCGCTGGATGGCCGGTACCTGAACCCAGGAAACCCTGCATGACCCGATTGTTCCTGCCGCTGCTGGCCACCGTGTTGGCCGGCTGCACCCTCGCCCCGGACTACCAGCGCCCGGTCTCTCCCAGCGCCGACCACTACCCCAACGGTGTGGCCTATCGCGGTGGGCCATCGGCCTCGGCGCTACCGCTGGAATGGCAAGCGGTGTTCCATGACCCGGTCCTGCGCCAGTTGCTCGATACGGCCATGGCCAACAACCGCGACCTGCGGGTGGCGGTGCTCAACGTCGAAGGCTACCGCGCCCAGTACCGCATCCAGCGCGCCGAGCTGCTGCCCAAGGTCGCCGCCAACGCCCAGGGCCAGCGCCAGTACCTGCCCCGCAGCAGGACGGGCAGCAAAGGCATGATCAGCAGCCAGCAATCGGCGACCGTGGGCATCAGCGCCTACGAGCTGGACCTGTTCGGCCGCCTGCGCAGCCTCAGCGACCAGGCACTGCTGACCTACCTGGCCAGCGACGAGGCTCGGCGCAGCGCCGAGCTCAGCCTGGTCACCAGCGTCGCCGGCGCCTACCTGACCTGGCGCGCCGACCAGGAGCTGCTGGCGCTGTCCACCCAGACGCTGCAAGCCGACGAGCAGAGCCTGCGCCTCACCCAACGCCAGCGCCGCACCGGCACCCTCTCGGCCCTCGACGCGATCCAGGCTACCACCCGCGTCGACAGCTCCCGCGCCGCCGTGGCCCGTTACACCCGCCTGGCCGCCCAGGACCTGAACCAGCTCAACCGCCTGGTCGGTGTCGAGGTCAGCGCCACCCTGCCGGCGCTGCCCCTGGCGGACGATCAGATCGCCCGGGTACCGGCAGGCCTGCCGGCGGACCTGTTGCAGCGCCGCCCGGACATCCGTGAGGCCGAGTACCAGTTGCGCGCCGCCAACGCCAATATCGGCGCGGCACGCGCGGCGTTCTTTCCCAGCATCACCCTGACCGCCAACGCCGGCGCCAGCAGCCGCCAGCTGGCCGACCTGTTCGACGCCGGCTCCGGCACCTGGCTGTTCCAGCCGCAGATCAACCTGCCGTTGTTCAATGCCGGCAGCCTGCGCGCCAGCCTGGACTACGCCAAGGTGCAGAAGAACATCCAGGTGGCGCGCTATGAAAAGTCTATCCAGAGCGCCTTCCAGGAAGTCGCCGATGGCCTGGCCGCCCGCGCCACCTTTCAACGTCAACTGCAGGCCCAGCGCGACCTGGTGGCAGCCAGCCAGCGTTACCACGACCTGGCCGAGCATCGCTACCGCACCGGCATCGACAGCAGCCTGACCTTCCTCGACGCCCAGCGTTCGCTGTTCAACGCCCAGGAAGGCCTGATCAACGATCGCCTGGCACAACTGCTGGCGGAGGTGAACCTGTACGCCGCCCTGGGTGGCGGCTGGGAAGAAACCCCCGGGCTGGCCTACCAGCGCTCGCCGGACCGGCCGAAGTAGACCGAGGGCGACACCCCCAGCGTGCGGCGAAACATGGCGCTGAACGCGCTGGGGCTGTCGTAGCCCAGGTCCAGCGCCACCGCCAGCACCGAGCGCCCGGCCGCCAGGGCATCGAGGCTGGCCAGCAGGCGCATGCGCCGCAGCCACTGCATCAGGCTGAGCCCCGTTTCGCGCTGGAACGCGCGGGTCAGGGTGCGTGGGTTGAGTCCGCAGTGGGCGGCGGCGCGGGCCAGGCTCCAGTCCTCGTCCGGTGCCTGGCGCAGGGCCTCGCTCAATCCCTGCAACACCGCCGAGCGTGGGCTTGGCACATGCAGGGCGAACACCGGCAACACGCGGATCTCGTCGAGGATCAGTTGCATGATCCGCGCGTCACGGCCCTGGGGCGGCGGCTCGGGGGCGATGTCCATGGCGCGGATGATCAGTTCGCGCAACAGCGGCGAAATCTCGATCACCTGGCACTGGCCAGGCAGATCCGGGCGCGCGCCGGGGTCGATGAACAAGGTGCGCATGCGCACCACTCCGGACATTCGCAGCTCATGTTCGGTGGCCGCCGGCACCCACACCCCGCGCCCGGGCGGCACCACCCAACTGCCCTCGCGGGCATTGACCGTGACCACGCCGCTGATGGCATGGATCAGTTGCGCCCGGTCGTGGCAGTGCGGGGCGATGTGCTCGCCATGGCGGTAGTTCTCGGCAAGGGGCAGGATGAGCGGGCGAGTCACCGGCAAGGTTCCACTGGAATCGAACGGGCAATACTGGCGCAGCGCGGTGGCCTGGGCAATGCCCGCCTACACAGCGATACATAAACCCTGCCTCCTCGACACACTGCCGATACCCGCCCCTCACACACTCCTGGCCACTGGAGCGCGAAGGCAGCCTGCCCTCGCCACACACCGGGGACCTCCTCATGAAAGCCCTGCCCTCTGGCTGGAAGCTGTTCGCCGCCCTCGCGGCCCTGACCCTGCTGATGACCGCCACGGTGCTGATCGCCCACCCGCTGGGGAGCGAGGGCCTGCGCAGCGCCATCCGCGCCACGGCCCGCAGCTCGTTCGCGTTGTTCCTGCTGACCTTCCTGGCCTCGTCGCTGGCCGTGCTGCTGCCCAGTGACGCGAGCCGGCGCCTGCTGCGCGAGCGGCGCTACCTGGGCCTGGCCTTCGCCTTCTCGCACACGGTGCATGGCGTACTGATCTATCTCTATGCCCAAGGTTATCCCGAGTTGTTCTGGGCTGGACGCACGGCATTGGCCAACCTCCCCGGTTCGCTGGGTTACCTGTTCATCCTGTTGCTGGCCCTGACCTCGTTCAAGGCCCCCATGCACCTGCTCGGCCCACGCCGGTGGAAGGGCCTGCATGCCACCGGGACCTGGGTGCTGGCCGGGGTGTTCTGCCTGTCGTTCTACAAACGCATCCCGATGGGGGGCGGGTACCCACTGGCCTTCGCCCTGATGTTCGCCGCCATCGCCCTCAAGCTGGTCGCCAAGCAGGTGATTCGCCTGCGCCGCACCGCACCATCACTGTCCCACTGATCGCAGGAGCCACTCATGCTGACCGCCACCCTCACTCGCCCGCTCACCGCCCTCGACCGCTTTGGCAGCTGGGGCGCCGACTTGCCGCTGCGGCTGTTCCTGGCCTGGGAGTTCTTCGAATCGGGGCTGGAGAAATTCAACGGGACGAACTGGTTCGCCGACCTGCAGGCCAGCTTCCCCTTCCCCTTCGACTTGCTGCCGGCCGGGTTGAACTGGCAGTTGTCGATGTGGGCCGAGCTGATCTGCCCGTTGCTGTTGCTGATGGGGCTGGGCACGCGCCTGGCCGCCGCAGTGCTGATGGTGGTGACGGTGGTGGCGATTGCCGCCGTGCACTGGCCGGCCGAATGGTCGGGCCTGGCGGAGCTGGCGCAGGGCTATGCGATCACCGACCAGGGGCATGGCAACTACAAGCTGCCGTTGATCTACCTGGTGGCGCTGCTGCCGTTGCTGTTGAGGGGGGCTGGGCGGTTGAGCCTGGACCGGTGGTTGTGGCGGGTTTCGGGATCGAGCGCGGCGTATCGCGGATGAATCCGCTCCTACAGCGGCAGCCGAAAAACGCGTCGTACAAGCACCATGGCCTATCGGTCTTGGTCACGTTGCAACAAATGTAGGAGCGGATTCATCCGCGATGCGCCGCCCAGGCGGCGCTCGATCTCATGGACGCCGCAAGGGTTGCGGCGTCCATCTGGTGGCCCTGAAAGGGATGCCCCCTTAACGCAACTGCCCGACCACCAACCCCAGCGCAATCGCGATCATCACCACCCCCGACAACCGCCCCACCACCCGCGCCGCCGCCGGCCGGGTGCGCAGCACCGCCTTGGCGCCATAGCCGACCATCAGGTAGATCACCAGCGAACTGCACAGGTGCACCAGCCCCAGCAGCAGGATCTGCGCCGGCACCGGCCAGCTCGACTGCGGGTCGGTGAACTGCGGCAGCAGCGCCAGGAACAGCAGGAATACCTTAGGGTTCATCCCACTGACGCAAAAACCCTTGAACGCCCAGCGCGACCCAGAGTCGCCCGCCCCGTCGTCACCGGCCTGGGGCACCGACGGGCTGAGCAGCAGGTTGCCGCCCAGCCACAACAGGTAGGTGCAACCGGCCAGCGTCAGCAGGGTCAACGCCAGCGGATGCCCGGCGATCAGGCTGCCGACCCCGGCCGCCACCACCAGGGTCGCGAGGAAATGCCCCGACAACATCCCCGCCACCGCCGGCAGCACCCAACGCCCGCGCATGCCGGCGGAGATGGCATAGGCCCAGTCCGCGCCGGGGCTGATCACGAACAGGAACGACACGGCCCAGAACGCCGCCAATACACTCATGGCCACTTTTAGACTTCCTTTCAAACAGGTTTCGTTGAAAGAAAGATTACGGATATCGCCGGGGGATTTTCTTTCGTATATTCCCCTGACCACCCTGAAACCTGGAAGATTCTCCCCCAATGGACAGAACCGATCGAAAGATCCTTGCCGAGCTGCAAAAGGATGGTCGCCTGTCGGTGACCGAACTGGCCGAACGCGTGGGCTTGAGCCTGTCGCCCTGCCATCGCCGGCTCAAGGCGCTGGAAGAGTCCGGCGCGATCCTCGGTTACCACGCACGCCTGGCCCCCGCCGCCCTGGGCCTGAACTTCGCCGCGCTGGTGTTCGTGACCCTGCGCGAGGTCACCCGCCAGCCGGTGGCGGACTTCGAGGCGGCGGTGAGCGCGATCCCGCAGATCGTCGAGGCACAGCGGCTGTTCGGCGACCCGGACTACCTGCTGCATGTGGTGGCCAAGGACCTGCCGGCGTTCCAGAAGCTCTATGACGAGCAATTGACCAGCATTCCCAACGTGAAGCGGCTGAGCTCGACGCTGGTGATGAAAGAGGTGATCCAGGACCGGTTGTTGCCGATGTAGGTAGCCTGTCGTCTGCGCCGGCCCTTTCGCGGGTAAAACCACTCCCACAAGATTGTCACCTGCTGGCTGACGGATGCAGTACCTGTGGGAGCGGGTTTACCCGCGAAAGGGCCCGCCCGGGCAACCTGTTCTTGTGCACCATGAACGCGCACCCCGCCCCAGCCCTGTGCTCCCGCAACCACCCAACGCTCACGCAACCCACCCACCTCAGGGCCTCCCGCCACCTGGCACCTTCCTTGCTGCCGTCCACCGCTTGACCTCCCGCCGGCCTTAGGTTTTTTAAGGCCCATGAGCACAAATTTACTAATTTCCCCTTCCCCGCCCGCCCCCCATCATCGCGCCAACAAGAACGCGTCGCCCTTTGCCGGCACGCCCCCGGGCACCTGCGGTTGCCCCTCCTTGCCTTGGAGTCAGTCATGACCAGTGCAGCCAATTCGGCACCCCTCATCGAGAAACACACGATCGGCTACGTGCCGCCGCAAGACCGCCATGGAAAGGTAAGGGATCTGTTCACACTGTGGTTCGGCGGCAACATCGCGCCGTTGCCCATCGTCACCGGCGCGCTGGGCGTGCAGCTGTTCCACCTGAACCTGGTCTGGGGCATCGTCGCGATTCTCGTCGGCCACCTGGTCGGCGGCGTGCTCATGGCCCTGCACTCGGCCCAGGGCCCGCAGATGGGCATCCCGCAGATGATCCAGAGCCGCGCCCAGTTCGGCTCGCTCGGCGCGCTGCTGGTGGTGGTGATCGCCGGGGTCATGTACATCGGCTTCTTCGCCTCCAACATCGTCCTGGCCGGCAAGTCACTGCACGGGGTGGTCGAAGCCGTGCCGGTGTCGGTGGGCATCGTCGTCGGCGCCCTGGGTTCGGGCATCATCGGCATCATCGGCTACCGCTTCATCCACGTGCTCAACCGCATCGGCACCTGGGTGCTGGGCATCGGTATCGTGGTCGGCTTCGGCTATATCTTCAGCCATGTGCAAAGCGACGACTTCCTCACCCGCGGCGGCTTCAACCTGGCCGGCTGGCTGGCCACCGTATCTCTGGCGGCGCTGTGGCAGATCGCCTTCGCGCCCTACGTGTCGGACTACTCGCGCTACCTGCCGGCCGACGTGAAAGTCTCCTCGACCTTCTGGACCACCTACCTGGGCTCGGCCCTGGGTTCGAGCCTGTCGTTCATCTTCGGTGCGGTCGCGGTGCTGGCGATCCCGGCCGGCGTGGACACCATGGACGCGGTCAAGCTGGCCACCGGCAGCCTCGGCCCGGTCATGCTGGTGCTGTTCCTGCTCAGCGTGATCAGCCACAACGCCCTCAACCTGTATGGCGCGGTGCTGTCGATCATCACCCTGGTGCAGACCTTCGCCTACCGCTGGATCCCCACCGCCAAGAGCCGCGCCGTGCTGTCGCTGATCGTCCTGGCCGCCTGCTGCGTGGTGGCGGTGTTCGCCTCGGCGGACTTCATCGGCCACTTCGTCGACATGGTGCTGGTGCTGCTGGTGGTGCTGGTGCCGTGGACGGCAATCAACCTGATCGACTTCTATGTCATTCACAAAGGCGACTACGACATCCAGTCGATCTTCAAGGTCGATGGCGGCATCTACGGGCGCTACAACCCGCAGGCGCTGATCGCCTATGCGGTGGGCATCGCGGTGCAGATCCCGTTCATGAACACGCCGCTGTATGTCGGGCCGGTGTCCGCGCACATCAATGGCGCCGACCTGTCGTGGCTGGTGGGCCTGGCGATCACCTCGCCGCTGTACTGGTGGCTGGCCAGCCGGGACAGCGCGTATCGTCGCCGGCAGGTGAGCGCGAAGCTGGCGGCTGGGGTGTGATGTCGGCCCGATGACCCGAAATGGAAAAACCCGCTATTGCGGGTTTTTCACTGCCGTTGCTTGGAATGCGTTCTACTGAAGCGCCCAGTCCATCTGTTTGAGATGCACGCCCAGTATCATAGATTTTCATGTAAGACGATGCTGCCCCCGCCGCCAAACGCCCTCCCAATTCAAATACCTCACCGATGTGCAGCATCACGTAACTGAAGCAACTGCATTCCGCTCGCCCCCGGAGATCATCATGACCTTGTAACCTTGACAAACGACGCTAGAAAAAATAGCCCTCCCAAGCCAACAAACAAGCAATAGCTACTTATTTTCATGCTGTACTTCAAGAAATTCGGAAACTCATTACTGTCTTCGAGATTCAACCAACCACGACGAAACCCTAAGGATGGCCATATAAAAGCTAGACTCATGGCACTCACGATCAGCATGCGCGACCTTAATCTCGTCGTCCCCCAGAGGAAAATTTCATCCTCAAGGCCGCGACTCCGACCAAATGCACGGCACATGATATTAAATTGATGGGAGCCCGCAATATAGGCATTGATGACGACTCCAATAATCAACAATAGAAAGGGGACGATCAGCAACACCAGCCTTAAACCAACAGGCCATTCACTTAGATCAATCATATGCGGCCTCACAAACCAGTTAGCACGACCATCCTCCTGATTCAGCCCTCACTCGCTCCATCGAATGATCCGCTCCAACGGGGATATCAAGCACGCCTAAACTCTACTAAAAGTGCAACGAAAGCCATCCAGGCGAGAGCTATAAGTATGCAATACATACCTAACTTCATGCGCTTTCTCAAATAGGTCGGAAAATCATGAATGTCCTGCGGGTTCAGCCACCCCTGACGAATGCCTAGTCTTGGCCAAACCATCCCCGCCGTCATGGCACTCACCGTCATCAGTCGAAACTTTAGCGTCAGCGCCCCACCACTTTTCAGCTCCTCACGAAGACCTTCGCTTCGCTGCAGTGCGTCGCACATCACCTTGAAATGTCGCGAACCTGCGATATGCAGTTCAATTGCAAGCCCGACCAGCCCAACGCCGAAAGGAGCGAGTATTAACACTATTCTTAGTTCCACAGGCCACCAACTCAAGTCAATCACAAACAGCCTCGCACAACAATTCGCCTGCCCTTCCACCGAGCTTCCCCCCCGAAGGAACATGCCCTGATCGCTGCAATCTCACAGTTAAATCCACACGACAGACCTCATGAAACCTATTTTTAAGGTGTCGAAAAATGGTAAGTCCATCAGCCTGATCGTGCGAACGTCAACAAACCAGTAGCAAGCACCAACCACAAAAAACCAACAAGAGATAACCATGCGGAAATCACCATCAGTCGCCGAAGATTCTTAGGAAAACTCCTAATCTCCTCCTCTTCGAAAAGCCCTTTCCTAACCACATAAGACGGATAGAGAAACGCCCTACTTATTGTATTCACAAAATGCCATCTGTATTTTAAACTCGCCTCGCCGAGGTACCACCTCTGCTACTCGACCACACGCTTTTAGTCAGCACTCCAATCACTTGGCGATAACATTCAGCGCGAGCAAGAAAATACTCATTTCGCCCACCACCATATAAGGACTCCCTCAACCACTCTCCTCCCTTTCCATGGCTGAGGCTCCCAGATAAGAACCAGCTCCACACGGGCGCTGTGGCCATCAGACATGCATCATGCACGTTTGAACTCAACAAAAATCACAATAAACGATACCCAGCCCATACCAATAGCCATAAAACACATGGCGATTGTCATCAGCCTTTTTAGATAACCCGGAAATTCTCGATAGTCCTGCGGATCCAAATCACCTTGTCGTATTGATTGCGCCGGCCACAACAGAGCACCTGTCATCGCACTAACCGTCATAGCTCTGAATTTCAAAGTATAGGCACCCCCTCGCCCAAGTTCCTCACGCAGACATTGACTTCGCTGAAGCGCTGCGCACAACACATCAAAGTTGTGCGACATAGCAATATACATATGAATCGCCAAGCCCGAGAATATGATAAAAAATGGAATCAGCAATGAAGCAATCTTTAAATCTGCTGACCAATTACTCAGATCAATCACGAACGCACCCACAGTATTTCATGAGCGAGCCACATCAACAAAAAGCACAATAAATGCCGCAGAACTCAAGGCAATAAAAACACAACAAGCCGCAACCTTCATACGCTTTTTGAGATAGGCCGGAAACTCACGATAATCCTCAGCATTCAGACTACCTCTTCGAATTGCTAAAGCCGGCCATAATAGCTCACCCATCATGGCACTAACCGTCATAGACCGAAATTTTAAAGTATAACCTCCCCCTCTCTTCAGCTCCTCACGCAGACATTGACTCCGTTGAAGCGCCGCACACATAACATCAAATTGTCTCGAGGAGGCCATATGCGTGACTAGTACAACACTGACAAACAAACTTACGAACGGAACTAATAGTATCACAATCCTCAAGCCTACCGACCAATGGCTCAAGTCAATCATATATAGCCTCGACCATTGCGTTTCCACAGGCTGCTTTACCAATTTATCGAAACAACGAGCTTACTTGATTGCCGCGCCCCACCCAGAGCGCCTATGCCGCCTCCAGAAAGTTAACTTAGATATTAAAACCCCGGCACAATACAAGCTCCCACTGGAACGCTACTCATATCCATTTAGTGCGCACCTTAAAACTCAAGAAATAGCATAATGAATGCAGCCCAGGCCAAAGCAATCAACATGCAGTAGCTGGCCACCTTCATACGTGTCTTGAGGTAGACGGGAAAGTTTTTATAATCCTCCGGATCCAGGCTCCCCTTACGAATTGAAAGCGCCGGCCAACATAAAGCTCCTGCCATGGAGCTCACTGTCAAAGAGCGAAACTTTAAAGTATATCCCCCTCCACGCTTCAGCTCCTCATGCAGGCATGGACTCCGCTTAAGTGCTGCACACATCACGTCAAAATGTCGTGAGGCAGCAATATGCGCATTGATTGCAAGGCCGGCGAGCCCTGTCAAAAATGGTACAAGCAGAATCGCGATCCTCAAGTTAGCCGGCCAGCCACTGACATCAATCATAGGCTATCTCGTAAATCAGCTCCCCCATCTTTTCGCCGGCTTCACTCAAAGTCACAGCCCCACCATATGAGCCTGTACCAACCATCGCTATACCGCAGACCGCTTTCCCCCATGGGCCAAAATTACAGACCAATCTGATTGCAAGTTTCCCTACCTCTGCGCCGATAGCTCCTCCCGCAAGCCCGCCAGTAAAGCTACCGGTCTCAGTAAGTCTGACCTTTTTACACTCCTCAGTTTCCCCCGCACGGCAAGCCTCATAGATCTTCATGTAAGACGATGTCGCCCCCACCCCCACCGCAACATATCCCCCATACTTCAAGTACTTCGCCATCTTCGCCACTTCATCCAGATGCGTCGCATACCCCGGAATCGCCCCCGGCGCACCAGCCTTGGACCAGTGGTGCACCAGGCTTTTCGTGGAGATCCCCAACCCCTTGCGCAGACGTTCATGCCGGCCCAGGTCCAGGTACTTGCCAAGAAACGCGCTGTGCAACTGCGCGTTCAACTGTGCATACAACACCTTGCGCTCAGCAAAGAACTGCTGGCTGTTCAAATGCCGGTGCAAGGCGAACTCCCGCTGGTGCAACCGCTCGATCCCCTTGAGCGTGTCCCCCACCTGCCCTATCCCCCGCGCCAGCATGTCCTTGCCTACGCCCATGGACAGACTGGCGCCGCTGAGCACCCCGGCGACTTCACCGATGTGCTGCATCATGAAGTCGGCTTCCTCCTCGCTGAGGATCGCCAGCGACTCACGTGCGCTGCGCGCCGCGGCCATCAAATCGGCCTCTTCGCGGGTGCAGGCGAAGCTGTTGTCGGGGGCACCGAGCACGAAGAGCTCGCCGGCCTTGAAGCCTTGGTCGAAGGTGGGGTTGAGCCGGCGCACCAGCGACATGGGCAGGGTGCCCTGCACCGTGGCCAGCTGCTGCAGCACCTGCTCGCCGGCCATGCTGCGGGGCACGATGTAGAACCCGGGTTGCAGTGCGGAGGGTGCCGTAGAGACGGCGTGGGTGGCAGGCATGGGCCGCTCGACAACGCCACGCGGGACAGCCCGGGGATCGCTGGGTACCGGCGCCGACGCCCCGCGCGCCAGGCTGGGCATCTCGTCCAGCGGGGCAATCAGGCGATTGCTGCCCAGCGGGCAGCCACAGCGCACGCGCGCGCCGTCGACGACGGTAGGCACGCCGTCCTGCAGGAAGCGAGGGTCGCCGTCGATGAGTGTGCCCACCTGGCCGCAGCGTGGGCAGGGCGTGGTCGAGTCGCCTTCGAGCAACCAGCCGCTCCCGTTCACGTTGCCCGCCGCCCGTTTGCCGATGCACGTGGCGCCCGTGGTGGTGCGGTCGCCATCGAGGCCTTGCGCCTTGCCGAAGATAACGATGCGCAGATTCATCGGCGGGCACCCGATGCGCGGCCCTTGAAGCTATTCCTTGTCATGCGGCGTTTCCTTGTGCGTGGAAAACGCAGAACGCTAGCAGCTCAGCGGTGGCGCTGGGGGGGGCGGTGGCAAGTAAGGAAACCTCCTACAGTAGACTGGGATGACTCTGACTTACGCAGCCTTTTCGAGGCGTTCGCCGGAAGCCTTGCAGCGCCTAGGAGATCGAGCGCCGCCCGCGCGGCGCATCGCGGATGAATCCGCTCCTACATCGGTTGCAACGTGCCGCACCTGTCAGGCCATGGTTGCCTGCCTTGGCGCCAGCCGAAAAATCGCGTCGTACAAACAAGGCGGACAACCATGACCTATCAGGCATAGGCACGTTGCAACGAATGTAGGAGCGGATTCATCCGCGATGCGCCGCACGGGCGGCGCTCATCAGTCGAAACTTTAGCGTCAGCGCACCACCGTTTCTCAGCTCTTCGCGAAGACCTTCACTGCGCTGCAACGCGTCGCACATCACCTGGAAATGGCGCGAGCCTGAGATATGCAACTGAATTGCAAGCCCGGTCAGCACAATAACGAAAGGAGCGAGTAGCAACACTATCCTCAACTCCACAGGCCACCAGCTCAAATCAATCATAAGCAGACCTGTAGCTGTAACCTTAACGGGTAAATGATGATCAACCAGCCCGTGTAAACGCCAGCAACGCCACTGCAAATATCAACCATAAAAATCCAATAATGGAAAACCAGGCAGATACAACCATCATGCATCGAAGACCGGCAGGGAAAGCCACTACCTCGCTCTCGTCAACAAGGCCTTTGCGAATGACATAAGAAGGGTAGAGAAACGCTCCACTGACTGTATTTATAAAGTACCACCTGGATCTGAAACTTAGCTCATCGAAGGAACGTCTCCGCTGTTCCACCCAAGCACTTCTGGGGAGCGCTTTGACAACACGGTCGTAACAGCTCTCACGAGTAAGCATCAAACTCATGATCAGTCCGATCTGGCAAAGCAAAAACGGTATCGCCATAAACACCATGGCCCATCCCGTCGACCAGAAACTGCTCATTTCGATCGCCACTCATACAAAGCTTCTCCTAGCCACTCACCTCCCATACCACCACCTGTGGCACCGATGAATGAACCTGCCCCTACAAGCACTAGACCGCACGCAGCACCCCCTACGCCAGCTGTAACAGCACCTACGGCTCCACAAGAGAAGGTGGCCATCAGGGTGCCTACCCGTGCACCATGAACGCCACCGGCAAGCCCGCCAGCAAAGCTGCCAGCTTCAGTGAAGCGAACCTTTCTGCATTGCTCGGTTTCCCCTGCACGACATACCTCTTGTACTTTAAGGTAGGACGATGTCGCACCTAACCCCACCGCCACATGCCCCCCATACTTCAAATACTTCGACATCTTCGCCACTTCATCCAAATGCGTCGCATACCCCGGTATCGCCCCCGGCGCACCAGCCTTGGACCAGTGGTGCACCAGGCTTTTCGTGGAGATCCCCAACCCCTTGCGCAGACGTTCATGCCGGCCCAGGTCCAGGTACTTGCCAAGAAACGCGCTGTGCAACTGCGCGTTCAACTGTGCATACAACACCTTGCGCTCAGCAAAGAACTGCTGGCTGTTCAAATGCCGGTGCAAGGCGAACTCCCGCTGGTGCAACCGCTCGATCCCCTTGAGCGTGTCCCCCACCTGCCCTATCCCCCGCGCCAGCATGTCCTTGCCTACGCCCATGGACAGACTGGCGCCGCTGAGCACCCCGGCGACTTCACCGATGTGCTGCATCATGAAGTCGGCTTCCTCCTCGCTGAGGATCGCCAGCGACTCACGTGCGCTGCGCGCCGCGGCCATCAAATCGGCCTCTTCGCGGGTGCAGGCGAAGCTGTTGTCGGGGGCACCGAGCACGAAGAGCTCGCCGGCCTTGAAGCCTTGGTCGAAGGTGGGGTTGAGCCGGCGCACCAGCGACATGGGCAGGGTGCCCTGCACCGTGGCCAGCTGCTGCAGCACCTGCTCGCCGGCCATGCTGCGGGGCACGATGTAGAACCCGGGTTGCAGTGCGGAGGGTGCCGTAGAGACGGCGTGGGTGGCAGGCATGGGCCGCTCGACAACGCCACGCGGGACAGCCCGGGGATCGCTGGGTACCGGCGCCGACGCCCCGCGCGCCAGGCTGGGCATCTCGTCCAGCGGGGCAATCAGGCGATTGCTGCCCAGCGGGCAGCCACAGCGCACGCGCGCGCCGTCGACGACGGTAGGCACGCCGTCCTGCAGGAAGCGAGGGTCGCCGTCGATGAGTGTGCCCACCTGGCCGCAGCGTGGGCAGGGCGTGGTCGAGTCGCCTTCGAGCAACCAGCCGCTCCCGTTCACGTTGCCCGCCGCCCGTTTGCCGATGCACGTGGCGCCCGTGGTGGTGCGGTCGCCATCGAGGCCTTGCGCCTTGCCGAAGATAACGATGCGCAGATTCATCGGCGGGCACCCGATGCGCGGCCCTTGAAGCTATTCCTTGTCATGCGGCGTTTCCTTGTGCGTGGAAAACGCAGAACGCTAGCAGCTCAGCGGTGGCGCTGGGGGGGGCGGTGGCAAGTAAGGAAACCTCCTACAGTAGACTGGGATGACTCTGACTTACGCAGCCTTTTCGAGGCGTTCGCCGGAAGCCTTGCAGCGCCTAGGAGATCGAGCGCCGCCCGCGCGGCGCATCGCGGATGAATCCGCTCCTACATCGGTTGCAACGTGCCGCACCTGTCAGGCCATGGTTGCCTGCCTTGGCGCCAGCCGAAAAATCGCGTCGTACAAACAAGGCGGACAACCATGACCTATCGGGCATAGGCACGTTGCAACGAATGTAGGAGCGGATTCATCCGCGATGCGCCGCACGGGCGGCGCTCGGTCCTGAGAGCGCTGCATGACCCTCGCCTGCAACCTGGCAGCCGATACACGATCAAACACCTTCCTTGAGCAACAAAAAACCCGCCTAAGCGGGTTTTCTGCCAGGTCAATGACTGCTGCGCAGCATCTCCTTCGGCACGTACTTGCCAATCTCGTACTTGCCGATCGCCGCCCGGTGCACTTCGTCCGGCCCGTCGGCCAAACGCAGGGTCCGCTGCATCGCATACATGTACGCCAACGGGAAATCACCACTCACCCCCGCCCCGCCATGCAACTGAATGGCCCGGTCGATCACCTTCAGCGCGACATTCGGCGCCACCACCTTGATCTGCGCGATCTCGCTGCGCGCCACCTTGTTGCCGACGGTGTCCATCATGTATGCGGCCTTGAGGGTCAACAGCCGCGCCATGTCGATCTCCATGCGCGAGTCGGCGATCTTGTCGATGTTGCCGCCCAGGCGCGCCAGCGGCCGGCCGAACGCGGTGCGCTCCACCGAGCGCTTGCACATCAGCTCCAGGGCGC
Source organism: Pseudomonas entomophila (assembly GCF_018417595.1). NCBI lineage: Bacteria > Pseudomonadati > Pseudomonadota > Gammaproteobacteria > Pseudomonadales > Pseudomonadaceae > Pseudomonas > Pseudomonas entomophila. Next base: position 3,680,482 of record NZ_CP070982.1, read on the forward strand.
GCTCGGCCATGCCGATCGAGCGCATGCAGTGGTGGATGCGGCCTGGGCCGAGGCGCCCCTGGGCGATCTCGAAACCGCGGCCCTCGCCGAGGATCACGTTTTCATAGGGCACACGCACATTCTCGAACAACACCTCGGCGTGGCCGTGGGGGGCGTCGTCGTAGCCAAACACCGGCAGCGGGCGGACGATCTTCACCCCCGGCGTGTCGGTGGGCACCAGGATCATCGAGTGCTGCTGGTGGCGCTGGCCATCCGGGTTGGACAGGCCCATGAAGATCATCACCTTGCAGCGCGGGTCGCAGGCGCCGGAGGTCCACCACTTGCGGCCGTTGATCACCCATTCATCACCGTCGCGCACGGCGGTGGCGGCCATGTTGGTGGCGTCCGACGAGGCCACGTCCGGCTCGGTCATGGCGAACGCCGAGCGGATCTCGCCGCGCAGCAGCGGCTCGAGCCACTGGCGCTTCTGCGCCTCGCTGCCGTAGCGCACCAGCACTTCCATGTTGCCGGTGTCCGGCGCCGAGCAGTTGAACGGCTCCGGGCCCAGCAGCGAGCGGCCCATGATCTCGGCCAGCGGCGCGTACTCCAGGTTGGTCAGCCCCGCGCCGTATTCCGATTCGGGCAGGAACAGGTTCCACAGGCCTTCAGCGCGGGCCTTGGCCTTGAGCTCCTCGACAATGGCGGTGGGTTGCCAGCGGTCGCCCTCGGCGACCTGGCGCTCGAACACCGGCTCGGCCGGGTAGACGTATGCATCCATGAAAGCGCTGACGCGTTCGCGCAGTGCCTGGACCTTGGGCGAATAGGCGAAATCCATCGGGGCTACCTTCCGTCAATGAAGAACATGGGCCTGAGCCTAGAACAGCCGGCCTTCATCCACCTAGTCTATTTTCTACGTGTATAAACATTCATAACCGATATATGATCGACCGATAACTCCAACAAAGAGCGGCGCCCATGAACCTCAGCAAGGTCGACCTCAACCTGTTCATCGTCTTCGACGCCATCTACACCGAAGCCAACCTGACCCGCGCCGGGCAGATCGTCGGCATCACCCAACCGGCGGTGTCCAACGCCCTGTCGCGCCTGCGCGAAACCTTCAACGACCCGCTGTTCGTGCGCACCGCCCAGGGCATGGTGCCCACGCCCATGGCGCAGAACATCATCGGCCCGGTGCGCAGCGCGCTGACGCTGCTGCGCACCTCGGTGCAGGAGAGCCGCATCTTCACCCCGCTGCAGGCCAGCAAGACCTTCCGCATCAGCATGACCGACCTCACCGAGGCGGTGATCCTGCCGCCGTTGTTCCAGCGCTTGCGCCGGCTGGCACCTGCACTGGTGATCGAAAGCTTTTTATGCAAGCGCCGCGAGACCACCAAGGAGCTGGCTGCCGGGCGCCTGGATTTCGCCGTGGACGCGCCGCTGAACACCGACCCGCAGGTGCGCCACGTCAAGCTCATGCAGGACCGCTACGTCTGCGCCATGCGCCCGGGCCATCCGCTGGCCGAGCACAAGCTGACCCTCGACGCCTACCTGGGCATGACCCACATCCATATCTCCAGCCGCCGCAACGGCCTGGGCTATGTCGACCTGGCCCTGGGCAAGATGGGTGTGCAGCGCCGCGTCGCCCTGCGTTCGCAGCACTACCTGATGGCCTCGCAGGTGCTGCAGCAAACCGACATGGTGATGACCGTGCCCGAGCGCTTCGCCCGCCGCCACCAGTTGCGCCACCAGCCGCTGCCGGTGGAGGTGCCGCCCCTGGAAACCCACCTCTACTGGCACGAAAGCACTGATCAGGACCCGGCCAACCGCTGGATGCGCGAACAGATCATCGAGTTGTGCGAACGGGTGGCGGTGCAGGACGAGCAGGCGCTGGAAAATGCCTGAGCATTGCATGATGGCGAACAGCCGCTAGCACACCCATGCTATCGGCCAGCGTCTGGCCCCGTGCTACCGTCGACGACGTTCTCCCTCACCTGACATCAGGCCCGGCGCCCTTCTGCCCGGGCCCTGCAAAGGACCCTGCCGACATGAAGACAACCCTCGCCACCCTCACCCTCGCCGCACTGGTCCTCACTGGCTGCGCCACCCCCAAGCAATGGGAAGCTACTGGCGGCAGCAAGAACGATGGCCTGGTGCAGGTCTCCTACGAACAGGGCCAGTTCGAGAGCGGCCAGAGTGACGCGGCGCAGGGGCTGCAGGTTGCCACCGCGCGTTGCAAGACCTGGGGTTACCGAAACGCGGAAATCACCGGCAGCGAAAAGAGCCTCTGCCGCACCATGGGCCAGTACAACTGCCTGCAGACCACGGTCACCCAGGACTACCTCTGCAAGAAGTGACCCTTTCCCCATCGCGGGGGCCGGTTGCATGGGCTCCCGCACCTTGTCCCGCGCGCATTGCCATGGTCTTTCAGTAACCCTTGCGCCGCCCTGAAACGGGCTTCTCGAATTCATGGCACAAGCAATGGAACATGGCCCTCAGGATCTGGTGATGGTCTCCAAGCAGGCGCCTTGGGAATGGTTCTGATTCCCGGCTAAACGTAATGAAAAAATTTCCTACATAAATGGCAATATCAGAAAGATTGATCTCCAAACACCCAGGCAATGGTCAAAAAGGAAAAACATTCCTCCAAAGGCACGCGTAGGATTTCCCCCATGGCCGCCGATCGTCGGCGCCCCTGCACGGACACGCCCGATCATGCCCACCGCCCCGCTGTATTTCGATTACGCCGCCACCACCCCTGTCGACGACCGAGTCATCGAAGCCATGATGGCCTGCCTTGGCCGCGAGGCGAATTTCGGCAACCCCGCGTCCAGCGGTCATGCCCATGGCAAGGCCGCCCGCGAGGCCGTGGAGCAGGCGCGCCGCCAGGTGGCCGAACAGGTCGGCGCGCAGCCCGACGAGCTGGTCTGGACCTCCGGCGCCACCGAGTCCAACAACCTCGCCCTCAAGGGTATCGCCCAGGGTTTCGAACACCCCGGCCACCTGGTCACCAGCCAGCTGGAGCACAAGGCGGTGCTCGACACTGCCGCCGAACTGGAACGCCTGGGCTGGGCGGTGACCCGCCTGGCGCCGGACGCCCAAGGGCTGATCCAGCCAGCGGCCGTGCAGGCGGCGCTGCGCCCGGACACCCGCCTGGTGTCGCTGATGGCGGTGAACAATGAACTGGGCACGGTCACCGATTTCGCCAGCATCGGCGCGTTGGTGCGCGAACACGGCGCGCTGCTGCATGTGGATGCCGCCCAGGCCGTCGGCAAAGTGCTGATCGACCTTGCCCGGCAGCCGGTGGACCTGATGTCGTTCTCGGCGCACAAGGCCTATGGCCCCAAGGGCATCGGCGCCTTGTTCGTCGGCCCCCGCGCCCACCCGGTGCTGCGCGCGCAGATGCACGGCGGCGGCCATGAGCGCGGGCTGCGCTCCGGCACCCTGGCTACCCACCAGATCGTCGGCATGGGCAGCGCCTTTGCCCTGGCCGGCCAGCCGGGTAATAGCGAGCACGCATGTATCCAGCGCTTGAGCGACAGGTTGCGCAATGGCCTGCTGGCCCTGCCTGGCGTGCGCCTCAACGGCTGCCCGACACAGCGCATCGCCCACACCCTGAACCTGTGCATCGAGGCCAAGGGGTTCAACAGCAACGCGCTGGCCGGCGAGCTGGCGCTGTCGACCACCTCGGCGTGCAACTCGGCCGCCAATAGTGCATCCCATGTGCTGCTGGCACTGGGGCTCAGCGAAGCACAGGCACGCAACAGCGTGCGACTGAGCATCGGGCGCTACACCACAGAACAGGACGTGGACAAGGCGGTCGAAGTGTTCGGCCGGGTGATTGCGGCGGGGTCGGTTGCCTTGTGGTAAAAACGTCGCCCATTGACCTGATGCGACCTCTGTAGGAGCGGCTTCAGCCGCGATCACCCGCACAGCGGGTGCCAGGCACCGCGTTGCCGGCATCGCGGCTGAAGCCGCTCCTACAGGAACACCTCAGAACCGGATTATCGGGCCCTCGATGTCATTGGGCGGCGGCACCTCGGGATAACGCGGCAGGTGTGGCGGCGGAACGTCCGGCTTCGGATACACCGGCGGCATCACCGGCATGATGGTCGCATCGGTGCCGCCGGCAACCCGTTCCAATTCCTCTGGACCAAGCACACGCAGCGTGGGCGAGTTTTCAATCGACATGGGTATCACTCCTTTGCTGAGTCAGTAACCGGCGCGCGAACCGAACAGTTCTTCGGGCCATTCGGGAAACTGCGGTGGCGGGTCGCCCGGGCGCTGGCCGCCTCCGGCAACCGCTTCGATCTGCGCTTCATCCAGTTCCTGCAGCGCTTCTTCAACCTCGATCATCGTGAACGCTCCTTGTTGGGAAAGCGTGTCGATTATCGGCCGGTTGCCCCGACTTGACCCTAGGGCTGGTGTACTAGTGTCCGGTCTCGGAAATACGTTCTCTTTTGGCGAGTGGCTTGGGTGTTCGGCCAAGACGCCGCCAAAAGTGAACAGCTTATTTCCGAGACAGGACACGAGCTGCACATTGCCACCAGTCCACCCTCACTGCCCGGACAGAAAACTCACCAACTGCCGCCCGTGCGAACTCAGCGCCTCCCAGCCACGGAAGCAGATGCGCAGCTCCAGGGTCGCCCAGCGCTCCTCCAGTGCCACCGGACACACCGCCAGCTCCTGCTGGGCACGTAGTGCCGCGGTTTCCGGCAACATGGCGATGCCCGCGTGCTGGGCCACCAGCTGGGCGATGGCCTCGAAGCTCGGCGCGCGCACCCGCACCTTCAGCGGCATGGCCAGGTTCATCGCCAGCTCTTCGACGAAGCGCTGCATGGCGCGCTCGGGCGGCAGGCAGACGAAGGGGTAACCCAGGGCATCGCCGAGGCGCAACTGGCCACGCCCGGCCAAGGGGTGATCGACCGGCACCAACAACACCAGGCGCTCGGTGCGAAACGGCAGCGAGACCACGCCATCGTTGACCAGGTTGCCGTCGTACACACCGATCTCGCACTCCCCGCCCAACACTACCCGGAGCACATCGACACTCTTGTGCTCGACCAGTTGCAGGTCGACCTCCGGATAGTCCGCCAGGAACGGCCCCAGTACCGCCGGCAGCAAGGTGCTGTTGGTCACAGTCGAGGCCGCCACATGCAGGGTGATGCGCCGTTGGCCTGCCAGTTCCCGCATCGTGTCCTGCAGTTTCTGCGCCTCCCCCAGCACACCACGTGCCGTCTCCAGCACCAGCCGCCCGGCGGGCGTGAGCTGCATGCCGTCAGCCTTGCGGATGAACAGCGTCAGGCCGCTGCGCTCCTCGAACAGGCGCAAGCGGGTGCTGGCCGCCGACACCGCCACCGGGAAGGTCGCCGCGGCCTTGCTCAGGCTGCCGCTGCTGGCGATGGCAGCGATCAGGCGCAAGTCGGTCAGGTCGAAGTGCATGGGTTTCTCCAAATCAGAACGCCACGTTCAAGAAAAAGCGATTCTAGCGTGATGATCTTCTATTCAGAATAAGCCACGACCTGACTCGCATTGGATTCGCCATGACCCGCCTGCCCGACCCGCTCCAGCGTGCCCTCGCCAACGGCAGCCTCTTTGCCGTGCTCGCGGCACTGGGTTTCAGCTTCAAGGCCATCTTCGTCAAGCTCGCCTATGCCGCCGGGCCGGTGGACGCCATCAGCCTGCTGGCCCTGCGCATGGCCCTGTCGTTGCCGTTGTTCGCCTGGCTGGTGTGGTCCAGCCGCCGCCAGGATGGCGCGCCGCTGACGCTGGGCGACGGCCTGCGCGTGGCCTTGCTCGGGCTGTTCGGCTATTACCTGGCAAGCCTGTTCGACTTCTATGGGTTGCAGTACATCAGCGCCGGCCTGGAGCGGTTGATCCTGTTCACCTACCCGACCCTGGTGCTGCTGATCCAGGCCATCGCCCAACGCGAGCGCCCCACCTTGCGCACACTGGCGGCCATGGGCCTGTGCTACCTGGGGCTGGGTATCGCTTTCGTCCACGACATCGCCAGCTCCGGAGTCGGTAGCCAGGTGATCCTCGGTTCGCTGTGGGTGTTTGCCAGCGCGGTGACCTACGCGCTGTACTACTCGGGCACCGGAGCGATGCTCAAGCGCATGGGGTCGATGCGCCTCGCCGGGTTGTGCGGCACGGCGTCGTCGCTGATGGTGCTGGCCCATTACCTGCTGGTGGCCGATGTCGCACCGCTGCTGCAACTGCCAAGTGCGGTGTGGCTGTACGCAGCCTTGATGGCGCTGTTCTCCACGGTACTGCCAATCTACTGGGTGGCCCTGGCCATCCAGCGCCTGGGGCCGACCCACACGGCGGCGGTGGGCAACCTGGGGCCGGTGCTGACGGTGCTGGCGTCGTGGGCGATCCTCAACGAGGAGATATCGCTGTACCAGGTGGCCGGGTTGGCGCTGGTGCTGTTCGGGGTGTCGCGGTTGAAGCCGGCGAAGAAGGTAGAAGCAGCCGCATCGGCCAAACAAGCCGCGGCGTAGATGGCCCCAAGCGCACGCGCCTACAGGGAATCGCGTAAAGCTCGAGCATTGTGCAAGACAGTCACTGCCATCTAGGCGGTGGGCGCTCAACGGGTACCCACAATGATGCCCTGCTCGCGCAGCTGCTCCAGCAGCATCAGGCCTTTGTGCTGCACCTCTTCGTTACCCAGGGCCCGCAGGCGTTCACGCCCTGTGCCCGGCAGCCCCATCAGCAGTTGCCAGGCCATCGGCGCCACCCGGGCGAAGCGCACCTGTAACCCCGCGTCGCGATAGACCAGCAACAACGTCGGTGCCTCAGGCGGCACGAGCGGCTGGTAGTCCGACCCGATGCGTTCGACCGGCCAGCGATAGGCCAACACCCGCGCCACACACGACAGCAGCGGATCGCCTTCAAGCAGGTCCCCCAAGGGATCATGGGGCGGATCCTCGGCATCGCTCAGGTACAACTGCGCCTCGATCCATTCGTAATGCGCCAGCTCCAACTGCCAGGGGGCGTCGAGCTCGATGCCCTGCAGGTAGTCGATGAACGCCGTGGCGACCTCGCTGAACAGCGGTGTCTGGCTGCGGTAACACGCGTAGAAGTCCTGCACCCTGGCCTGCCAGCATGGCTCGCCCAGGGTGCTGCGTAACACCGGAAAACTACCGGCCAGCAAGCCTTCGACGGTGCCAAGGAACAGCTCGCGATAGACCGCCAGGCGTCGCGCCTCGATGCCGGGCGGCGGTGGATTGGCGGCCGGATCGCGCAAGTGCCGGGCCAGGGTGAACTGTTGCTCGCGCAGGGTATCAGCCATGGCGTGGCCCTCCATGGCGCTGTTGCAGGATGCGAACATGGGCCGTTTCGGCCAGCAACTCGGCCAGTGGCGGGTAGTTGAAGTCGCGTTCGAGCACGGTAGGCTGCGCGCCGAAGCGCTCGCAGGCCTGGGCGAACAAGGCCCAGACATCCTCCTTGACCGGCGCACCATGGGTGTCGACTTTTAGATCGGGCGCTTCGTCGTAGTGGCCGGCCACATGCATGCCCACCACCCGCTCGCGGGGGATGCCTTCGAGGAAGGCCTGCGCCTCGTAGCGGTGGTTGCAGGCATTGACGAAGACATTGTTGACGTCCAGCAGCAGGTCGCAGTCGGCCTCGACCAGTACCGCACGGATGAACTCGAGTTCGCTCATGGCCTGGTACGGAGCGGCATAGTAGCTGATGTTTTCCACGGCGATCCGCCGCCCCAGCAGGTCCTGGGCCTGGCGAATCCTTGCGGACACATGATGGACGGCTTCCTCGGTGAAAGGGATCGGCAACAGGTCATAGAGGTGGCCGTCGTCACTGCAATAGCTCAGGTGCTCGCTGTACAGGCGCACCTGGTGTCGGTCGAGGAAGCGCCTGGTGAGCCCTAGGAATGCCTCGTCCAGCGGAGCGGTTCCGCCCAGCGACAAGGATAACCCGTGACAGGCGATGGGGAAGCGCTCGGCCAGGCACTCCAGCTTCTGGCCGAAGGCTCCGCCGACACCGATCCAGTTTTCCGGGGCACACTCCAGGAAATCCACCTCGCCCGCAGCCATATCCAACAGTTCGGGCAGTAGGCCACGGCGCAAGCCGAGCCCGGTATGCAATGGGGAATCGATCATGATGAAGGGGTTCCAGGCAGGCGACAGGCCGACCGTGGAGCACATGGGCTCCACGGTCGGATGTGGGTCAGGAATTACCGGTCAGGTGGCTGAACAATCCATCGGGCATCACCCTGCCATTGGCCTTGTAGATCGTCGCCAGGTGGTCGGCAGCTTCCTGTTCGGAAATAAAGCCGTCGTGGTTGCTGTCGATCTTGTCGAAATCGCTGGCGCGGTCCTTGGCCACCACGAGGAACTCCTCGCGCGAGACCTTGCCGTCGTGGTTGGTGTCAGTGCGTGAGAACGAGGCGTCGCCGCACTTGCCTTCACCACATTTACCCTCGGCACCGGCTTTGGCGCTGGCACCACACTTGCCCTCGCCGCACTTGCCCTCGGTGCTGGCTTTGGCACTTGCGCCGCATTTGCCTTCACCACATTTGCCCTCCCCAGGCGTTTTGGCGGCAGCCAGCTGGTAGCCCTGGGACAGCGGTTCGACCGCGAAGGCGGTGTTGCCCAGGACCATGCCGCCGATCAGGGTGGCGCCGAGCAGGCCAAGCGTATTACGGGTGGTTTTCATGATGTCGCTCCACGTGTGGTTGAAAAGTGGAGCCATTTGGCCTGGGTGGTGTGTCACGGGTGTATCGCGCGGGAGCGGGTTTTGTATGAGAACAACGCGGGACGAGCGCTAGATACAGTGCGATACAAGGGGATGGGCGTCGTGGGAGCGGGCTAGCCCCGCGATAGTGCAAGCAGCTGCAAAAAAAGTGTGCCTGGTCGGGCGCCATCGCGGGGCAAGCCCGCTCCCACGACTGATCAGTCGCCAGCGTTCGATCAGTCGTCGAGCGGCTTTGGCGGCGCCGCAGGCTTGGCCGGTTTGGCCGGCTTGCCGGGTTTACCCTCCTTGGGGGCAGGCTCCGGAACGTTGGCCACCGGTTCCGGCGCGGTGACCGCTTTCTCGCTGGCGGGCAGCTCATCGACCGCCTTGAAGATCACCTGCGGGTCGATCTTTTCGCCACTGTCATCGTCCTTGAGGATGTGCCGCTCGCCATCCTTGCCCACCAGGATCACCTTGGTGCCCTTGCTGGCACCCAGCTTGAGCTCGCGGATCAGGGCCATGGTGGCCTGCTGCTCGAGGTTCTTGTCCTCGCGCTTGCCCATCATGTTGGCGACGCTGTACAGCACCAGGTTGCGTTCAGTGAAGCCCGCCTTGGTGGCAGGGTCTTCCAGGGCCTGGTTCAGGCCGCGCAGGGTCGGGTCGGCGGTACTCGGGGCGATGATGACCAGTGGCCTGGACTTGCCCAGTTCCTTGGCCAGTGGTGCGTCGCTGTCTGCGGCCAATAGCGGCCCGGCGATGGCGATCAGGGTGGCGAAGGTCAGTGACCGAACGAGCATGCGCATCTCCTTGTTCTCTCGATAACACCAAAGACTGCGGATCAGGGAGAAAGATCCGACGCGGGAGCCTAAACCACCTGACCAAACAGGTGGTCAGGCGAAAGGTAACTGACCATTACCAGACCGTCCCTGGCCGGCCGCCGTCTTCCCATGAATCTGCCAGCGGCTGACCTGAGCATAGTCCAAGGCCAACCCGCATGAAGTGCGTCAATGCAGGGCTACCCGCCAGGTACGTGCACTCCTGGCCAACGCTTCGCGGGTCAACGCCAGCAAGGTATCGTGCTCACGCTGGCGGATCCGCGCCTGCAGGCGGTCGATGGCCTCGTCGGGGGCATCCCGGGCGAGCAGATCGTCGAGTTGGTCATGGTCGGACTGCGGCACACGCAACCGTTCGGCGAAGGTGCTCTCGAGATATTGGCGCCAGAACCGCAGTTCCACCATCCAGGCGCTGATGGCTTCCTCGGTCTGCGCGGTAACGATCCAGTTGCGCGCCCAGGCGATATCCGCGGGCCCGAGGTTGGCCACGCCCCGGTAGAGCATGCCATCGAACTCGACCGGCAGATCCAGTTCGTACTGCAGGTCGACCCGGTAGGCCAGCGCCACCTCGAGCGACTCCACCCCTGCGGTCGGCATGATCTCGGCGTGCGCCCAGGCGAGTTCGTCGAGTTTCTGCAAACGCCACAGTTGCCCCCCGAGGTGCAGCAGCGCTTGCTCACGCTGCCCTGGCAGCATGCCCTGCTCGGCCTGCCAGACTCTCACGCGTACCTCCAGGTCACTGAAACGGAAAGTCGCACTGTCTTCGCAGCGGGTCACCACCGCGTTGTCGAACAGCTCCTGCCGCAATCCGGTGTTCTCCCGCATGAGCTGCATCATCCGCAACAAGCGGGTGGCCAGGTAGCGCGCACTGAACTCACCGCGAAAATCGGCCGACGTCGTGAGTTCGCCCAGCAGGTGGAAGAAGTGCCCGGAATCGGCCTCGTCTTCCAGAAGGCTCCAGACCGCCGCCATTTCATCACGCAGTTCGCTGTCCACCAGGTCGAGCCAGCGCAGTTTCAGCGGTACCTGGCTATCCGTCACTGTATTCCACACCGTCACGGCTGGGTCCGATGCCGCCAGCAGGTTACCGAACAAGTGCACCCTGCCCGCCCGCCACACGTGGGACTGATAGAAGCCCTCGGGCAGCGTGTCGATGCGGTTGTCGCTGAGGTCCAGGGTGTGCAGCCGCGCAGCATCCGTCACGCCGTAGGGCAGGTCGGCGATCTCCGTGCGGCTTAGCAGTAGCGCGTTGAGCCTGGGCATGCCAAGCACCGAGAACGGTCTGCGCAGCGGATTGCGCGAGAGGTTCAGGTAGACCAGCGACTTGCAGCCTGCCAGGACCAGCGCCTGGCCGGCATCCAGGATGATCCGGTTGTTCGACAGGTCGAGCACCTCCAGGCGCTCGCTCAACGCCAGCGGCAGGGGCAACCGTCGCAACTTGCAGCCGGTGATTTCCAAGGTGCGCAGGTTGGGGAACGCGCGCAGGAAATCGTCCGGTATCGACTTGAGCTTCATCACCCGCAACGCCAGGCACGATACATGGGGAAAACTGACCTGCGCCGGAATGCTTGGCAGTTGCTGCAGGCGGCTGTTGGCCTGGGTCAACAGGTAGCCTCCCCTCACGGGCGCATCACCGCTCAACTCCGGGACCAGAAAGCGCCAGCAACCCACGAGCCCCTGCACAAATTCACGGCGCGACTCCCATTCGGTGGTGGCGAAGGCCTTGCGCTGCCAGGCGCTCAGGGTCTTGGCCAGCAGTGCGTGCTGCTGCTCCAGCACGCCCAGCTGCGCGTCGGCATCCCGCCCAGCCTGCTGGAGCTGCTCAAGCCACTGCTGGATTTGCGCATCGCTGAACGCCGGGTACAAGTCCCGCAACCTTGTCACCAGTGCCCTGGGCCTGTTGCTGCTCAGGCCCAACCAGCGGCGCCAGCCGCTGAGCGGGTAACCGATGCGGCCATCGTCGAACCGCTGCGGTGCCCGGAATGAAGTGACTGGGCGGTCCAGCCCCAATGCCTCGACGACCGCCTGACGTCGCAGCAGAGCCCGACGGGCCAGCGTCGTGCGCAATGACGCAGCAAACGGTTCAGCGATGCCCAGCATGGCCCGTTGCCCGGCAGAAAAACCACGGGCCAGGACCGTGAACATCTCGCCTGGCTCCCCTATGGCATCGGCATTTCGGTCGCGCAACTGGAACCCTCCCTCGCGATGAACCAACTGCAGCTCGCGCCCCGTGCCAGCGGTGGTCAGCAGTGGTTCGCCGGCGTCACCATCGAACAGCGCCCAACGCGGTGACGATGCAGCGCCCGGCATTTCTTCCAGCAGTTTCAGGACGCACCGCGCCAAATCGAGGCTCTGCGGTGTATCGAAAGCCAGCGCCTCCAGTACCCTGGCGGCACGAATGCGCCTGACCCGGGTACTGGCCGCCTGGGCCATGGCCAAAGGCACCTGCTTGTCATCCAGCAGGCTTTGCCGATCAGTGTCGCTGGCTTCACGCAGCACTGCCTCGGCAGCGAGGCGATGCAGACTGGCAAAATCGCGTTGCAGCAGCTGCGTGGCATCGGTTGCGGGGTATTGCTCGTCGTACAGTTGCTCAAACACAACCCGCCGCTGGGCCCACAGGTACTCGGCCAGTGCCTGGTCGCTCATCTGCCCGGCACCCGGCAGCCCTCTGGCCTTGTCAAGCAAAGACACCTCACTGATGACCGCCCCGGTGCGCAGTTGGCTTACCAGCGCCGCGACACGCTCGGCCAACACGATGCGGCTCACCGTATCGCCCAGTTCAGCGTGCGGCGCCCGGCCATAGACATGCAGCCCGCGCAAGTCACTCGCATCCAGGCCGTGGATCGCCAGGGCCTGGTCGATCCGTGCGTCGTCCAGGGTGTCGAATGCTCCACCCAGCCGGCGAAACATCGCATGGCTGTCCTCCCACTCGGAGGGCTGCTCGCTCCAGATCCGCCAGGCACCGGCACCGTTATGGCGCAGCACAGGGCCATGCCCCTGCAGCGGGCGCAGTTGCCATTGCTCGTCCGAGGCACGCTGAATCACCGGGTAATAGTGGCCCAGCAACCTGATCCAGCGCTGATTGCCCAGTCGGTAGATCCCTTGATCGTCCACTGTGGCCTCGGCCCCGGGCGCCTCGCTGCGAAACGGTACGAGGTCGCCGCTCCACAGTTTTTCGCTACCGTCCTCCATCCGCGCCGGAACCAGCTCGTCCACCACATTCCAGGCCCGACGCACCGCCAACAGGCCGGCAACCGTCACGCCGGTCACGGCCACGGTCTTGCCGATGTTCAACACATGGTCCAGCGCCGCCCTGGTATCGCCTTCCTGCCAGTCCTCGACAGCATGAAAGGTTTCCTTCAGCAGGTCCCAGGCCGTCACCGCCAGCAAAGCGACGCCGATCTGCGGCACGAACAGCCCTGCCAGGCCCAGCAGGCTCCAGCCTTCGGCAGCCAGGCGCTTGTCGTGCTCCACTTGCAGCGCACGGTCGAGCTGCGCCACAGGTGGCGCGATCATCGCCGCATCGTCCTTTATTCGCGCGATGTGCGCATCGGCCAGGTGCTCGAACAAGGCAGCCGGGTATGCGCGCATGTGTTCATCCAGATCGCGGGTGGCCCAGGCGGCCACATCGCCCAGGCGCTCCTCGACCTTGGTGAAGAATTGCTGGCTGTCACGGCGGCGCACGAAGCGTCGGAAGAAGCGCTGGTACTCGACCTTGCGCAGACGCACGCCCAGTACACGCCTGGCAAAATCCTCCAAATCGTCGCGGGCGCTCCAGGGCCCCTGTGGGTCGCCTGGAATGTAGACCAGCACGCGCTGGCTGGTATCGAGCAACCAGCCCTTGTCGACCACATCCAATACCACGATCTGCTGCAAGTCGCAGCCAAATACCTGCAATTGCCTGGCAATCACTGGCGCCCCCTCCAGCGTGCCTGGCTGGCCATCACGATACAGGCCGATCACCAGCGCCAGTTCGGCCTCGGTCAGCACACCATCGACCTTTGCCTTGCAGGCATCGATCACCAGGTTGGCCTGGTACAGTTGGGTGAGCAACGCCTTGATGCCCTGCCCGTTCGCCGCCTGCCCTGCACCTGCATCCAGCACGCCAGCCAGGTGTTCCTGGTAACGCCTGCCCAAGTCCAATTCGCGGCACATCGCGGCAAAGCCCTGTGCGCCGGGGTGCGCCAGCGCGTTGCCGGCAGCATCGAGCACGGCATTGCGCCGGGGCTGTCCGTTGGCGCCGGCTTCCTGCACGGTGAAATTACACAATGCCGCCTCCAACAACGGCGTTTCGTAGTCGTCGGTGCCCTGCAAGGGATAACGCCCCGCGACCTGGCCACCTTCATTGGCCCAGTAAAAGTACTGCCGGCGAAAGAACAACGTGTCGACCGCCTGATCGACCTTGTAGCGCTCGGCCAACGCCTGCTGCAGCAAGGGCCTGGCGAATGCGTCGATTCCCTGGACGGGCGTAAACGCTGCGTCCAGCCCCTGCTGGCAGGCCAGGCTGGTCTTGAGCGCCTCGCTCAGGGCGCCGAACTGTGCCGGGCTCAATTCACTCATCCATGATGGTAGGCGGCGGGCGATCAAGCGGTCCTGATACGCCTGTTCGATGGCCAGCGTGTCGACGCTCGTTACCGGTTGCTTGGCAGTGGTGCCCATGTCGTACCTCCAGGTCAGAATGGCGTACGAGGCTACCCGCGGCCCTGGCACGGCAATGCCTAGCTAAATACCACCCACGCACTCATGCACCGCCAGACAGTTTCCACAGCCCTCCTGTCAGAATTTTTCCGCACGATGCTGGCAATCTGACTAGCGCTGACTACGCTCTGGGCTTGCCCCAGAGCCATCCGCTCAGGCGCATGAATGAAGGCAATCCGCTCTGATGCAATAACTGCCCCCGGACACTGCGAACGGATATCAAGCCGCGTCATCGCTTTCCCCCCACTGGAGTCTTCACGTCAAGGAGAGATGTGTGCGCTTTGGATCGGCATTCCTTTGCCTGTTGTTCGGCTGGGCAACGCTCAGCATCATCTCTGTCTGGGCGCGGCCCCTGCTGCCCATCGATGAAACCCGCTATGCACAGGTCGCCTGGGAAATGCACCTGAGCGGTGACTGGCTGGTGCCACGGATCCACGGTGAGCCGTACAGCCACAAGCCCCCCCTGCTCTTCTGGCTGATCAACCTGGGTTGGAGCGTGCTCGGCGAGCACCCCTGGGTGGCCAGGTTGGTGGGCGCGCTGATCACCCTGGCCGACCTGCTGTTGCTGGGTGCCCTGGCCCGCCGGCTGTGGCCCGGCGATGCCCGGGCCGCGGCGCTGGCACCTTGGGTGTTCTATGCCAGCCTGCTGGTGTTGGCCCTGAGCACGACGCTGATGTTCGACCTGCTGATGACCTGCGCGGTATTGATCGGCGTGCTGGGCCTGCTCGACACCGTGCAGCGTGATCGTGGCTGGCTGCTGTTCGCCCTGGCCACGGCCCTGGGCCTGCTGGCCAAGGGGCCGGCGCTGCTGCTGTACCTGCTTCCCGTCACCCTGGCCAGCCCCTGGTGGCTGGCCAGGGCCCCCGCCGCAGGCTGGGCGCGCTGGCACGGCTACCTGCTGCTGAGCCTGGCAGTGGGCATTGCCCTGGCCCTGTGCTGGGCGATTCCCGCGGTGGCCCGCGGGGGTGAGGCCTACCGCGACATGCTGCTGTGGGGGCAGACCGCCGGGCGAATGGCCAACGCCTTCGCCCACGAGCGCCCCTGGTGGTGGTACCTGCCCCTGTTACCGCTGTTGCTGCTGCCCTGGGCGCTTTGGCCGCACCTGTGGCGCGCCCTGCACAGGTTGTTGCGCCAGGCCGCGGCCGCCGAACGCCTGTGCCTGGTCTGGCTGCTGGCCGGCGTACTGGGGTTTTCCGCCATCAGTGGCAAGCAAGTGCACTACCTGCTGCCCCTGATGCCGGCCTGGGCGCTGCTGGTGGCCCGGGCCCTCAGCCAGCTGCCCGCCCCCCGCCCCGGGCTGGCCAGTTGCATGCTGGTGCTGGCGCCGTGGTTGCTGGCCGGCTCGGCCTTAGCCATCGGCCCGCTGCTCGGCTCGGCGGTCAAGGTGCCGGGCTGGTTGCGCGAGTTGTCGCCCTGGGCCGGCGCGGCCCTTGTCGCGGCGACCCTGGCGTGGCTGGTGCCGCTGCGGCGCAGGCCAGGGGCACTGAGCCTGGCGGCCCTGCCCTTGATGTTCCTGATCCTGCTGCATGGGTTGGTCATCAAGGCGATTGCCCCGCACTTCGCCCTGCTGCCGTTGACCGACCATCTGGAGGCCGCGCAACGCCAGGGCAAGGCCATTGCGCTGGCGGCGCAGTTTCGCGACCAGTACCCCTTTTCCCGACCGATGCCGCAGGTCATGACGCTGCTGCGCGAAGGCGAGGAAATCGCCTGGGCCCGCGCCAACCCACAAGGCCTGCTGGTGATCAATCACAAGCGCATCAGCGCCGAGCAACTGCAGGCGGCCCAGCGCTATCAACCGATACGCAGCGGCTACAGCGTGATCTGGTCGGCCCAGACACTGCTCGACACGCCCGGGCTGCTGGACAGCGAACTGCCGCTGAACGCCTTGAACATCGCCGACTGACGGGGGCTGCCAAGCGTTGCATGACAGCCTGATTAACAAAACTTAAACACCGTTGTGACATTTTTTTACAACTTGTAAGCCGAGGCTCTGCGGGTCGGCAAAGCCCAGCACGGCATTGGTCATTACCTGCCCAGATTCGAACATGGAGCTGCTAGATGAAGGTGACGGTTTTCGGTACCGGTTATGTTGGCCTCACCCAGGCGGTCTGCCTGGCCCAGGTCGGGCACTCGGTCATGTGCATGGATGTCGACGCCGAGCGCGTAGCGGCCCTGAGCCAGGGGCATTGCCCGATCTTCGAGCCGGGTCTTGCGCCCCTGCTGGAAAAGAACCTGGCCTGCGGCCGGCTGAGCTTCACCACCGATGCCAGGCGCGCCAGCAACCATGCCGAGCTGCTGTTCATCGCCGTCGGCACCCCGCCACTGGCCGATGGCAGCGCCGACCTGCGCCATGTGTTCGCGGTGGTCGACAGCATCGTGGCGCACGCCGACGGTTCCAGGGTCATCGTCAACAAGTCCACCTCGCCGGTGGGTACGGTGGACCGCATCAAGGCCCATATCGACCAGTGCGTGGCCGACAACCGCGACTTCCAGGTGCTCAGCAACCCAGAGTTCCTCAAGGAAGGCTCGGCCGTCGATGACTTCATGCGCCCCGAGCGCATCATCATCGGCGGCGCCGGGCCGGCGCAGGTCGAGCTGCTACGCGAGCTCTACCTGCCGTTCAGCCGCAACCGCGAAAAGCTCATGGTCATGGACGCGCGCAGCGCCGAGCTGACCAAGTACGCCGCCAACTGCATGCTGGCAACGAAGATCTCCTTCATCAACGAAATCGCCAACCTGGCCGAGCATGTGGGCGCCGATATCGAGATGGTGCGCCGTGGCATCGGCTCGGACCCGCGCATCGGCTACGACTTCATCTACCCCGGCTGTGGCTTTGGTGGCTCGTGCTTCCCCAAGGACCTGCAGGCCCTGCGCAAGTGCGCCGAGGCCGAAGGTTTCGAGCCGCACCTGCTGCGCGCGGTGGAGTCGGTCAACGAACGGCAGAAGAACCGCCTGTTCGACAAGATCGCCCGGCACTACCCCGAGGGTGTGCAAGGCAAGGTCTTCGCGCTCTGGGGCCTGGCCTTCAAGCCCAACACCAATGACATCCGCGAGGCCTCCAGCCGGGTGCTGATCGAAGCCTTGTGGGCTGCGGGCGCGAGAATCCAGGCTCACGACCCCCAGGCCATGGCGGAAATCCAGCGGCACTACGGCGAGCGCGCCGACCTGCGCCTGGTGCACTGCAAGGACGACGCGCTGGAGGGTGCCGACGCCCTGGTGATCGTGACCGAGTGGCAGGACTACCGGGTGCTCAACCTGGACCAGGTGCCGCATCTGCTGGCCGACCGGGTGGTGTTCGACGGTCGCAACCTGTTCGAGCCCGAGCACATGGCCGCCGCGGGCCTCACATACTACGGCATCGGCCGTGGCCAGGTGCAGCCGCCATGCCCGTACTGATCACCGGCGCCGCCGGCTTCATCGGTTTCCACCTTGCCCGGCGCCTGTGCCAGGAGGGCCTGGAGGTGGTGGGCATCGACAACCTCAACACCTACTACAGCGTCGAGCTCAAGCACGCGCGCCTGAAGCAACTGGCCGAATGGCCGAACTTTCGTTTCGTGCCCCTCGACATCGCCGACCAGGACGCGCTGCTCCGGCTGTTCGCCGCGCACCATTTTACCGAGGTGATCCACCTGGCCGCCCAGGCTGGCGTGCGCTATTCGCTGGACAACCCCGGCGTATACGGCCAGTCGAACCTGGTGGGGTTTCTCAACATGCTCGAGGCCTGCCGCCAGCACCGGCCCCAGCATCTGGTGTACGCCTCCAGCAGTTCGGTCTACGGCGCCAACGCCAAGCTGCCGTTCTGCGTCGAAGACCCGGTGGAGCAGCCAGTCTCGTTGTATGCCGCGAGCAAGCGCGCCAACGAACTGATGGCCCACAGCTACGCGCACCTCTATCAGATCCCCATGACCGGCCTGCGCTTCTTCACCGTGTATGGCCCGTGGGGCCGCCCCGACATGGCGCTGTTCAAGTTCACCCAGGCCATCCTCGAAGGCCGGCCGATCGACCTCTACAACCACGGCCAGATGGGGCGGGATTTCACCTACATCGACGACATCGTCGAAAGCATCCGACGCCTGCGCGTCAAGCCGCCCCAGGCCGGTGAAGGGCAACCGCCTTGCCAGCTGTTCAACATTGGTCGCGGCGAACCGGTCGAGCTGCTGGGCTTCGTCGAATGCCTGGAGGACGCCCTGGGCATCAAGGCACAGCGCAACTACCTGCCGTTCCAGCCGGGTGACGTGCACCAGACCTGGGCCGATGTGTCTTCGCTGGCGCGCTGGATCGATTTTTCCCCGAGCACCTCGCTGGAACAGGGTGTGCGGGCATTCGTCGGCTGGTACCGGGATTTCTACACCGGTACCCGCCGCGCAACCACAACAACGACACAGGAAGCCTGAATGACCGAACCCCTTGAGCTGTCGGTGCTGATACCGGCCAAGAACGAGGTCGACAACCTGCCCTCGCTGCTGGCGGAAATCCGCACTGCACTGGCGAATGAGCGCTATGAAGTGCTGGTGGTCGACGACGGCAGCAGCGACCAGACCCTGGCCATGCTGCAACAGTTGAAGAACCAGGGTTTCCAGCAGTTGCGCATCTTGCGCCACGAGCGCTCGCTGGGCCAGAGCACCTCGATCTGGCATGCCGCCCAGGCCGCTCGTGGGCGCTGGCTGGCGACCCTGGATGGCGATGGGCAGAACGACCCGGCGGACATCCCCGGCATGCTCGCGCTGGTACGTGGCAACGAGGACGTCAAGCTGGTGGCCGGGCACCGGGTCAACCGCCGCGACACGGCCAGCAAGCGCTGGGCCTCGCGCTTCGCCAACGGCCTGCGCAGCCGCCTGCTGAAAGACGCCACCCCCGACACCGGCTGCGGCCTCAAGCTGATCGAGCGCGCGGCCTTCGTCGGCCTGCCCTACTTCGATCACATGCACCGCTTCATCCCGGCGCTGATCCTGCGCCACAACGGCCGCATGCTGGTGCACCCGGTCAACCACCGGCCACGCCACGCGGGGATCTCCAAGTACGGCAACCTCGACCGCGCACTGGTCGGCATTCTCGACCTGTTCGGGGTCTGGTGGCTGATCCGCCGCACCCGCCTGGACGCCTGCCCACAGGAGCTCGAAGGATGACCCGGGAAACCCTCTGGCTGATCATCGGCTTCGCCGGCCAGGCCGTGTTCACCGGCCGCTTCGTGCTGCAGTGGCTGTACAGCGAGTTCAAGCGCCGCAGCGTGATCCCGGTGGGCTTCTGGTACCTGAGCATGCTGGGTAGCGCGCTGCTGCTGATCTACGCCATCTACCGCCAGGACCCGGTGTTCATCCTCGGCCAGGCCTTCGGCATCCTCGTCTACCTGCGCAACCTGCAACTGATCGCCCGCTATAAAGAGCAGAAGGAATAGCCCTTGCCACGTCTCAAGACTCTCGGCGCCGAGCGGCTGGCGCTGGTCGCCCTCGCGTTGTTGCTGATCGGCGCCGGTATCGGCTGGCGCCAGCCGATGAACGTCGATGAAGAGCGCTTTCTCGGCGTCGCCCTGGAAATGCTGCAGAACGGCAATTGGTTCATCCCGCACCGCGCCGCGGAAATCTACGGCGACAAGCCGCCGCTGTTCATGTGGACCGTGGCCCTGTTCACGGCCCTGACCGGGTTGCCCAAGGTCGCCCTGTACCTGCCTGGGCTGCTGTCGGCGGCGACCATCACCCTGGTCCTGCACGACCTCGGCCGGCGCCTGTGGAACCGGCGGGTCGGGCGTATCGCCGCGCTGCTGTTCCTGGCCACCTACCAGACCTACAGCATCCTGCGCACCGGGCAGATCGACAGCTTCCTCTGCCTGTGGGTGGCGCTGGGCTTCTACGGCATGGTCCGCCACTTGCTGCTGGGGCCGGCCTGGGGCTGGTTCTACCTGGCCTGCGCGGCCATGGGGCTGGGCATCATCAGCAAAGGCGTGGGCTTCGTCCCGGCGCTGATGCTGCTGCCCTACGCCTGGGCGGTGCACCGGGGCTGGCGCGGGGTCGTGGCCATGCCCGGCCAGGGCTGGCGCTGGAGCCTGGGGTTCATCTGGCTGCTGGCCGGCTGCGCGGTGTGGCTGCTGCCATTGCTGGTGTCGGTCGCCCAGGGCGGTGGCGCGGCGGAGCTGGCCTACCTGAAGGAGATCCTCCTGCGCCAGACGGCCAATCGCTACGCCAACGCCTGGGACCACCGCGAACCGTTCTGGTACTTCTTCGTCAAGGTCATCCCCAAGTACTGGCTGCCCCTGATCCTGGCCCTGCCCTGGCTGGTGCCGGCCTGGCGCAAGCAACTGCAAAAGCGCGACGGGCGTATTCTTCTGCTGCTCGGTTGGGTGGCGCTGGTACTGCTGTTCTTCAGCCTGAGCAGCGGCAAACGCAAACTCTACATATTCCCGGCGCTGCCGGGCCTGGTGCTGGCCATCGCTCCGCTGGTGCCCTGGCTGTTCAAGCGCTGGTTCCAGCAGCGGCCGGGCTGGCGCAAGGTGTTCGTCACGGTCGCGGTGGTGTGGTTCTGCCTGTGGTTCGCCCGAGGTTTCATAGAACCCGTGAAGGAAGGCCGCAACCCCCATGAAACCCTGATGGCCGATGCCGCGCGGGCCACCGGCGGCGCCGAACTGGTGCTGGTCAACTGGCGCGAGGGGCATTGGTTGTTCGCGCGTCAGCCGATCGTCCACTTCGGCTTCAGCGGCAAGGCCGTGGCGGACTCGGCGGTCTACTGGCTGCGCCAGCACCCCAAGGCCTTTGCCCTGATCCCGGCGGCCGAACTGGGCCGCTGCTTCAGCGCCGACAAGGCGCGCAAGCTTGGCGACACCTCGCGGCATGAATGGTATGTGGTCGGTGCCGACGCCGACAACGGCCAATGCCAAGCCGCGCCACCCGCCCAGGTCTACCACTTCACCTGGGCAGGCACGCCCGGGAACCTGCAAGCCGCCAAGGAGGGCGCCAGGCAATGACCACCCAGACTCTATCGACCCAGCGTTGGCGCTGGTGGCAACGTCTCAACCGCTGGTTCCTGATCGGCGGCGTGATCGTCCTGGTCGCCCTGAGCCTGATCGGCATCGAAGCCGCACGCTCGTTCTGGCCGCAACAACTCTACGCCCACCTGAGCAACCGTTGGACTGGCGATACGGCGCCCGGGCAGAACATCTGGCTGCCGGCCTACCAGGTGGTAATCGACGCCAAGGTGGTCGAGCAAGGCCTGGACAACCTCTCCGGCATCACCTATGACTACGACCGCGACCGGCTGCTGGCGATCACCAATGGCACGCCCATGGAAATCCTCGAGCTGAGCAAGCAAGGTGACATCCAGGCCCGCTACCCGCTGGTGGGTTTCCAGGACACCGAAGGGCTGGCGTACCTGGGCAACGGTCGCCTGGCCATCAGCGACGAGACCCTGCAACGCCTGGATGTGATCACCCTGCCTGCGACACCTCAACCGATCCAGGCCAGCCAAGCCCAGTGGATCACCCTGGAGATCAACCCGACCCTTCACAACAAGGGCTTCGAGGGCGTAACCTACGACGCCCGCCACGACCGCCTCTACGCCATCAAGGAACGTGGCCCGCGGCAACTGTTCGAAGTCACCGGCATGCTCGCGGCGTTGAACGGCGGGCCCCTGCACCTCACGGTCAGTGACCGGCGCGACTGGGTCAAGCGCAGCATATTCGCCACCGACCTGTCCGATGGCTACTACGACCCGCGCACCGGCCACCTGCTGGTGCTCAGCGACCAGTCGAAGAACATCACCGAACTGGATGGCGAAGGCCACTTCGTCAGTATTCGTTCGTTACGTGCCGGCATTGGCGGGCTGCGCAACAACGCGCCACAACCTGAGGGCATGACCATGGACAGCGACGGCAACCTCTACGTGGTCAGCGAGCCGAACCTGTTCTACCTGTTCAAGAAGCCCTGAGGTCCGCGCATGGCGCCGCTCGCTGTCGAACGTGTGCACAGGCCGTTCTGGATGTTGGTGCTGGCTTTGATCGCCCTGCTGCTGTTCTGGGGCCTGGGTGACCTGCCCTTCCTGAGCGTCAACGAAGCCCGTCGGGCGGTCACCACGCGGGAAATGCAAGAAAGCGGGCAGTGGTTGCTGCCCTCGATGAACGGCCAGTTGTACCTGTCCAAGCCGCCGCTGTTCTACTGGTTGGCATTGCTCAGCGCGCAACTGCCCGGTGGCCTCGGCGAGTGGAGCATGCGCCTGCCCTCGGCATTGTTCGCGGCAGCCTGCTGCCTGGCGCTGTATGACCTGGCCCGGCGCCTGGGCGGCCCACGCCTGGGGCTGTTGGCGGTGACGCTACTGGTCGCCAACGCCGGCTTCAGCCTGTTCGCCCGCCGCGCGGAAATCGAAATGACCCTGACCGGGTTGTGCTTGCTGGCCGGGTATTGTGCCTGGAGGTTCCTGTTCGTGCAGGGCCGACGCGGCTGGGTCTGGCTCAGCCATGGGCTGCTCGGTGCGGCGCTTTTGGCCAAGGGCCCGGTGTGCCTGTTGTGGGTGATCGCCCCCGTGCTGGCGTATGCGCTGCTCAGCCGTGATCCACGCGCCCGGGCCTACCTCTGCGACCTGCCGGGCTGGCTGCTGATGCTGGCGGTCGGCGGCTCCTGGTACTTGCTGGTGACGCTTCAGGAGGGTTGGGGCATCTGGGGGGCGATTCTGCAGGAAGACATCCTCAGGAAGATCAATGGACGGGGCGCCGAAGCCTGGTACGCCTACCTGCTGTACCTGGGGGGCGATTTCTTTCCGTTCTGGCTGGCGTTGCTGATCAGGCCTCGCCAGCTATGGCGGCAGATCCGCGAGCAACGGCCGTTGATGTTGCTGGCATGCTTCGCGCTGGTGCCGTTGCTGGTGTTCTCGCTGTTCACCGAAAAACATGCGAAGTACCTGCTGCCGACCTACCCGGCGATCGCCCTGCTGCTGGCGTGGCATTGGCAGGCGCTGCTTGAACAGGCCCGTACGCGCTGGCAGCGCTGGCTGCTGCAAGGCACTCCACTACTGGCACTGGCCGGTTTCAGCCTGTTCTACCTGATGTTCGAGGGGAAAGTGTTCGCCCACCGGGTCGCGGCGCTACCGCAACTGCACGCGGTCGCCCAAGCGTACCCAGGCGTGCCGGCCCATGCACTGGAGGCGCCGGACATGCGCCTGGTCTACTACCTCGGCCGGCCGGTCAGCACCCTGCCCACGCAAACAGCGCCAACAGTGCCCGCCCTGCTGTTCGTGCAGGGTGCGCTGCCACCTGCCCTGCAAGCGCTGGCACCGTGCACGCTGGTCCGCGTGGAGCCCTACCTCAAGCGCAAGCGCGCCGCCACCTTGCTGGGCCTGGGGCCCGTGTGCGCAGGTGCGCTCCAGGCGAGGCACTGAGCCGCGAGTGCTGCGGTCAGAACCTGAAGTTCGCCGTCAGCTCCGCCGAACGCCCCGGCGCCACCGTGGCGAACAGGCCGACGTGGGACGCATCGTAGATGGTCTCGTCGGTCAGGTTGAGCACGTTCAGCTGCAGGTCGAGGTGCTTGCTGACCTTGTAGGCCAGCATTGCGTCGTAGCGCCAGTAGTCATCGATGCTGACCGTGTTGGCATCGTTCATGTAGCGCTGGTCCATGTAGTTGGCCCCCGCCCCCACGGTCCAGCGCTCGGTGAGGTCGTAGGAGGTCCACAGGCTAAAGCTGTTCGGCGCGATGAACTTGGCGCGGTTGCCGTCGTTGCTGCCATCGCCCCCCGACTTCACCACTTCGGTATCCAGGTAGGTGTAGCCGGCCCAGACCGCCCAGGCGTCGGTGATGCGCCCGGTGGCGCCCAGCTCGATGCCGGTGACGCGCTGGTCGCCGTCCAGCGCCACCAGGCCGGTGGTCGGGTCGGTGACCCGGGCGTTGGTCTTCTCGGTACGGAACACCGCTGCGGTCAGCGAAAGCTGCTCGCTGAACACGTCCCACTTGGTGCCCAGCTCCAGGCTGCGGGACTTCTCCGGGTCCAGGTTGGCTTTGTTGCCATTGAGGTTGCCCGCCCCGGCACCGTCGGCGCCACCGGACTGGGTGTTTTCGCCGGAGGGGTTGGAGGAGGTGCCATAGGACAGGTAGATGCTGCCGTTGGGCAACGGCTTGAAGACGACGCCCACCTGGTAGTTCCAGAGTTCGCTGGACGACTCGGCACCGCCCGCGACTCGGTTCTTCACTTGGTAGTCGTCGTAGCGCAGCCCCAGGTTCAGGTCCCATTGCTCGTGCAGCGCCAGGGTATCGAAGACGTACAGTGATTTGACGTCGGTCTGGTACTTGCTGGTGACCTGGCCGGTCCCGGGCAGCAGGGTCCAGCCGCCATCGTGCGGGTTGGGGTTGTGCAGGTCGCCGGGGCGGCCGTTGTTGCCGGCGTGCTTGTCCTTGTCGGTGATGGTCTCGCGGCTGAGCTCCATGCCAGCGGAGTAACTGTGCTTGATGCCACCAGCGTGGAAGGTGCCGAACAAGTCGGTCTGGTTGATCAGCGAAGTGTTGACCACGTTGCGGGGCCGGAAGCCACGCGGTACCAGGCCGTTCTGTTCCTGCTCGGCATTGGCGAACACCGGCCGGCTCATCACGTAGTTCTGCATGCTGCGCCCGCCACGCAAGGTGTTGCGCACGGTCAGCTCGGGCCTGAACTCATGCTCGAGCACCAGGGTCGCCAGGTCGGCGGAGGTCTTGCGGAAATCGCGGTCGACCAGCCCGTAGAAGTTGTCGCGGTCGACATCCACGGGCTTGTTGTGGATCAGCGAGATGGGGTGGCCCTGGTCAGGGATGTCGTCGGTTTCGAGGTGGTAGTAGCTGGCGGTGACCCGGGTCGGGCCTTGCAGCCCCCAGGTGATGGTCGGCGCAATGCCCCAGCGCTTGACCTCGACCTCATCGCGGCCGGGGGTATCGGCCTCGTGCTTCATCGCGTTCAGGCGAAACGCCAGGTCCTGCTCGGGCAGGTACTGGTTGATGTCCAGGGTGTTGCGCCACAGCTGGTCGGTGCCCATGGTCACGCTGCCGGCAATGAAATCCTCGGCCTTCGCCGCCTTGCTCACCAGGTTGATCGAGCCGCCGGTGGAGCCCCGGCCACTGTAGGCCGAGCCCGGGCCCTTGACGATCTCGACCGACTCGACGTTGAACGCCTCGTGGGACATGCGCCCCAGGTCGCGCAAGCCATCGATCTGGATGTCGGTGCTGGCTTCGAAACCGCGAATGAAGGGCCGGTCGCCCAGCGGCGTCCCGCCCTCACCCGCGCCCAGGGTGATGCCCGGCGTGGTACGCAGCACGTCGGCCAGCGAGGTGGCGCCACGCTCCTTGATCAGGGTCTCGTTGATGACAGTGATCGACTTCGGCACTTCCCGAAGCGGGGCGGTGAACTTGGGTGATGACAGCGCGTCGACCTTGAATGTGTCGATGTGGTGCGTGCCTTTTACAGCGGTGGCGTCCAGTTCCAGGACCGAAGGAGGCCGGGGTTCGCCGGATTCGGATGCCTGCGCCAGGCTCGGCGCGGAGCAGGAAGCCAAGGCCAGGCCGAGCGCGGTGTACAGATGACCCGATTCATAACGACGTGTTGTTTCAGCATTGTCTGCCATTTGATTGCCATCACCCTTGAAATGATGCGCAATCCTATTTACGACAAATTATTGAAAACAGCACATTTACAAAATTTACGCGAAGTAACACGGTATTTCAGATATGAAATGATTACTTATTTAGTTACATATATTTACTTACATTTACTCGTTCAAACATTACACACAACCTCTGTAGGAGCGGCTTTAGCCGCGATGCAGGCAACACAGTGCCTGGCACCCGCTTCGCGGGTGATCGCGGCTAAAGCCGCTCCTACAGAGGTGATGCCAAGGCAATGGGCAAGGCCGGATCCAAACCGTTGGCACACCCCAGGATTTCACTGCTCGGCGACCTGCCCCACGGCCGGCAGCTCCCCCGCCAGATGCCCGGCCTGGCAAGGCTGGAACATGTCCAGTTGCGCACGGTAGACCGAGGTCTGCACATCCATAAGGCCCAGCACCGAGTGGAACAGGTTGTCATGGGACAACTCCGCCCCCGTGCGTTGCTCCATGCAGGTCAACGACAGCCCACGGCGCGCCGCCAGTTGCGGGGACATCCACAGCACCATGGGCACGTGGGTCTGCTCCTTGGGCGCCATGGCGTAGGGCAGCCCGTGCAGGAACACGCCCTTCTCCCCCAGCGACTCGCCGTGGTCCGACACGTACAGCATCGCGCTGTCAAAGCGTGCGGCATTGCCTTTGAGCAGGTCGATCACCTGCCCCAGCACATGGTCCGAATACAGCACCGAGTTGTCATAGGCGTTGCGGATGGTCTGTTCTTCGCACTGGTCGAGCTGGTTGTCCTTGCACACCGGCGTGAAGCGTTCGAAGGCTGCCGGGTAGCGTTTGTAGTAGGCCGGGCCGTGGCTGCCCTTCATGTGCAGCACCACGACCGTGGTGTCGTTGCGCTGGTCGAGGTAACCCTGCAGGCCGGACAGCAGCACTTCGTCGAAGCACTCGCCCTTGTTGCACACCTGGGCGACATCGGCATGGGACAGGTCTTCGCTCGGCACCCGGTCACAAGCCCCCTTGCACCCCGAGTTGTTGTCCCGCCACAGCACTGAAACACCGGCACGCTGCAGCACGTCGAGCAGCCCTTCACGATGATCGGCGAACTGGCTCTTCCATTGCTGGCGCCCCAGGTCCTGGAACATGCAGGGCACCGAGATCGCCGTGGCGGTACCGCAGGAGCTGACGTCACGGAAGCTGAGCACTTGCCGGCGCGCCAGCTCCGGGTTGGTGGCCCGCTCATAGCCGTTGAGGGAGAAGTTCATGGCCCTGGCGGTTTCGCCGACCACCAGCACCAGCAGCTTGGGCCGGCCGCCCGCGCCGGCCTCGACCCGTTGCCGCGCATCGAGGCCAACCTGCACGAAGGCCTCGGGCTTGTCGAAGGTGTGCTTGGCATAGCTGTGCACCGCACCCAGCACGTTCGAGGGCACCAGGATCAGGCGCACTTCGCGGTTGTTGCGCAGCAGCGACGCGTACGACTGATACTGCGTGGCCACGATCACCCCGACCATGGCCAGCACCAGCGCCAGGCTGCCCAGGCGCCAGGCCGCCTGGCGCCGCCAGCGCGGCCGGGCCAGCGGCAGGCGGCAAACCACCAGCGCGGGCAGCACGCCGGTCAGCAGCAGCCAGAACAGCAGGCCGGGGCTGAGCAGGTCGCGCGCCTCGGCCGGGTCGGTCTGGATGACGTTGGTCAGCATCGAGGCGTCGATGACGATGCCGTAGCGCGAGATGAAGTAGCTGGCGGCGGAGGCCACGAGGATCAGGGTGACCAGTACCGGGCGCAGCAGCCGCCCCCAGCACAGCGCCCAGAGAATGATGAAATGCCAGGCCAGCACGAACAGTGGCAGGCTGATCAGGAACAGCGGATTACCGTTTTCGAAACCGTCGATGGCGCGCCAGACGGTCGACCAGAACACCGAGTTGACGGCAACGGTCATCCACAAGGCGACCAATAAGATAACGCCCAGTGGGTTGATGCCCTTTTTCTTCAAGCCCACTTCGGCATGTGCAGCTATAGCGTCCTTGTTCATGAACCTACTACTCCCCAACCTATCAACGCTTTGGATCTGGTGTCCTGTCTTGGGAATACGTTCTCTTTTGGCGAGTGGCTTGGGTGTTCGGCCAAGGCGCCGCGACGAGTCATAGCAGGGCTATGGCGAGGAGTGGCAACGCCGGCCGGGCGCCCAAGACGCCGCCAAAAGTGAACAGCTTATTTCCGAGACAGGACACTAGTTATGTGATGAAAACTTGCGACTGCGAATCAGTGCATGGCACTTGATGATCAACACCATTCCCCAAGGAATGACCAGGCCCACGCTCATCAGCACAAGCAACAAGCTGTTGCGTTCGGCCACCCGGAAAAAGTCCAGCACCGCGCACGCCAGCACCAGCAAAAGCCCCATGGCCGAAACAGCGCCTGGCTTTCCCGGGTGGGCATGAAACAGTGGGTGATGCTGGATATAGCCGACCAGCCAGAGAAAAACCCAGCTCATGATCGAAGTCATGAACACCATGAGAAACAGCAATCGATACGCAAACATGGTGTCAGGCATGACCCGCGCCTCCGTTCTTTTGAACGCGCATGGCCATCCTTTTAAGGTGTGTCGAATGAAAAACTCGTTAAAAATACATGCGAAATAAATCCAGGCGCCCCACAGTGGCTGCCCTTATGCATGTAGAAAGTCGAGTCTTTGCCCAAATCGATCGGCTCGGGCAGAGCGGAATCGCGCCTGGCATCATCATGAGCAGGTCGCGTAAAACTGAAAACGGGGTGCATGAGCAGGCAATCCTTGTCCACTCCCACAATTGGGAACGCCTTGACTCTAGCAGCCCCTGCACCATCCGCTAGCCTGCCATCGCAACTTTCACCTGGGCCAACGCAGGCAAACCCGCCAACCCAGGTGCCTGGTTGCGTCAGCGTAGCCAACATCGATTACCCCACCCGTGCGCTGAGCAATGCCCTGCACGATGGAAAGCCCCAGCCCGGAGCCTTCTTCCCGGCGCCCTTGGCCGCGATAGAACGGGTCGAACACCCGCCCCCATTCCGTCGGGTCGATGCCCGGGCCATTGTCGCGCACACACAGTTGCACCACGGCCGGGGTCTGTTCCATCTGCACATCGACCTTCCCACCAACCGGCGCATGGCGAATGGCATTTTCGACCAGGTTCTTGATGACCGCGCGCAATTCGACATCGCGGATCGCCACACGCACATCATCCCCTTCGACACCGATGTCCAGTTGCTTGCGCTGGGCCAGCGGCATGAGGTATTCCAGCACGGCGCGGCAGGCCTGGTGCAGCGACACCGCCTCTGCCGGTTGCGCCTGGGCCGTCAGCGGCGTGCGCAACTCATGGGCGGCATCGCCGCCAACACCGCGACAGGCCATCGGCGACCGTGACAGGAATGGGCAGCGTGTCGAGGCCAACATTCGTTGCAACGTGCCGCACCTGTCAGGCCATGGTTGCCAGCCTTGGCGCATGGCTTGAGTCGGGCGGGGCGGCGGCAGCGCCAGCTGAAAAATCGCGTCGAACAAACAAGGCGGACAACCATGGCCTAACTGGCATGGCCACGTTGCAACAGGTGTAGGAGCGGATTCATCCGCGATGCGCCGGGCGGGCGGCGCTCGGTCTCCAGAGCGCTGCGACTCAAACATCGAGCACCTCGAAAACACGGGTTCTAGAAATTGAAACTGAGCTGCTTGAGGCTGCGCAGGTCGATGCTGCGCTCGGCGACGAAGGGCAGGATGGCGTCGGCCACCGGCTGCAACTGCCGGGTCAGGTAATGCTCGTGGTCGATGGGCGCCTGGCGGTTTTCCAGTGGCTCGGGGCCGGCCGTGGTGATGACGTAGCTGATCCAGCCGCCACGTTGATATTGCAACGGGCGCCCGAGGCGACGGTTGTACTCGTCCGCAAGCCTTGCGGCGCGCACATGGGGCGGCACATTGCGCTGGTAGTCGGCCAGCGGTCGACGCAGGCGCTTGCGGTAGATCAGCAGTTCATCCAGCTCGCCGGCCATCGTGCGCTCCACGTAGTCGCGCAGATAGTCACGATAGGGCTGCCCGCGGAAGATCCGCCCATAGAGCTCCTGCTGGAACTGGCGGGCCAGGGGCGACCAGTCGGTGCGCACCGACTCCAGCCCCTTGTAGACCATCTCCTCGCTGCCATCGGCGCGACGCACCAGGCCGGCATAGCGCTTCTTGCTGCCCTCCTCCGCGCCACGGATGGTCGGCATCAGGAAACGCCGGTAATGGGTTTCGTACTGCAGCTCCAGGGCGCTTTCCAGGCCCATGGTTTCGCCCAGGTGCCGGTGCCACCACTGGTTGACTTCGGCCACCAGCTCACGGCCGATACGGGCTGCCGCGTCCTCGTCATGGGCGCCCTTGAGCCAGACGAAGGTCGAGTCGGTGTCGCCGTAGATCACATCGAAGCCCCGCGCCTCGATCAACAGCCGGGTCTGGCGCATGATCTGGTGCCCGCGCATGGTGATCGACGACGCCAGGCGAGGGTCGAAGAAACGACAGCCGCTGGAACCAAGCACCCCGTAGAAGGCATTCATGATGATCTTCAACGCTTGCGACAGCGGCGCGTTAGCGTCGCGCTTGGCCGCCTCGCGCCCCTGCCACACGCGCTCGACGATGGCCGGCAGGCAGTGCTGGCGGCGTGAAAAGCGCGCACCGCGAAAACCTTCGACCGAATGGGCGTCATCCGGCTGGCGCAGGCCTTCGACCAGGCCCACCGGGTCGATCAGGAAGGTGCGGATGATCGACGGATACAGACTCTTGTAGTCCAGCACCAGCACCGAGTCGTACAGGCCCGGTCGCGAGTCCATGACGAAACCGCCCGGGCTGGCTTCGCCCTCGCCGCTGCCCAGATTCGGCGCGACATACCCCATGCGATGCATGTGCGGGATGTACAGGTGGCAGAACGCGGCCACCGAGCCACCGCTGCGGTCCACCGCCAGGCCGGTGACCGATGAGCGTTCGAGAAGGAAGTCGAGCAGCCGGGTGTGGGCGAAGATCCGCGTGACCAGCTCGCAGTCCTTGAGGTTGTAGCGGGCCAGGGCCGGCTTGTCCTCGGCGAACATGCGGTTGATCTCGTCCATGCGCTGGTAGGGGGTGTCGATGGCCTTGCCTTCACCCAGCAATTGCTGGGCAACGCTTTCCAGGCTGAACGACGGGAAGCTCCAGGTCGCCGAACGCAGTGCCTCGATGCCATCGATCAGCAACCGGCCGGGCGCCTCGGCGAAGAAGTGGCTGCGGCTGCCGTGCTCGCGCAGGTGCATCGGCGCACCATCACGGCCCAGGCACAACGGTACGTTCAGGCGCTGGGCGTGCTCGTGCAGCAGGCGCAGGTCGAACTGCACCAGGTTCCAGCCAATGATCGCGTCAGGGTCGTGGCGGGCCAGCCATTGGTTGAGGCTGTCGATCAGCGCGGCGCGGTCGGTACAGTAATGCAGGGCGAAGTCCACTTCGCAGGCAGCGCCATTGGCCGGGCCGAGCATATACACGTCGCGCTGGCCGCAGCCTTCCAGGGCAATGCTGTAGAGCTCGCCACGCTCGCTGGTCTCGATGTCCAGCGACACCAGGCGCAGCGGTGGGCGGTAGTCCGGGTCAGGCTTGAGCTGAGCGTCGTGCAGTACGCCTTGGTCATCGGGGCGGCCATCGAAACGCACCGGGGCGGTGATGAAGCGCTCCATCAGGTAACGCTCGGGTGGGCGGATGTCGGCCTCGTAGACCTCTACTCCGGCGCTGCGCAGGCGCTTGTCGAGGGCGATCAGCTGGCGGTGCTGCCGGCAGTACAGGCCCAGTACCGGACGTTGTTCGAAGTCGCGCAGTTGCAAGGGCTTGAGCTCGACGCCCTGCTCGCCCGCCAGCAACGCCCGGGCGTGCTCGCCGTGCTCGACGGGAATGAACGCTACCGAGGGTTGCGCGGCCAGGCGCAGGCGCCGTGGCCCCTGGTCGGTGGCCAGCCAGTACTCCACGCAAGTGCCTTCGGGCGTGTCATGCCAATGACGGGTTAGGACAAAGCCCTGTTGCAGCTGCACCGCGTGAACCTCTGGTCGTCGTGCTCGATGGCTGATTCTACCGCCTAACCGCGCCAGACGATGCATTCCTGCAAGGCCGGTTCCTACAGTGTGCGGTTACCTTGCACCCGCGACAAATCCCGCTTGCCGCCCGCTGAAGGCCAGCAACCACGCCAATGCAACCAGCACCAGCACTACCGCGCCAAACGACCCGACCCCCGCGCCCGTCAGCAACAACCCACCCACGATCCCGCCCAGGGCAATCGCACTGTTCCACACCGTCACCAGCATCGACTGGGCGACATCCCCACCCTCGCCCGCCGCATCGGCGCAGGCTGTCTGCAGCAAGGTCGGCGCGCCGCCATAAGTCAGCCCCCACAAAGCCACGCTGGCATGCACCAGCCAAGCCGAACCCTGCAGGTGCCCAAGCGCCAGGGTCGCCAAGGCGAACCCGGCCAGGCAAAGCAGCACCAGCCCACGCAGGCGCCGGTCGACGCCCAGCCCGACCAGCACGATCCCCGCCAGCGAGGCCAGGCCGAAGGTCATCAGCACCTGGCCAACCTCGCCCGCCATGCCTGCCGCCGCCAGCAACGGCACGATGTAGGTGTACAGAATGTTGTGCCCGAGAATCCACGCCAGGATCACCAGCAACACCCGCGCCACCCCCGGCGTGCGCAGTACCTGCGCGGCCGCCGGGCGCCTGCCGGCCACCTGTCCCGGAAAATCCGGCACGGCCCGCAGCACCCAGGCCGCCAGCAGCAACGCGGCCAGGGTCACCACCACGAAGGTGGCGCGCCAGCCCATCCAGGCCCCCAGCCAGGTGGCAATGGGCAGCCCCAGCGACAAGGCGATCGGTTGCCCGAGCATGGCCACCGCCATCGCCTTGCCCTGCTGCGCCGGCGCCACCATGCGCCGTGCATGCCCGGCGATCAGGCCCCAGGCCAGTCCGCCGGCGGCGCCACTCAGAAAGCGCAGCACGAGTGTCAGGTGATTGTCGCTGGAGAACGCGGTCAGGCCGTTGAACAGGATGAAACCGCCTATGGCCAGCAACAACGCACGACGGCGCCACCAGCCCTGGGTCAGGGTCACCAGCGGGATGGCGGTGAGCAACGAACCGAGCGCGTAGGCGGTGACCCACTGGCCGGCCATGGCCTGGCTGATCGCCATGCCATCGGCGATCTGGTCGAGCAGGCCCGCCGGCAGCGTTTCACTGAGAATGGCGATGAAGCCGGTCAGGGCCAAGGCCAGCAGGCCGCTCAACGGCAGCCTGGCGGCGGGCTCATTGACGCTGGCCGCAGTGGATGTGCAATTCATGGGTGCCTCCTGGGTTCAATCGAGGCAAGCATCTTGCGGTGTTGCGGTATTACGGAAAAAGCCGGGTAGAATTCCGCTCACCCAGGACATCGATGTCCGCAATAGGAGTGCAACATGGACAGCCTCAGCGGCTTCGTGGTTTTCAACCGGGTCGCCGAAACCCGCAGTTTCGTCGCGGCCGGGCAGTCGCTGGGCATCAGCGCCTCGGCGGTGGGCAAGCGTGTGGCGCGCCTGGAGGCCCGACTGGGCGTGCGCCTGTTCCACCGCAGCACCCGCAGCATCACCCTGACCGCCGAGGGCACGCTGTTCCTCGAGCGCAGCCGGCGCATCCTCGCAGAGATAGAGGCCACCGAGCAGGCGCTCTCGCAAGCCAGCGGCACGCCACGCGGGCGGCTGCGGGTCAGCCTGCCGCAGGTGACCGGGCTGGTGATGCCGGCACTGGCCGAGTTCATGGCGCGCTATCCGGATATCGAGCTGGACCTGGATTTCAGCGACCGCATGGTGGACATCGTCGGTGAAGGCTTCGATGTGGTGATGCGCGGTGGCCAACCCCTGGATTCGCGCCTGAACGCCAAGTTCCTCGGGCACTTCCAGCATTGCCTGGTGGCTTCGCCGGAGTACCTGCGCGAGCGCGGCACACCGCAGCACCCGCGCGAGCTGGGTCGGCACAGCTGCCTGCACTACCGCTTCCCCAGCACTGGCAAACTGGAAACCTGGCCGCTGCGCCGGGAACATCCCGAGCAGGACTACGAGATCCCCATTTCGATGGTCTGCAACCATGTCGAAACGCGGGTCTGTTTCGCCCTGAATCACCGCGGCATCACCTGCCTGCCGGACTTCAACGTGCGCAAGGAACTGGCCAGCGGCAGCCTGGTGAGCGTGCTCGACAGCTTCATGGAGCGGCGCGGCAGCTTCTACCTGCTGTGGCCGTCGGGCCGGCAGATGCCACCGAAGCTGCGGGTGTTCATCGACTTCATGCTCGAGCGGGTGCTCCCCGCGACCCAGGTCAGCCGTACAGGTAGCTGATGTCCCGGTGCGGCAACGGCGGCACCTGGGCCAGCAGGAAGTCGCGCAATTTCTGCATCTGCCGCGCCTTCGGGCTGGACTTGAGCCAGGTCATGTAATAACCGTCGCCGGTGGCCACCGCGTGCGGGAAGGGGGTGATCAAGTTGCCAGCCGCCAGATCGGCGCTGGCCAGCACCAGGTCGACCACCGAGATGCCCAGGCCCTGCTGGGCCGCCGAAATACCCTGGTCGAGGGTGTCGAACACCTGGCCCTGGTCGATGCTGATATCCAGCGCGTCCATGCGCGCCAGCCAGCGCCGCCAGTCGCGCCGGTCCGGTGAAGGGTGCAGGAATTCGCAGTGCCTGAGCGCCGCCAGCTCCGGCGCGGGGCTGTCCAGGTACTCGGGATGACAGACCGGGATCAGCCATTCATCGAACAGCTTCAGGTTCTCCACGTCCGCCGGGAAACGCCCGTTGCCCAGCAGGATGGCGCAGTCGTAGGGCTCGGAATAGAAATCCACCGCATCGATGTCCATCCACACACTCGACAACTGCACCGAACAGCTGTTGTCGACCTTCTTGAAGCCATCCAGGGCCCGCAGCAACCAGCGCACGGTCAACGTCGACGGTGCCTTCAGGCGCAGGCCGTAGCGGTCCTGGCGCAACAGGGCGCAGGCATTCTCGATGATCTTGAAGCCGACCTTGAGCTCCTGGGCCAGCAGCTGGCCGTGCTCGGTCAGGCGCAGCTTGGGGCCGCGGCGCTCGAACAGGTCGCAGCCGAACATGGCTTCCAGGGTCTTGATGTGGTGGCTGACCGCGCCCTGAGTGAGCGCCAACTCCTGCGCCGCGCGGGTGAAGGAACCGTAGCGCGAGGCCACTTCGAAAGCACGCAGGGCGTGCAGGGCTTGAATCCGTTCAGACATCGGCGCCGTCCAGAGCATGAGTGAGGCTAATAGTAGGTCATAGTTCCAGGCGTTTTACAACGCCGGAGCCATCTCTGAAAATGCCGGTAAATAACAATTACATATAGCCCAATCGCTCGACTAATACGGAAAAGTTATTTAACGCTGCATTTGGATATACCTGGGGAAATCATGTTTACGGGTTATGGAAACTGCTACCGCCTGGATGCGCTAGAGCTGGCCGATGAACATGTGCAGAACAGACACCACTGGACGCACAAGACCATAGAACATTTCAAGGAAACCCTCGCCCACCCCGACTTCCCGTGCCTGTTCGGGCGCAAGGCGGTCACCGCGCGCACCTGCCACATCATCTTCGCCCGGGCGCAGCAACTGGCCGACGACATCGCCCGGGGGCTGGCCGACTACGTCCGCACCGTCGAACCGCTACCGATCAAACAGCGCATCGGCCATCCGCTGCTGGTGTTCCTCGAGACCGCGCCGGACACCACGCTGAGCGATCAACAGGCCCTGGCCTGGGATGTGCTGCGCCAAGTCCATGCCCGCGACCCGCAACCCTGGCCTGAAGCCGTCCCACAGGACCCGCACGACGCGCACTGGTCGTTCTGCTTCGCCGGCATGCCGTTGTTCATCAACATGAGTTTTCCCGGCCATCAACAGATGAAGAGCCGCAACCTGGGCAAGCATATCGCCTTCGTCGTCAACGCCCGCGAGAGCTTCGACGAAGTCGCCAGCGCCCAGACCGAAAGCGGCCAGCGCATTCGCGCACGCATCCGCGACCGGGTCCGTCACTACAACGACGGCGTGATGCCGGACACCCTCGGCTTCTTCGGCCACGGCGACAACTTCGAATGGAAACAGTACCAACTGCAGGAGCCCGGCTCGCTGAACCCCGCGCGTTGCCCGTTCCATACACAAGCAACAACTGACTCACTGATCGAGAACTGAACGTGAATACCGCACTGACCGCCACCTACGCCCTCACCGTCCTGCTGCTGATCGCCACCCCAGGCCCGGTGGTGGCACTGATCGTCAACACCGCCGCCGCCTCCGGCTCGCGCAAGGCCCTGTTCACCGCCGTCGGCACCAACTGGGCGTCACTGGTGCTGATCGGCGCCGCCGCCTGGATCATCATGACCAGCGCGGCCATCGACAAGGCCTGGCTCAACGGCATGAGCCTGCTGGGTTGCCTGTTCATCGGCTACATCGCCGTGGGCACCCTGCGCGAGGCCCTGCAGGCACCGGTCGAAACCGCCCCCAGCACGGTGCCGACAGGCCGTGGCGGCCTGGTCCAAGGGTTCATGGTGGGCATCTCCAACCCCAAGGACATCATCTTCTTCATCTCCTTCTTCCCACAGTTCATCCAGATCACCGAGTCGTTCAGCAAAAGCATGGTGGTGCTGTCGCTGCTGTGGGTCGCCATCGATTTCGCCGTGCTCAGCCTGTACATCTTCGCCATCGGCAAGATCGCCTCGCAGCGCAGCAGCCGGCTGATCAGCCTGGCCTCGGGGGTCGCGCTGCTGCTCATCGCCATCGTCGGCCTGGGCTACAACCTCAGGGAACTGGCGGCCTGAGCCCATTGCCCATCAACCCAGGAGCGCCCATGACGATCCTCGACACCTCAGTGGCAGACCCCATGGGCAGCACCCATCCCCTGCAGCACGACTACCAGCGCTTCCTCCAGCTGGGCAGCCGGCGCATTCCGCACACACTCTACGTGCATGAACGCGGCTACCGCTCCGGCACCATCAACACCGACGCCCTGGGCATGCGCTACAGCCATTTCGCCGGCAAGCGCTTCTCGGTCGCCGAGCGCGGTGGCCTGGCGCGGGTCAACCTGCTGGTGGGCGGCTCGACCGCGATGGGCATCGGCGCCAGCTCCGACGAACACACGGTGGCCTCTTACCTCTCGCTGCTGACCGGCGAGATCTGGCTGAACCTGGCCGGCTGCGGGCTCAACGCCACCCAGGAGCTGCTGATGTTCCTCACCCACCAGCACCGCTTCGGCCAGATTGGCCATGTCGTGGTGTTCAGCGGGCTGAACACGCTGGCCCAGGAAACGCTGGGCGAGATAATGACCAGCGCGCAAGCTGCGCAAACCGGCCAACAGGACTACTTCAACCGCTTCCACGAAGGTGTTCAGCCCACCGAGGAACCACGCCGCGAGTCATTGTGGCAACGCCTGGGCCACGCCCTTGCGCCGCGCCGCCCGGGCCCCTGCCCCGCACTGGAACCGGTGTCCAGCCCGGACAAGCGCCTGATCCGCGCCGCCGACAGCATCGGCCGCACACTGCGCCAGTGGGACCGCCTGCTGGCCGACGGCCACACCACCCTGACCTTCATCCTCCAACCCCTGCTGCCCTGGTGCAGGGAAGCGCTACCGGCCGGCGAGCAGGCCATGCTCGAACGGCTCGAACAACAGCCGTCCAATTTCGATCGCCTCATCGATGGCGCCTTCGACAGCCAGTTGCACATGGCCTTCTTCCGCCGCATCAAAAGCCAGGCCGACCCAGTCTCTTGCTACGACATGAACAGCATGCTCAGCAGCTCGCCGGTGTTCGCTGAAAGCCTGTTCGCCGACCGCCTGCACTTCAACGACCTGGGCAACAACGCCCTGGCCAAGGTGATCACCGCCAAACTTGGCCTGGCCCAGGAAAAATACGCCCAGCGCAAGGTCACACCAATCAAGCTCGTCTGATCAGGAATTCCCTGACTATCGTCGAGCACACTCAGGTGGATAGAATAGGCCGGTCATCGCTCCTGATCCGCCTGAGGCACCCGCGCACCTGTCATGACCATCGAAGCCGCCCCCAAGCGCCGTAGCACCCACGCAGCCGTGTTGCCGCTGCTGCTGACCTCCTTCGCTGCGCAGGCGCTCGACGTGAGCATCGACCCGCATGCCGACCTGCTCTATCGCCAGGCCCTCCCCTTGCTGGAGCAGGCCGACAACCAGGCCGACACGGCCAGCCCCCTGCGTACCAGCGCCGGCGACCCGGAACTCAGCCGCCAGGGCCAGGCCCTGGCCCGTACCCTGCCCACCGCAGTGGCGTTGCTGAAGAAGTCCGTCGCCCTCGACCACCCGGTGGCCCAGTATCGCCTGGCCCTGTACTACACCACCTATCTACCTGCCGGGCAGATCGCCGATGCCGCCTGCCCGCTGCTCGAAGCCAGCCTCAAGCAGGGGTTCGCGCCACCGGCCCTGGCCATCGCCCGCTGGTGCTCGGCCTACAGCGCCAGCCCCGCCTACCGCCAGGCGCTGGAGGCGATCCCCAGCATGGCCACCCTCTACGCGCCCTACTATCCCCAGCCGGCAACGCACCTGGCTTGCAGCCGCAGCCGGCCGCAAGGGTTGGAAATGCAGTGGGGGCGCCAGCGTGATTACCAGGCCGAGGTCTACCGCCTGCTCGGCGAACTGGACCCGCCACATCGCCAGGCGCTGATGCAGAAGGCCATAGACATCAATGGCTGTGCCGCGGCGCAGCAACGCCTGGTAGGCGCCGGCTTGCCGGCGAACACGGCACCTCGGTAATCGGCTTCGCCGATTTGCCACGCCCTCTGTAGGAGCGGCTTCAGCCGCGATCACCCGCGAAGCGGGTGCCAGGCAGCGCGGCTGAAGCCGCCCCCGCAGAACAAACAAGCAAGATCGTTCAAGCCAGCCCCTCGCCGCTCTGGCATGCTGGCCAGCCCTGTCGAGCCGTTGCCTTGCCCATGTCCAGCCCGCCCGTTGCCCGCCACGCCTTCCTCAAAGGCGCCATCGCCATCCTGCCACTGTCCCTGGCCGTCGCCCCCTGGGGCCTGCTCGCCGGTTCCATGGCCATCGAGGCCAACCTCAGCGCCTGGGAGGGCCAGGGCCTGTCGGCCATCGTCTTCGCCGGCGCCGCGCAACTGGTGGCCATTGGCATGCTCAAGGGCGGCGCCAACCTGTTCTCGATCCTGCTCACCACCCTCCTGCTGACCTCGCAGCACCTGCTGTACGGGCTGTCGATGCGCCCGGTGATGTCCGGCCTGCCGACCCGCTGGCGGCTGGGCCTGGGTTTCCTGCTCACCGATGAATTCTTCGCCCTCACCAGCCACCACGACCAGCAGCAGTTCAACCGCTGGTACGCGCTGGGCGTGGGCCTGACGTTCTATGTGGCGTGGAACCTGTTCACCCTGGCCGGCATCGTCCTCGGCCAGAACATCCCGCACCTGGACCAACTGGGCCTGGACTTCTCCATTGTCGCCACCTTCGTCGCGCTGATCGCGCCGCTGGTGCGCAACCTGCCGACCGTGGTGTGCGTGGCGGTGTCGCTGTTCTGCTCGGTACTGTTCAGCTACTGGCACTGGGAAACCGCCCTGGTAGCCGCCGGCCTGCTGGGCATGGCTGCCGGCTTCGTCTGCCAGAAATTCTCCGGAGGCCGCTCATGATCTGGCTGCTGATCTTCGCCATGGGCGCGGTGGTGTTCCTCAACCGCTACGCCTTCCTCGAACCGCGCCTGCCGCTGCGTCTGAGTTCCAACGCGCGGCAGTTCCTCGGTTTCGCCGTGCCCGGCATGCTCACGGCAATTTGCGGCCCGATCATCTTCCTGCCCGGCCACCAGCTCGACCTCAGCCCGCTCAACCCCTACCTGCTAGGGTCACTGGTGGCCATCACCCTGGTGCTGTTGACCCGCAGCGTGTTGCTGAGCATGCTGGCAAGCATGCTGATCTTCTTCCTCCTGCGCAGCTGGCTGGCATGAGCACGCCCCTGCGCGAACAGGCCCACCTGTGGCAGGCACCCGCCCTCGGCGACGTCGAGATGCTGCACGCCCGCTACATCCAGCAGCGTTTTGCCCCGCACGTGCATGAAGGCTATGTGTTCACGGTGATCGAGTCCGGCGCCCAGCGTTTCTGGCACCGCGGTAGCGAGCACCTGGCACCGGTGGGCAGCATGGTGCTGATCAACCCCGACGAGCTGCACACCGGCGCCACCGCCCACGAGGCCGGCTGGCGCTATCGCGGTTTCTATCCCGAGCATGAGCGAGTCACGGGTGTGCTCGACGAGTTGGAGCTGGGCCGCCATGGCCTGCCCAGGTTCAAGGACAGCGTGATCCAGGACCCGGCCCTGGCCGCGGCGTTCAGCCAGTTGCACCAGCTTTCCGAGAGCAACGCCAGCGCCCTGGAGCAACAGACCGCCTGGCGCCATGCGGTGCTCGCCCTGGTGCAGCGCCACGGCCATTGCGCCGAGCCCGCCGCCCCCGGCAACGAACCGCTGGCCGTGGCCCGCGCCCGTGAACTGTTGGAGAGCCAGCTGGCCGAGCCGCCGTCGCTCGAGGCCCTGGCGGCGGCGGTGAACCTCTCCCCGTTTCATTTCGCCCGGGTGTTCCGCCAGGCCACCGGCCTGCCGCCCCACGCCTGGCTCAAGCAGCGGCGCCTGGCCCGCGCGCGGGAGTTTCTGAGAAGTGGCCTGCCTGCGCTGGAAGTCGCCCTGGCCCTGGGCTTTGCCGATCAAAGCCACCTCACCCGCCAGTTCAAGCAAGCCTATGGCGTGACGCCGGGAGCCTACCGGCAGGCCTGCCTGAACCTGGCGTAACCCGCCTGCATGCCCTCACGCCACTGCTACACTCAAATGGCTGAATGGAGGATCGCGTCATGTCCGAACGAGAAATCACCACGCTCCTGTCGCTGATGAGCCAGCGCCAGGCCTGCCTGAGCAGTGCCTGCAAGGAGATCGCCGACTGGATCGACCGCCAGGGCGACATACCCGCCGCCGGCAAGATCCGCGCCAGCCTCAAGGCGCTGGAGGCCGACGAAGCCCAGGTGCGCAAGACCCTGACCTCGCTGAACATCGAACGGCCGCTGCCACGCTTCCGTAGCTGACCGTCGGACCGGGATTTACACCCCCTTCCCTGTAGGAGCGGCTTCAGCCGCGATGCAGGCGACGCGGTGTATTGCACCCGCCTCGCGGCTGATCGCGGCTGAAGCCGCTCCTACAGGGATGGCGCAGGGCTCAAGCTGGTGGTACCAGCGCAGTCGGTCAGTGGTTCATGTGCATATGGTCGTGCCCGCCGCTCTCGGCAGTCAGCGCACGCACCGGCGCCTGCACCTGCACGGTCTCCTTCGCGCCCTTGGCATCCTCGATGGTCAGCGTCAGCGCTACCTGCTCACCTTCCTTCACCTGCTGGTTCAGGCCCATCAGCATCACGTGCAGGCCATTCGGGTCCAGCTTCACCGCCTTGCCGGCCGGCAGCTCGACCGCCTTGACCTCACGCATGCCCATCACATCGCCGTTCATGGTCATCTCGTGCACCTGCACGGTCTTGGCCACGGGCGAAGCCACGCCCACCAGCTTGCTGTCGCTGCTGGCGGTGAGGGTCATGAAGGCACCGGTGGACTGCTGGTGCGGCACGCTGGCGCGCACCCAGGCATCGCTCGCGGTGGTCTGGGCCAGGGCCGGCAGGGCCAGGCTCATCAGGGCCAGGGCGGCCAGGCCGCGCTTGATCGGTTGCATCGACATTCAGCAGATCTCCATCAGGGTGACCAGGTCTTCGGCGCATTCCTTGGCGTTCAGGGAATGGCCCAGGCTCAGGCGCAGGGTGCCACGCGTATCGTAGACGTAGCTGGTGGACGAGTGAGAGATGGTGTAGGTGTCGCCGGCCGGAACCTTTTCGTAGAACACCTTGAATTCCTTGGCCACCTCGGCGATTTCCTCGGGGGTGCCGGTCAGGGCGACGATCGACGGGTCGAAAGCCTTGACGTAGGCGTCGAGCACCTCGGGGGTGTCGCGCTCAGGGTCCAGGGTGATCAACACCGGCTGGAACAGGTCGCGGTCACGGCCCCTGAGTATCTTGCGGATCTGCGCCACGCGCGCCAGCGCGGTCGGGCAGACCGCCGGGCACTGGGTGAAACCGAAGAAGATCATCGGCATCGAGCCGTAGAAGCTCGACAGGGTGCGCTCGTTGCCTTGAGTATCCTTGAGCTTGAATTTGCGCCCGAGGATTTCGTTGCTCATGTTCTTGCCGTACTTGAAGTCCAGGCCGCGTGCCGGGCTGCAGCCCGCCAACAAACCAAGCCCCAGTACGCCCATCCCGGCGACGACCGCGCGCCGGGTCAACAGATCAGTCATGGAACCATCCTTTACAGGGAAGGTGCCGGCCCTTGGGGCGGGCCGAGCGAAAACCGGCGCATTCTGGCATGCCCCCCCCCGAGCATCTACCAGACCTGGCGAGGATCTGGCTGCAGCCCTTTGAATCCGGGGCGCGACCGGTTGTCGCAGGGATTGAATCCGTAACAGTTTGTTGCTAGGGATCAATGAAACTCGCCGGCAAGCCGGCTCCTGCAAAGGTTCAACCTGCAGGAGCCGGCTTGCCGGCGAAGAGGCCAGCACGAACAGCCACTACCTTCAGTAGTAGGCGTTCTCTTTCTGGCTGTGGTCAGTCACGTCACGCACGCCCTTGAGCTCCGGAATACGCTCGAGCAGGGTGCGCTCGATGCCTTCCTTCAGCGTCACATCGGCCTGGCCGCAGCCCTGGCAACCGCCACCGAACTGCAGCACGGCGATGCCGTCGTCGACCACGTCCACCAGGCTCACGGCGCCGCCGTGGCTGGCCAGGCCGGGGTTGATCTCGGTCTGCAGGTAGTAGTTGATGCGCTCGTTGATCGGGCTATCCTCGTTGACCATTGGTACCTTGGCGTTAGGGGCCTTGATGGTCAGCTGGCCGCCCATGCGGTCGGTGGCGTAGTCGACCAGCGCGTCTTCGAGAAACGGCACGCTGACGGCGTCCAGATACGCGGTGAAGCTCTTCAGGCCGACCGGCTCGTCGTCGGGTTTCTCTTCGCCCGGCTTGCAGTAGGCGATGCAGGTCTCGGCGTACTGGGTGCCCGGCTGGGTGATGAAAATGCGGATGCCGATGCCAGGCGTGTTCTGCTTGGAGAGCAGATCGGCCAGGTAATCATGGGCGGCGTCGGTAATGGTTATAGCGCTCATGGAAGTTCCTCACAGACTTGCCGGCAGTGTACGCCAACCCGGCCTTCGAACAAAGTCCTAGCATTTGACTCGGGATAGCGCCAAGGCCGGTTGCCGCGCCGGTTCCACCGCGATCCAGCCCTGCAAGCGCCCATACAGGCCACGTTCAAGCCATTGGTAGCTGAGCCACGACATTAGTCCGATTGACGGCACGCAAAGGGCGAACACCAGGTATGGGTTCAACTGCAGCCGCTGACTGGCGAACGAGCCGCCGTACAGCACCAGCACATGGATCAGGTATACCGAGTAGGAGCAGTCGCCCAGCGCCTTGAGTAGCCGGTTGCCCTTGAACCAAGGCTCCAGGGCGATGAACGCCAGTACCACCAGCGCGCTGGGCAGCCCCCAGTGCAGCAGGCGTTGGGAGGCGTCCAGGTGGTAGAGAGCGAAACCGGCCGTGGCCAGCAGCGTCAATGGCAGCCACAGGCCCTCGCGGATCAGCCCCCGGCGATACAGCACGCCCAAGCCGATGCCCAGCAGGAACTCGTAGACGATGTCGTTGTTGTAGAAGCGGCTCAGCACACCCAGCCGGCCCAGCACTTCGCTGACCAGCAGCAGTGCAGCCGTCACCAGCAACAGGTGATGGCGCTGGCGCACCAGGAAGGCCAGGCCGAACAACAGGTAGAAGAACATCTCGAAATTCAGCGTCCAGCCCACGTTGAGGGTCGGGTACAGGCCGTAGCCGCCGGGGTTTTCCGCAGGAATGAACAGCAGCGACAGCAGCAGGTGCTGCCAGGCGAACACCTGGTGCGGCATCCAGCGGCTGGCGACCAGCATCAGCGCCGCCATCAGCAGGGTGTAGAACCAGTAGGCCGGGACGATGCGCAAGGCGCGGTTGAGCAGGAACTGCCTGGGAGCAATATCCTTGTCGCGGGTCGAGAGGTAGATCACCAGGCCGCTGATGACGAAGAAGATGTCCACCCCGACCGCCCCGCGGTCGCTGAGCAGTTGGCCGAGGGGGCCGGTGGCGTGGAAGTCGAAGAAAATCTGCATGAAGTGGTGGCAGACCACCACCCAGGCGGCGAATGCCCGGAGAGCCTGAAGCGAATACAGCATGAAATACCCTGCGATTGCCGGTGTGTTCGGGCCCTGGCGAGCGCGTTGCGCTCGTTCGCGGGTAAACCCGCTCCCACAGGTATTGTGCGCAACCCAGGGTTTGCACGATCCCTGTAGGAGCCGGCTTGCCGGCGAATGGGCTGCACCGCAGCCCCAAGACCTACCTTGACCCTCCGACCGCAGGATGCCGGCAAAGGTCAGGCCAGCCGATCAGAGGTTCTCGTAGCGGTTCATGTCCAGCACCCCCGCCTCCACCGGATCGGTCTCCTGGATATAACGGTTCAGGTCATGGAAGTAGCGCCAGAACTCCGGGTGGCTGCGGCGCACGCCCCAGCGCATGACGATGCGCTCGAACTTCGCCGTGTCGTCGCGGGCCGCTTCCAGGTCCTCGACGAACTCCGGCACATCCTTCGCTGGCACATT
The DNA here is from genome assembly GCF_018417595.1 of Pseudomonas entomophila. Lineage (NCBI taxonomy): Bacteria > Pseudomonadati > Pseudomonadota > Gammaproteobacteria > Pseudomonadales > Pseudomonadaceae > Pseudomonas > Pseudomonas entomophila. The sequence continues at coordinate 3,724,951 of NZ_CP070982.1, forward strand.
GAAGATGAAGTTGGGGTAGCTGCTGAGCACGCCCGGCACCAGGGTCAGGGTGTCCAGCCCCGGCTGGTAGCGGTACGCCTCGCCCAGCAGGAACGCCACGTTGCTGTGGGCGCGGTTGCGCAACAGGCTGTAGACCTGACGCTGGCCGCCCTGCCCTTCGATGCGCAGCATCGTCGCCTCGGGCAACTGGTCGATCACCTTCAACCCGGCGGCCGGGCGCGACACCAGGCGGCTGAGCGACTGCTCGACATCGCGGAACTCCTCGCTCATCTGCGGCCGCGAGCAATACGCGCCCTGGCAGCGGTTGATCGGGTCGGGCGCGGCGTTCAGGCTGCCGGTGCGCTGCAACAGCTTCAAGCCGAAATCACGCTTGGGGTCGTGCTTGTCCAGTTTCAGCGCGCTCGGGGTGCTGGTGTCGATGTCCTCGTAGTCCATCCACATCTTCACCTTGCCGCTGTTCTGGTACCAGTTGCCCAGGATCTCACTGCGCTTGCCGGCCGGCATCAGGCGCAGGAAGTTGACCTCGGCGCCATTGCGGATCAGGTCGAAGTACAGGCGCGTCTGCAACTGGTGCGAGACGTTGCCGAACACGTCGAAGTTCACCGCCAGCTGGTAGTAGGTGCGCTCGAACAGCGGGTAGTCGAACAGCCACATCGTCAGCGGCACGTCGCCGATCAGGCCCTTGGTGACCGAAGCGCTGTCGAAGTGGCGGAAGATGCTGAGCAAGGCGTTGTCGTTGCCCGCCCACAGTGTCGACCAGCTCGGCGCCGGCTGCTCGGCGTAGGCTTCGCGGCGCAGCGCCTCGTACTCATTGCGCTTGTCGCGGTAAGCGTGCCACAGGCCCAGCACGCTGCCGACGTCGTCGATCTGGCCGGGCATGGCCAGCAGCGGCGTGGCCTCGCCCCGGTACTTGGCGTCGGTGATGTACAGGTCGTGGGCCGGCTCCTGGAACAGCGCCCAGAAGTTGTCGCGGATCACGTCGGTGGCGATCTGCCCGCGGCACACCGGGCCACGGATGAAGGTGCGCACGAAGTACTCGGCGTTGTCCAGCATGAACTGGTAGCGGGCCACCGCCGGGATCGCCTCGAAGGTCTCGAACGGGTTGGCGCGGTGGCGCGGGCCGTAGCCGGGCAACGCGCTGGCATGCCAGTCGCCGCTGTAGAACAGCTGCTTGACCCGCTTGAGCTTCTGCGGGCCCATCGGGTAGGTGATGTGGGTCTTGTGGACGATCACCCCTTGCACCGGCACCAAGCGGTAATAGAAGTCGGTGCCCGGCGGGTCGTTGGGGCGACGGGTGGCGATCAGGTCCACCGGCCGGCCGCTCGGAGTGCGCGAACGCACCCACTGGAAGAAATGGCCCTGCTCACCGCCGACGAAATAAATGTGGGCCAGGAACAGGTGCTCGTACAGCCAACGGGCAACCAGCGCTTCGGTCGAGCCCGGGCGGTTGAGCAGCTCTTCCCATTCGAAAATCTGCCGGGCTTCCGCCGCGTTGGGCACGAACTGGGTCTTCTCCACCGGCGCGCCGGCCGCCAGCCAGCGTTGCAGCGTCTGGTACTCCTGGTCGGTCAGGCCGGTGACCGCCAGCGGCATGCCCTCCTTCGGGTGGGCGCCGGCATAGGCGTCGAACTCGTGGGGCATGGGGCACATGTTGTTGCGGTTGAGCCCCAGCACGATTTCGTCCGGCAGCTTGGCGTTGGGCGTGAGCGGCGTCTTGTGCCCCAGTTCGAGCATGCGCGCCATCAGCGCGGCCTGGCTGCCCTGCTTGTCCAGCACCGAGTAGAACCCGGCCTTGCGCCAGCCGGCCTCGTCACGGGCGTCGTAGAACAGCCGCGTGGTGGGCACCGCCTTGCTGCGCTCGCCCTGGTACACCGGCACTTTCGAGGCGCCGCGCTCGGCGCCCTCGGCGCTGCCCAGGTTGAGCTGGCAGGCAGCATCGTTGCAGGCGTGGCAGGCCACGCACTTCTCGGTGAAGATCGGTTGGATGTCCCGGGTGTACGAAATCGCCGGGCTCGATTGGGGGGCCTGCGCGAACGCCACGCCACTGATCAGCAGGGCGAAGACGCTGGCAAGTATGCGAAGCAACATGTGCCGAAAGTCCTGGTTTCTGAAAGCCATCACGATATGCCTGACCGGGTCCTGGGTGCTGGGGCATGCGCCAACATGAAGGAAATTCATGCAAAACGGCGGCACGCCTAAAATCCGTGCAGCTTTGTTATTATTCGGCACCTTCTGATATTCGCCCGACCAGGTAGTTCCTATGTCCGACCGCAGCGCTCGTTTACAAGCACTCCAGAACGCACTCAAAGAGCGCATCCTGATCCTCGACGGCGGCATGGGTACTATGATCCAGAGTTACCGCCTGGAGGAACACGACTATCGTGGCACGCGCTTCGCCGATTGGCCAAGCGACGTGAAGGGCAACAACGATCTGTTGCTGCTCACCCGCCCCGATGTGATCGCCGCGATCGAGAAAGCCTACCTGGACGCCGGCGCGGACATTCTCGAAACCAACACCTTCAACGCCACGCAGATTTCGCAAGCCGACTATGGCATGGAAGCGCTGGTGTACGAGCTGAACGTCGAAGGCGCGCGCGTCGCCCGCCAGGTGGCGGACGCGAAAACCCTGGAAACCCCCGACAAGCCGCGCTTCGTCGCCGGCGTGCTCGGCCCGACCAGCCGCACCTGCTCGATTTCCCCCGACGTCAACGACCCCGGCTACCGCAACGTCACCTTCGATGAGCTGGTGAGCAACTACATCGAGGCCACCCGTGGCCTGATCGAGGGCGGCGCCGACCTGCTGCTGATCGAGACCATCTTCGACACCCTCAACGCCAAGGCAGCGATCTTCGCCGTGCAGCAGGTGTTCGAGGAAGACGGCGTCGAACTGCCGATCATGATCTCCGGCACCATCACCGACGCCTCCGGCCGCACCCTGTCCGGCCAGACCACCGAAGCGTTCTTGAATTCGGTGCGCCACGCCAAGCCGATCTCCATCGGCCTGAACTGCGCCCTCGGTGCCAAAGACCTGCGCCCGTACCTGGAAGAGCTGTCCACCAAGGCCGACACCTTCGTCTCCGCGCACCCCAACGCCGGCCTGCCCAACGCCTTCGGCGAGTACGACGAGACGCCCGCGGAAATGGCCGCGGTGGTCGAGGAGTTCGCCGCCAGCGGCTTCCTCAACATCATCGGCGGCTGCTGCGGCACCACCCCGCCGCACATCCAGGCCATCGCCGAGGCCGTGGCCAGGCACAAGCCACGGGCCATCCCGGACATCCCCAAGGCCTGCCGCCTGTCGGGCCTGGAGCCGTTCACCATCGACCGCCAGTCGTTGTTCGTCAACGTCGGCGAGCGCACCAACATCACCGGTTCCGCCAAGTTCGCCCGGCTGATCCGCGAAGAGAACTACACCGAAGCCCTGGAAGTCGCCCTGCAGCAGGTCGAGGCCGGCGCCCAGGTGATCGACATCAACATGGACGAAGGGATGCTCGACTCCCAGGCCGCCATGGTCCGCTTCCTCAACCTGATCGCTGGCGAGCCGGACATCTCCCGCGTCCCCATCATGATCGACTCCTCCAAGTGGGAGGTGATCGAGGCGGGCCTGAAGTGCATCCAGGGCAAGGGCATCGTCAACTCGATCTCGATGAAGGAAGGCGTCGAGCAGTTCAAGCACCACGCCCGCCTGTGCAAGCGCTATGGCGCCGCCGTGGTGGTGATGGCCTTCGACGAGGTCGGCCAGGCCGACACCGCCGCGCGCAAGAAAGAAATCTGCCAGCGCAGCTACGACATCCTGGTCAACGAAGTGGGCTTCCCGCCGGAAGACATCATCTTCGACCCGAACATCTTCGCCGTGGCCACTGGCATCGAAGAGCACAACAACTATGCCGTCGACTTCATCGAGGCCTGCGCCTACATCCGTGACCACTTGCCCCACGCCCTGAGCTCGGGTGGCGTGTCGAACGTGTCGTTCTCGTTCCGTGGCAACAACCCGGTGCGCGAGGCGATCCACTCGGTGTTCCTCTACCACGCCATCCAGAACGGCCTGACCATGGGCATCGTCAACGCCGGCCAGTTGGAGATCTACGACGAGATCCCCGCCGCCCTGCGCGAGAAGGTCGAGGACGTGGTGCTCAACCGCACCCCGCACGGCACCGACGCCCTGCTGGCGATCGCCGACGATTACAAGGGCGGCGGCGCCACCAAGGAAGTCGAGAACGAAGAATGGCGCTCGCTGCCGGTGGCCAAGCGCCTGGAGCATGCGCTGGTCAAGGGCATTACCGCCTACATCGTCGAAGACACCGAAGAGTGCCGCCAACAGTCGGCGCGCCCGATCGAGGTCATCGAAGGCCCGCTGATGAGCGGCATGAACGTGGTCGGCGACCTGTTCGGCGCCGGCAAGATGTTCCTGCCCCAGGTGGTCAAGTCGGCCCGGGTGATGAAGCAGGCCGTGGCCCACCTGATCCCGTTCATCGAGGCGGAAAAAGGCGACAAGCCCGAGGCCAAGGGCAAGATCCTCATGGCCACGGTGAAGGGCGACGTGCACGACATCGGCAAGAACATCGTCGGCGTGGTGCTGGGCTGTAACGGCTATGACATCGTCGACCTGGGCGTGATGGTGCCGGCCGAGAAGATCCTGCAGACCGCCCGCGAGCAGAAGTGCGACATTATCGGCCTGTCCGGGCTGATCACCCCGTCGCTGGACGAAATGGTCCACGTCGCCCGCGAGATGCAGCGCCAGGACTTCCACCTGCCGCTGATGATCGGTGGCGCCACTACTTCGAAGGCCCACACCGCGGTGAAGATCGAGCCCAAGTACTCGAACGACGCCGTGGTCTACGTCACCGACGCCTCGCGTGCGGTGGGCGTGGCCACGCAACTGCTGTCGAAGGAGCTCAAGGCCGGCTTCGTCGCCAAGACCCGCGAAGAGTACGTGGAAGTGCGCGAGCGCACCGCCAACCGCAGCGCCCGCACCGAGCGCCTGAGCTACGACCAGGCCATCGCCGCCAAGCCGCAGTACGACTGGGCCGGCTACCAGGCCGCGGTGCCCGCCTTCACCGGCGTCAAGGTGCTGGAGAACATCGACCTGCGCACCCTGGCCGAGTACATCGACTGGACCCCGTTCTTCATCTCCTGGGACCTGGCCGGCAAGTTCCCGCGCATCCTCACCGACGAAGTGGTCGGCGAGGCCGCCACGGCGCTGTACAAAGATGCCCGCGAGATGCTCGACAAGCTGATCGACGAAAAGCTGATCAGCGCCCGCGCAGTGTTCGGCTTCTGGCCGGCCAACCAGGTCGAGCATGACGACATCGAAGTCTATGGCGACAATGGCCAGACGCTGGCCACCCTGCACCACCTGCGCCAGCAGACCATCAAGCCCGACGGCAAGCCCAACTGGTCGCTGGCCGACTTCGTCGCCCCCAAGGATAGTGGCGTGACCGACTACGTCGGTGGCTTCATCACCACCGCCGGCATCGGCGCCGAGGAGGTGGCCAAGGCCTACCAGGACAAGGGCGACGACTACAGCTCGATCATGGTCAAGGCACTCGCCGACCGCCTGGCCGAGGCCTGCGCCGAGTGGCTGCACGAGCAGGTGCGCAAGGAGCATTGGGGTTATGCCAAGGACGAGCACCTGGACAACGAGGCATTGATCAAGGAGCAGTACAGCGGCATCCGCCCAGCCCCGGGCTACCCCGCCTGCCCCGACCACACCGAGAAGGAAACCCTGTTCCGCCTGCTCGACGGCACCGCCATCGGCGAGACCGGCCCCAGCGGCGTGTTCCTCACCGAGCACTTCGCCATGTTCCCGGCGGCGGCGGTCAGCGGCTGGTACTTCGCCCACCCGCAGGCGCAGTACTTCGCCGTGGGCAAGGTGGACAAGGACCAGATCGAGCGCTACAGCGCGCGCAAGGGGCAGGATGTAAGCGTGAGCGAGCGCTGGCTGGCGCCGAACCTCGGTTACGAGGGCTGAGCCCCGGCCATCGGGGTTGTGCTCTGTAGGAGCGGCTTTAGCCGCGATGCCGTCACCGCGATGCGAGGCACCCGCTTCGCGGGTGATCGCGGCTGAAGCCGCTCCTACAGGGGCCACACAAGCCACACCACGCACCGCCCGCCTCGTGGTGAGCCAACCCAAAGCACAAACCCCACATCCCCGCACCTGGCATTTCTACCAGTAGCCGCCACCCCAAAGCCGCGTTAAAGAAGATCATCTTTCCTCCCACGGCAGCCCCAGCATGCAATCCCGGCTCTACATCGCGTTCCACCTGCGCTGGATCATCAGCGACTTCCTCGAGCAGAGCCTGCACCAGATCCGCCCGGACATCTCCCTGGGCGAACTGGGCGCCGACAGCTTCGACATGATCGAGCTGCAAGCGCTGATCGAAGAAGCCTTCGACATCCTCATCCACCAGCCCCTGCGCCCCTACCTCACCTTCGCCGAGCTGGTCGACCTGGTCTATCGCGCCATGCCCGCAGCGGAGCATCCACCCACGTTGGGCTGAGCCTCCCCACCACCTGACATTTCTGCCAGGTGCGTGCGTCCCTTCTCAGGCGTAGCGTCGAGCCACTCACCTTGCGCCCTGAGGCAACCGCCAGGTCGCTGCCCGCCTTCGCTTGCAAAGGACCCTCACGATGAACGACCTGTCCACCCAGAACAACGACTACAGCCCCGCCAACCGCCCCGACGCGGCTACCTACATGAAGCTGTTCAAGGACGACCAGACCCGCTGCACCCCCGGCGCGCTGATGGCCAACAACGGCCGGGGGGCCTATCTGGTGCACCTCAAGGAAATGATCCACGCCTTCGAAACACGCGCCGATGTCACTGCGCCGATCACCCTGCAACAGCGGCGCCCCGACCTGCTGGCCCTGAAGCTCGATGAAAAGAACACGCGCAAGGTCCTGCCCAAGATCCGCATGGTCCTGGACGTGCTGGAAAGCCGCGCCAGGCAGGTGCTACCCGAACAGCAGACCCTGCAAAAAGCCGTCGCCAACGGCCTGTACCAGGCCAACGTACCCTTCCACCACGCCTGGGAATCGATCAAGGCCACCCTGGCCACCATGCAGCTGCACCTGTGGGACGTGCTGCGCAGCACCCACGCCAGCTACCCGGCCTTCACCTTCAACAACCTCACCCTTGCCGACCAGCGCGCGGCAACGGTCCTGAGCAGTGGCTTCGCACCACAACTGCGGGCGCTGCTGCTGGAACCCCGCAGCAAAGACGCAGCGTTCTACAAAAAGCATTTCCTCACCGAAGCCGGCAACCCCCTCGGCACCCTAAACACCACGCAAAAACTGACCAAGGCCCTCGGGCTGACCCGCCGCGAACTGCGCAAGCTGCTGGCCGTCAATGCCATCGGCGAGGGCAATACCTCGGTGACACGCAGCGCCCTTGTCACAACCCATTCGGTCGCTGCGCCTTCGAGCCAGGTGTTCGGCGCAGCGTTCATCAACAACGGGGCGACACCGCTATACCTCACCGAGTTGACGCCGGGCGCGCCACAGCCGGTACAGGCCAACCCGTCAGCGCCCTTGCAGCAGGCGGCCCAGGCCCCTACTGGGAAACCGGCGAAAAAGACCGTGGCCATCACCGGCCTGACCAGCGCCCACCTCGACCGCCTGCAACGTATCCTGCGCATCCAGCGCGCCCTGGACCTGACAGCCGCGGAAGCCGACGCCCTGGTTATGGCCGCGCTGCGCGCCGAAGGCCAGGCCGGCGACTACCAGCTGACCGCCAACACGCTGCGCGCCCTCGGCCTGTTCCGCCACCTGCAGCAGAAATACCGGGTCACCCCCTGGCAGTACGCGGCCTTCCTGGATGTTATCGCGCCGTATGCTGCCGACCAGCAGGTATCGTTCTACGACAAGCTGTTCACCCCCGCCAACAGTGACGAGGACGCCGACGAGAAGCCGCTGCAACTGGACGACCAGCCATTCGACTACCAGGCCTCAGTCGGCGCCGATGCGCAAACCCTCAACCAGCTCGCCGTGGCGATGAAGGTGAACCGCGAGGTAATGCGCGTGGTACTCGAGTGGGTCAGCAAAGCCCAGGGCCTGGACAAGCCGACACGGTCGCTGCCAGTGATTTCGGCTTGCTATCGGATTGTCACCCTGTTGCGCCTGTTCGACAGACCGATCGCCGAAGGCATGGTGATACTGACGTTGCTCACGCAGGAACAGCCCGCCTACTTTCAGCAATTGGCGGGTAAACCGAGCCTGCGAGGCACGCTGGAGACCCCCGACATCATCGACGTGATCGCGGGTCTGATCAACACCCTGGAATGGCTGCAAGACCAAGGCCTGGAGACCGTGCAGGTGTTCGCGCTGTTGAATCACCAGCAGCCGGTGTTCCAGAAGGACTGGGAGATCGCATTCGAGGCGGGCACCTTCAAGCCCGACCCACGGTTGAGCCCTGAGCCGGACAAGACGATCAGCGATACCCCAGCAGAAGGCGAGACTGGCCTTGGTCAACTCGAAGAAGTAGCTCAGCGCGCAGCAGCGCCAAGCCAGAAAGCGGCCGGCGCTACCCAAAAAGCGCCGCCATTAAAGACCAAAGAGCAGAGGGTGGAGGCCTGCTGCAAAGCGTTGAGCCAGCCGCTGCAAAAGGCACTGAAACTTGAATCCAGTCATTGGGTGGAACCCCTGCTGGGCTGGGCGGGAGTCGATCCCGAAGCGCTCTATCAGCGAATGCTGCAGGTCCAAGAGCAACTCAACGCCGACCTACCGTTAAAGGACATACTCCTGCTCAGCGACCTCTGGACCTGGACGATGCTGCAGCGCTACAGCGACCTCATCAAGCTGTTCAAGCTCAGTGCCAGCGCACTCGAGCAAATCACCCACCAGCCCGCCTGGTTCAATCTGGACGCACCGCATCACGCGACCGTGATCAACGAGGTATGCGAGGACGAACCTCCCCAACTGGTCATAAGGATCCTCGACTTCACCACCCTCTACCAGCTTGGCCGCTACAAGGCGTTGCTCGCCAGGCTGGCCAAGGGCAAGTCGGAAGAAGGTGTGCTGGCCTACCTGAAGCAGGCCAATGGCAAAGACGCCGCCACTGATGCAAAGGCGACATGGGCCGGGCTGGAAGCGTTGCTGGGGCTCCCCGCCACCAGGCTCTCGGCCCTGAACCTCGACTCGCCCCCCAAGACCCTGCGTGACCTCGACCGGCTGCTGCGCTTGCAGGGGCTGGCAGACAAACACCAACTGTCACTGGACACCCTCCTTGACCTGGGCAAGCTTCCCCTGACCCAGGATCACGCTGACTTTACTCGGGTTGCAACCGCCCTGCGACAAGGCCGCTCCACCAAACAGCGCAAAGCCCATGAAGCGCAGCTGAGCGTGGCCTGGCGCGACGCGCTGATGCAATGGATGCTGGTGCACTGGGTGCCTGGCAGCACGGCCACCAACTGGATCAACAGCCCGCAGACCCTGGCCGACTACCTGCTGATCGACCTGCAGGTCTCCCACGAACCGCTCACCACCCGCACGCTGTCGGCCACCGCCAGCCTGCAGCGCTACCTGCACCAGATTCATTCGCACCTGGAGAATGGCTACCGCGACGTCACCATCGGCGAGGAAGAACGCGAGGAGTGGGAGAACTTCTCCAGCAGCTACGAGCGCTGGGAGCTGCGCAAGAGCGCGCACAACGAGCCGCAGAACTACATCGACCCCACCCGGCGCACGCGCAAGACCACTGCGTTCAAGGACCTGGAGAACCTGCTGGCCCAGGGCAAGTGCACGCCCGATGACGTCAAGATAGCCTTGGAAACCTACCTGAGTACCTTTGAAAAACTCAGCAATATCCAACCGATTTCGGCGTACGCCGATGGCACCTCGCCGCTGACCGATACCTACCACTTCATCGGCAAGACCAACGTCGAGCCGGTGGAGTATTACTGGCGCACGCTGGACATGTCCCGGCGCGACCAGGATGGCGCGCCGAGCATGCTGGCGTGGGGGGAGTGGGAGAAGATCACGCTGGGCTTTACTGGAGAGTTGGCGTTGACGCCTTTACCCAAACCGCCGGCGTACATCAAAGGCACGGAATCAGCTGAGGAGGAAAGTCGAAAAGAAAAGGCGTTTTACGCGAAGAGGACGCCGGAAGAAAAGCTCCTTGCGGCTGATCTACGCACGGAAATAGAACTGATTCGCCCAGTGATCATCGACGGCCGTCGTTATGCAGTCTGGGTGGAGTGGGGAGCGACAGCCATTCCCATGGGCCCCGACAACAAGGCAAGCGATTATTACCCTCTGCAGGTTTGCTTTGCCTTCCAGCAAACCGATGGAATATGGAGCCCGCCCAATAACTTTTTGAAGCTTGATGGGCATGATGAAAATGGGGCGTTCAAGGCCGTTGGGGAGGCGTCAACACCACAAGAAAATGGAAGCGTAACTGGCAACAGTTTTCTGAAAACAAAAAAATTCAAGCCAGGCCTAATGACAATGGTAAACAAGCACGGTGACCGCTTGAATGAACCGTGGTTGACCACGGTACTGTTCGACGCCTCCTTGACCAGTAGTCAAATTACGACACCCGCACGAAACACCGACTACTTCATAATCATGAAGGACTTATTATTAATCGAAAACAAAGAACTGGATACAAAGAATAAGATAGCGCGCCCAATCGAGACGCACCTAGTCAAGCAATGGCTGACTTTATTCCGAGATCCCCGAGTCGCACAACACCCCTACGTGGGCGTATTGACAACCTTGAAAAAAAGCCCCTCCAGCTCGGACGAATACAACTGGAACACCTCAACACAAACAAAAAAACTCGAGCACTACTACACAATCTCACCCAAAGGCCAAGTTAAACTTGAAGCATCATTAATAGAGCACAAGAACGCCATTGAAATCACGATAAATATGGATGGCCGATGGAAGTCGGCCACCAATGGCTGGGACCTGAGAGTTGATCTAAATACAACCAGCAACGATTTTAGCGTCTATCTAGAAATACAAGCAAACCCAACACCAGCCTACCTTGAAGCGGAAAAGCTGCACCAAAAACCCTTCAGTTATAAACTAATTGACTCACTATTAAGCACACACCGCCTCAACGAAAAAGTGATAGACAAACTCCAAAAAATCCGTAACTCCACAACACCAGACAGAGAGGATGATGAATACGTCAAAGAACTAAAATCCGGACTAGTAAAAACCCTTTCAGAAGGCAGCTATCTGGAACTAAATATTTCAGCAAAATTCATAAAACAAAGAACAGAATATTGCCAATGCAGCATACACATCACACTAGAAAACGAAAACAAAGAAAAAACCACTATAAACATAATAAATGAAGGCACACTGATAATCCCAAACACGACAATGATTTCAGGCTTGACCGGTGCGATAGAATCAGAATATAGAAATCATATCGCCAACCTAACCATCCCAGAAATCTCAGAACACATTGACATACATTCAGAATTCGCCACCCCCATTGCTAGATTAAAAATAAAGCCAAACATCATAGAAGCAGATAAAAACAATCCGACCTGGACATTGAACAGTGATGATCAAGCTTGGCTTGAAGCGTCCCCTCATCACGAAAAATTTAAAAGACTTCCCCATGAAAACCTTCAGCAGTTTACACAAATAAAAAACCTACTATTAAAAACTCGAGACATTTCCAAGAACTCATATAATCGCATCATGGGCATTACAGCGCCCACCCAAAGCAAAGATCGAATATTGATTTCCAAAGCCATCCAAAATGCAAAAATAAACAATAACTCCTACGCGCTAAATGAATTCATAGCAAGGGAAGTACTATCACTCAAGCGAGCAGGCATTCAAGGTGCGGACGACATATTGGATTCCCTAATACGCTTATATCATCAAGATCCAGATGCCGGCCTGAGGATCCTTCTATACCTTGATCCTCAGCGTGAAATGACATTCGAGGGCGCGCTTATTGCCGACGGCAAAGGCACCCTTACATTTACATGCCCTATCAATAAAGATATTAAAGACTACACCTTCAGCCTGTCACTTCATGATGCTGTCATCAGCACTGATGAGCCGCTTGGCTCGGCGACACACGTTTACACACTTGAGGAAAAAGATGATGACGCCATCGCGAGCGTGCCGATCAGGCGTAATGAGCTGCAGGCGTTGTATCTGGACTTCGCAGAGACATGCACAAACATACCCCTGCCACAACACGCCCTTCGTTTGAATACACTTTTTGGCAAACAACTGGTCGCACTCGCCACTCATTCGGTCAACCGAGCACTGTCATGGGAAGCTCAAAAACTGAAAGAGCCGCGGCTCAAACCTGGCAGCGCAGGCACCACGGTCGACTTCCACAGCGCCAATGGCCTCTACTTCTGGGAACTGTTCTTCCACGTGCCCTTCCTGGTCGCCTGGCTGCAACGCCAGAACCGAGACTATGGGGACGCCTGGCGCAGCAGCAAGCGCCACCTGTTCGACCCTTACCGCACCTGGGTGCCCGACGGCAACCATCCACCGCTGTTCTGGCTCACCCAACCGATCCTCGGTAGGCCCGCCTTCGCTGCCACCGACAAGACCAGCGACCCCGACGAACTGGCCTACGCCGACCCCGAACGCTACAAAAAGGCCTTGCACCTGTTCGTGGTGGAAAACTGGCAACGCCAGGGTGACGACCTGTACCGCCAGCTCAACCTGGACACCCTGGTCGAGGCCGCCCTGTGCTACGACAAGGCCCTGCGCCTGATCGGCGTGCTGCCGGAAAACCTCTCCACCGCGCCGGTGCAGGCCAGATCGTTGGCCGAGAGCACCACTGCAGACTTCACCCCGCCCCTCAACAACAAGCTGGTGGAACTGCGCAACCTGTTGCGCAACCGCCTGTTCAACCTGCGCCATGGCCTGACACTGGATGGCAAGCCCGCCGCGATCATGCTCGACCCGGAAACGCTCGATCGGATTGCACTGGGGTATGGCGGCGCCGACCAGGATCGTGGAAAGGCAGGCTCCATCGCCCGAACGGTCCCGCCCTGCCGCTACGAGGAAGCTCGCAAGTTCGCCGGTGAGGCCGTGCTGCAACTGATCGAACTCGGCCAGACACAACTGCGCCTTTATGAAAGAGATGCAGTACTGCAACTGTCCCTGGCCAGCAAGGCCAATATCATCAAACTGATGGACTTCCCATGCCGTCTGCAAGCACAGGCGCTTGAACTGGCCAGGCGCGAGCGCGAGACCGTGCTGGCGAGCAAACGCATGGTACAAGACCGCCAGAGCTACTATCAGGGCTTGTATGATGAAGGGATAACCGATCTTGAGCATGCCTCCCGTGCGATGGCCTGCGTTTCACAGATCTCACTTATTACTTCGACGCTCATGGCGTTAAGCGCAAATACCGTCGAAGCCGCCTTGCCGACCATCTTCGGGCTTGCATTTGGCGGCCAAAAGCCTTCCAAAACCATAGAGCAGGGGGCCTATACCTTCAAATTACTGAGTGAAGGCGCCGATATAGCCAAGCACGAACTTCGCGCGCAAGCGGAATTCGAGCTGCGATCCCAACAATGGCAATTCGAAGCTAAACAAGCATCACTTGAGTTGCAAATCCTCGACAAGCAACTCCTTGAGCACGACATCCGTATCAAAGCAGCCAGCATTGCCGCTGATGAAGCCCGGGCGACGCAAGCCGCCCACCGCGCCGAATACGACATCATGACTTCGGTCTTCGCCAACCGCCCGACCAACCTATGGTTGATCGGGCGCCTGTCGCAGATCTACGCCAGCGCCTACGACGCGACGCTGTCCTTGTGCCTGATGGCCGAAGCCTGTCTGCAATATGAACTGGGTGATTTCAACTCCACCTGGATCAAGACTGACGGCTGGCTCGACAACTGGCGGGGGATGCTCGCCGGCGAAGCGCTGGAACGCGACCTGATGCTGATGGACGTCGCCGCGATACGCGACAACCACCGTCCCCTGGATATCCGCAAGGAATTGTCACTGCTGGACTGCATGCAGTGGACCCACGACGACCTGCACGCGCGCCTGGAGAATGACGAACTGGCGTTCAACCTGTCGCCCTGGCACTTCGACAGGGACTACCCCGGCCATTACCAGCGCAGGCTCGAGCGGATCGTGCTGTCGTTCAAGCTCAACGGCGCCTCGGCTTCGGACCCCGTGCCGGCGATGCTGATCCAGACCAGCAATAGGCTGCTGCTCGACGCCGACAGCGAAGGCGCCCGACACCTGTACAACGCCAACGAAGGCAGCGCGGCCAATGTCCTGCGCGACCTGCGCCCGCAGCAGAACATGGCGGTGTGGTCGGTGAATGAGTTCAGCCGCACCCTTGACTTGCTGCCGTTGACATCGGACAAGTCCCGCTTCCAACCCTTCGAGGGCACCGGCCTGATTTCGACCTGGGTGCTGTCGTTCCCCAGCGGGGCGAGGAACAACCCATTGCTGTACCGCGATGGCGAGTGGTTGCTGGAAGACATCACGGTGCAACTGAACTACTCCGCCGTCGACGGCACTCCAGCATTCCGTGAGAACGTCAAGCGTTGCCTGACCGCATTTGATACGGACAACCGCGAAGCTGATGCAGCCTACCAGGCCAGAGCCGCCGCCTCGAAACGCCAGTTCGCGGCCAGAAGCGCCAGCCGCAAAGAACTGATGAATGCGCTCGAGGCACTGCACGAGGCCGAAACCAACGCCAGGGTCGCTGCCGAGTCGCTCAATGCCATCGAGGCCAGGGCCAAGTCATTGGCCGTCCGCCATGAGAACGCCACGGCCAATCTGGTTGCCGCGCAAACTGAACTGACAGCCGCCCAGGCCAAGGCGGCTAAAGAAGGACTCAGCGCTGCCCAAAAGCAGGAGGCCAATGAAGCAGTGGTGGCCGCGCAAGCGAAAGTCGACGCTGCCAAGGCAGCCATCGTCCCGGCCGAGGCAACAGCCGCCCATGTACTGGAAACGACCAAGAATAATGCCGATATAGCGGCACGCAAGGCCGCCGAAGCCAAGCTGATCGTCGAGGCCTTGCAGGCGCGTAATGCCGAGGTTGTCGCTCAGGCACTGAACGCCGCGAAGGCGTTGGCTTCCCCTCAAGTGACAACAGCCCTCGAGACCTTGAGAGCGCTTCGTGAGGCCATCAATGTGCAGGCTGCCAAGCCGGGGATAAAGGCACCTGAAGCCCAGGCTCATGCCACCGTGATCAAACAGTCGATCGTAACGCTCGAGACTGCCCAAGCGACCGTTGACCAGACAACGACCAGCCTCACGCAAGCCAGCACGGTCGCAGACGTTCAGGTGTTGCTTGCCACTATGAACAAGGCCGTCGCCTGCGCCATGAAAGCCCGGCGTAATGCCGACGAGGCGGTCAGCCAGGCCGAACGCGAGGTTGAAGCCAAGCGCAAGGCCGATAAAGCCGAAACCGACCACAGCGCTGAAGAAACCGGTGATACCGACCAGGCGACCACCGAAACCCCACGCGCGACGGACGATGACGTCGATAAAGAGAAACTGCCCAAGCAGGGCTCAAATACCCTCGGTAGCCTGCTTGAAACCCTACGAAACGGTAAAACCTATGCGCAGACCAAGGAAACCCTGAAGCAAGTGACCGACAAGCTCGCCAAGGTCCAGGACAGTGGCACAAGGCAGGCACTGCGCTGCGCACAGGTGTACGCATTGGTCTGGGGCGTGCATGTCGCCGATTCAGCCGACGCCAAGGCTGCCGTCGAGGCGGTGAACGCGGACGCCAAGGCTGCCGACAGCTCATCGGCCCTGGCGGATGCCAATGCGGCGGAAACAGCCTATCAGGATGCCTGCCGGGAGACCCCGGACGCCCCCGCTGTCGCTGAAGCCATCAAGGCATATGAAAACGCCCAGGTGAGCCTGGACAGGAAAAAAGCCACGGTGACCGCCAATCTGAATAAAACCGTGGAAGTCGTGCGGGCCAGCCCGTTCGGATGGGAAGACAAAACCTATAACTATAAAGGTGTCATTAAAAGCATCAGTGACGATGCGTCAGAGTTCATGCTTGTCGATGAAGCCGATGGCGCTGAGGTGCTCATGCTGTTCAGCAAGTTGATCAGTATCAATGTGCCCATGGAACGGGTAAGCGGAATTTCATCTGCGTTACTCAAGACACCACTATGAAACCCACTCCCTAAGGGCATGATACAGGCAGGGCCAGGACAGCAGCTTCTGGTCGTGCCTGGTGTGCATCGAATGTGAATGCCTCAAACCGGTGAAACGGGACCGGGCTTGTTCCCCGCGACCCCAGATTGACGCCGTACCTGGTAATTTTACTAGTAGCTGAATCGACCCGCGTGTTGCTATAAAACAGACGCCTATCACCATAACAGGAGCCGATCATGTCCAAGAAAGACGACCTAATAAACTTACTCGCCGACAAGTACGGCAAGAAAAAAGAAAATATCAAAGGCACCACCCCTATCAACGACATCATTAATGACAAAGAGCTCCCCTCCCACGTGGAAACCTTATTTCGCAAAAAGCTCTCCAGCAGAGACGTGGAAAATCTCACCGACATCGACAGTTTGGTCGCACTGTTGTAATTAAGCTCTGGTATGCCCCTTTTTCAGCCATTGAAGAAGGGGCGTTTCCTCATCACCCTGCCAACTCCTCAATACTCACTTCCCGCATCCGAAACTTCTGCACCTTCCCCGTCACCGTCATCGGAAACTCATCGACAAAACGGAAATGCCGCGGCGTCTTGAAATGCGCCAGCCGCGCCTTGCACCACTGCTGCAGCTCTTCCGCCGTGGCTCTGTGGCCCGGATGCAGGCGAATCCACGCCACCACCTCCTCGCCATACTTGCTGCACGGAATCCCCACCACCTGCGCCTCGGCCACCGCCGGGTGGGTGTGGAAGAACTCCTCCAGCTCACGCGGGTAGATGTTCTCGCCCCCGCGAATGATCATATCCTTGTTGCGCCCGACGATACGCACATAACCCTCGTCATCCATCACCGCCAGGTCGCCGCTGTGCATCCAGCCGGCCGGGTCGATGGCGTCGTGGGTGGCCTGCAGGTTGTCCCAGTAACCGAGCATCACGCTGTAGCCACGGGTGCACAGCTCGCCAATTTCGCCACGGGCAACGATGCGCCCGTCGGTATCCACCAGCTTGGTCTCCAACTGCGGCTGGGTGCGGCCCACGGTGGTCACGCGCAGCTCAAGGCCATCGTCGGGACCGGTCTGCAGCGACACCGGGCTGGTCTCGGTCATGCCGTAGGCAATCTGCACTTCGGCCATGTGCAACTGGTCGATCACCTTGCGCATCACCTCGATCGGGCAGGTGGCGCCGGCCATGATGCCGCTGCGCAGGGTGGACAGGTCCAGCGTGGCGCGGCTGGGGTGGTCGAGCATGGCGATGAACATGGTCGGCACGCCATAGAGGATGCTGGCGCGCTCCTCGGCCACGGCGCGCAGGGTGAGCTCGGCGTCGAAGGCGTCGTTGGGGTAGACCATGGTGCTGCCGTGGGTGATGCAACCGAGATTGCCCATGACCATGCCGAAGCAGTGGTACAGCGGCACCGGGATCACCATGCGGTCATGCTCGGTCAGGCCCAGGCTCTCACCCACCAGGTAGCCGTTGTTGAGGATGTTGTAGTGGCTCAGGGTCGCGCCCTTGGGCGCGCCGGTGGTGCCGGAGGTGTACTGGATGTTTACCGGCTGGTCGAATTGCAGGCCTTGCTGGCGGGCCTCGCAGGCGGCGGGTTCCACCTCCCCTGCCCGGCCGGCCAGCGCGCCCCAGGGCAGGAAGCCCGCCGGCGGTTCGGCGGCCAGGCTGATCACGCCGCGCAGCTCCGGCAGATGTTCGCTGGCCAGTTCGCCCAGGGCATGGCTCGCCAGTTCAGGCACCAGTTCCTGCACCATCGCGTGGTAGTTGGAGGTCTTGAAGGCATCGGCGCATACCAGCCAGCGGCAGCCGGACTGGCGCAGCACATATTCCAACTCACCCACCCGATAGGCCGGGTTGATGTTGACCAGGATCGCGCCGACCTTGGCCGTGGCCAGTTGCAGGATGCACCACTGGGCGCAGTTGGGCGCCCAGATGCCGACCCGCTCGCCCACCTCCACGCCCAGCGCCATCAAGGCCCGGGCATGCACATCGACCTCGGCGGCCAGCTCGCGCCAGCTGTAGCGCAGGCGCTGGTGGCGCACCACCAGCGCCTCGCGCTCGCCATGGCGGGCGACAGTGGCATCGAAGGCCTGGCCAATGGTCCGGGTGAGCAGAGGTTGGTCCTGGCGGCCGCGCGTGTAGCTTGGTTGAGGCATGGTAATCCCTTCTTGTGGTTGTTCTGGGCATGACTGAAGCAGGCGGCGATTACTCTGGCGCAGATTTACGTTTACGTAAAGGTGATGTACTGATTGACACGCTCGGAAGGCAGGTTTACGTTAACGTCAACCATAAGCACCGACCCTGTGGGAGCGGGCTTGCCCGCGATGAGGCCGGACCAGACAACATCGCTGGCCGTTCTGACGGGCATCGCGGGCAAGCCCGCTCCCACAGGGTCGGTGCAGTACCTCGAACTTCAAGAACAAGAAGGTGCCCCCCATGCATTACCCCAGCCTGAACTTCGCCTTGGGCGAAACCATCGACATGCTCCGCGACCAGGTGCGCACCTTCGCCGCCGCCGAACTGGCGCCACGCGCCGCGCAGATCGACCACGACAACCTGTTCCCCGCCGACATGTGGCGCAAGTTCGGCGACATGGGCCTGCTGGGCATCACCGTTCCTGAAGAATACGGCGGCGCCGGCCTGGGCTACCTGGCCCACGTGGTGTCGATGGAAGAGATCAGCCGCGCCTCGGCCTCGGTGGCCCTGTCGTACGGCGCCCACTCCAACCTGTGCGTCAACCAGATCAACCGCAACGGCACCCACGAGCAGAAGCTCAAGTACCTGCCCAAGCTGATCAGCGGCGAGCACATCGGCGCCCTGGCCATGAGCGAGCCCAACGCCGGCTCCGACGTGGTATCGATGAAGCTGCGCGCCGAAAAGCGCGGCGACCGCTATGTGCTCAACGGCAGCAAGACCTGGATCACCAACGGCCCCGACGCCAACACCTACGTGATCTACGCCAAGACCGACCTGGACAAGGGCCCCCACGGCATCACCGCGTTCATCGTCGAGCGCGACTGGAAAGGCTTCACCCGCAGCAACAAGTTCGACAAGCTGGGCATGCGCGGCTCCAACACCTGCGAGCTGTTCTTCGATGACGTCGAAGTGCCGGAGGAAAACATCCTCGGCCAGCTCAACGGCGGCGTGCGCGTGCTGATGAGCGGCCTGGACTACGAGCGTGTGGTGCTCGCCGGCGGCCCCACCGGCATCATGCAGAGCTGCATGGACCTGGTCGTCCCGTACATCCATGACCGCAAGCAGTTCGGCCAGAGCATCGGCGAATTCCAGCTGATCCAGGGCAAGATCGCCGACATGTACACCCAGCTCAACGCCAGCCGCGCCTACCTGTACGCCGTGGCCCAGGCCTGCGACCGTGCCGAGACCACCCGCAAGGACGCCGCCGGGGTGATCCTGTACACCGCCGAGCGCGCCACGCAGATGGCCCTGGAGGCGATCCAGATTCTTGGCGGCAACGGCTACATCAATGAATTCCCGGCTGGCCGCCTGCTGCGCGACGCCAAGCTGTACGAGATCGGCGCCGGCACCAGCGAGATCCGCCGGATGCTGATCGGCCGCGAACTGTTCAACGAAACCCGCTGAGCATAAGGAACGGGCGTCCATGGCTACCCTGCATACCCAGATCAACCCGCGCTCGGCGGAGTTCGCCAGCAACAGCGCGGCCATGCTCGAACAGGTCGACCACCTGCGCGGCCTGCTCGCCCATATCGCTCAGGGCGGTGGGCCGAAGGCTCAGCAGCGCCACACCTCGCGCGGCAAGCTGCTGCCCCGCGAGCGTATCGACCGCCTGCTCGACCCGGGCTCGGCGTTTCTCGAGATCGGCCAGCTGGCCGCCCATGAAGTGTATGGCGAGGACGTGCCGGCTGCGGGTGTGATCGCCGGCATCGGCCGCGTCGAAGGCGTGGAATGCATGATCGTGGCCAACGACGCCACGGTCAAAGGCGGTTCTTATTACCCGCTGACGGTGAAGAAGCACCTGCGCGCCCAGACCATCGCCCTGCAGAACCGCCTGCCATGCATCTACCTGGTGGACTCCGGTGGCGCCAACCTGCCACGCCAGGACGAGGTGTTCCCGGACCGCGAGCACTTCGGGCGGATCTTCTTCAACCAGGCCAACATGAGCGCCCTGGGCATCCCGCAGATCGCCGTGGTGATGGGCTCGTGCACGGCGGGCGGCGCCTATGTGCCGGCCATGGCCGACGAGGCGATCATGGTGCGCCAGCAGGCGACCATCTTCCTGGCCGGCCCGCCTCTGGTTAAGGCTGCGACCGGCGAGGTGGTCAGCGCCGAGGACCTTGGCGGCGCCGATGTGCACTGCCGCACCAGCGGCGTGGCCGACCATTATGCCGACAACGACGAGCACGCCCTGGCCATCGCCCGGCGCAGCGTGGCCAACCTCAACTGGCACAAGCAGGGCAAGCTGCAGTGCCAGGCCCCCATCGCGCCGCTTTACAACGCCGAGGAGCTGTACGGCGTGGTGCCGGCCGACGCCAAGCAGCCGTTCGACGTGCGCGAGGTGATCGCGCGCCTGGTCGACGGTTCGGTGTTCGATGAGTTCAAGGCGCTGTTCGGCACCACCCTGGTGTGCGGCTTCGCCCACCTGCACGGCTACCCGGTGGCGATCCTGGCCAACAATGGCATCCTCTTCGCCGAGGCCGCGCAAAAAGGCGCGCACTTCATCGAACTGGCCTGCCAGCGCGGCATCCCGCTGCTGTTCCTGCAGAACATCACCGGCTTCATGGTTGGCAAGAAGTACGAGGAAGGCGGCATCGCCAAGCACGGCGCCAAGCTGGTGACCGCCGTGGCCTGCGCCCAGGTGCCGAAGTTCACGGTGATCATCGGCGGCAGCTTCGGCGCCGGCAACTATGGCATGTGCGGCCGCGCCTACGACCCGCGTTTCCTGTGGATGTGGCCCAATGCGCGCATCGGTGTGATGGGCGCCGAACAGGCGGCCGGGGTACTGGCCCAGGTCAAGCGCGAACAAAGCGAGCGCAGTGGCGAGGTGTTCAGCGCGGACGACGAGAAGAAGCTCAAGCAGCCGATCCTCGACCAGTACGAGCGCCAGGGCCACCCCTACTACTCCAGCGCCCGGCTGTGGGATGACGGTGTCATCGACCCGGCGCAGACCCGCGACGTGCTCGGCCTGGCGCTGTCCGCCGCGCTGAACGCCCCGATCGAACAGAGCCGCTTCGGCATTTTCCGGATGTGACCCATGAGCGACTTCGCGACTATCGAACTGGTCAAGGACCCTCGCGGTTTCGCCACCCTGTGGCTGAGCCGGGAAGACAAGAACAACGCCTTCAATGCGCAGATGATCCGCGAGCTGATCGTCGCCCTCGACCAGCTGAGCGAGAACGCCGGCCTGCGCTTCGTGGTGCTGCGCGGCCGTGGCCGGCACTTCAGTGCCGGCGCGGATCTGGCCTGGATGCAGCAGTCGGCCGAGCTGGATTTCAACACCAACCTCGACGATGCCCATGAGCTGGGCGAACTGATGTACGCCCTGCACCGGCTCAAGGCCCCGACCCTGGCCGTGGTGCAAGGCGCGGCCTTCGGCGGCGCGCTGGGGCTGATCAGTTGCTGCGACATGGCCATCGGCGCCGAAGACGCCCAGCTGTGCCTGTCGGAAGTGCGCATCGGCCTCGCCCCGGCGGTGATCAGCCCGTTCGTGGTCAAGGCCATCGGCGAGCGCGCCGCGCGCCGCTACGCCCTCACCGCCGAGCGCTTCAGCGGCCTGCGCGCCCGCGACCTGGGCCTGCTGGCCGAGGTGTACCCGGCCGCCGAGCTGGACATGCAAGTCGAGGCCTGGGTCGACAACCTGCTGCAGAACAGCCCCCAGGCCCTGCGCGCCACCAAGGACCTGCTGCGCGAAGTGGACGATGGCGAGCTGAGCCCGGCGCTGCGCCGCTACTGCGAGAACACCATCGCCCGCATCCGCGTCAGCGCCGAAGGCCAGGAGGGCCTGCGCGCCTTCCTGGAGAAACGCCGCCCCGCCTGGCAAACCGAGCACAAGAAGGAGCCGCGCCCATGAGCCGCCCCACCCTCACCACCCTGCTGGTCGCCAACCGCGGCGAGATCGCCTGCCGGGTGATGCGCACCGCCAAGGCCATGGGCCTGACCACCGTGGCCGTGCACAGCGCCACCGACCGCGAGGCGTGCCACAGCCGCGAAGCGGACATCCGCGTCGACCTCGGTGGCACCAAGGCCGCCGAGAGCTACCTGGTGATCGACAAGCTGATCGCCGCAGCCAAGGCCAGCGGCGCCCAGGCCATCCACCCGGGCTATGGCTTTCTCTCGGAAAACGCCGGCTTCGCCCGCGCCATCGAGCAGGCCGGGCTGATCTTCCTCGGCCCACCGGCCAGCGCCATCGACGCCATGGGCAGCAAGTCAGCGGCCAAGGCGCTGATGGAGGCCGCCGGGGTGCCGCTGGTGCCGGGCTACCACGGCGAGGCCCAGGACCTGGAGACCTTCCGCGCCGCCGCCGAGCGCATCGGTTACCCGGTGCTGCTCAAGGCCAGCGCCGGGGGCGGCGGCAAGGGCATGAAGGTGGTCGAGGACGAAAGCCAGCTGGCCGACGCCCTGGCCTCGGCGCAGCGTGAAGCGCAGTCGTCGTTCGGCGATGCACGGATGCTGGTCGAGAAGTACGTGCTCAAGCCACGCCATGTGGAAATCCAGGTGTTCGCCGACCAGCATGGCAACTGCCTGTACCTCAACGAGCGCGATTGCTCGATCCAGCGCCGCCACCAGAAAGTGGTCGAGGAAGCACCGGCCCCGGGCCTGTCCCCTGACCTGCGCAAAGCCATGGGCGAGGCGGCGGTACGCGCAGCCCAGGCTATCGGCTATGTCGGCGCCGGCACCGTGGAGTTCCTGCTCGACGCCCGGGGCGAATTCTTCTTCATGGAGATGAACACCCGCCTGCAGGTGGAGCACCCGGTCACCGAAGCCATCACCGGGCTCGACCTGGTGGCCTGGCAGGTCCGCGTGGCCTGCGGCGAGCCGCTGCCGATCACCCAGGAGCAAGTGCCGTTGATGGGCCATGCCATCGAGGTGCGGCTGTATGCGGAAGACCCGGCCAATGAATTCCTGCCGGCCACCGGCACCCTGGCGCTGTACCGCGAGTCGGCGCCGGGCGAAGGGCGCCGGGTGGACAGCGGCGTCAGCGAGGGTGACGTGGTGTCGCCCTTCTACGACCCGATGCTGGGCAAGCTGATCGCCTGGGGCCAGGACCGCGAACAGGCGCGCCTGCGGCTGCTGGCGATGCTTGATGAGTTCGCCATTGGTGGGTTGAAGACCAATATCGCCTTCCTGCGCCGCATTCTCGCGCACCCGGCGTTCGCAGAGGCCGAGCTGGACACCGGTTTCATTCCACGTCATCAGGACGTCTTGCTGCCTGCGCCGCAGCCCTTGCCGGCACTGTTCTGGGAAGCCGCCGCCGAAGCCTGGCTGCAGAGCGAGCCGGCGCAGCAGCGCAAGGACGACCGCGCTTCGCCGTGGGCTGCCCGCGATGGCCTGCGCCTGGGCCTGCCGGCGCGCAGCAGCCTGCACTTGCAGTGCGAGGGGCATGAGCAGGCGGTGGCGCTGGAGCGCAGCGCGCCTTCTACCTATCGATTGCTGGGTGAGCAGCTGTGCCACGATCAGGACGGCTTGCGCCGTCGTCATCTGGCGGTGCGTCGGGGCGATACCCTGTACCTGCAATGGCAGGGTGAACTGCATGCCATCAGCGTTCATGACCCGATCGCTGCAGCCGAGGCCAGCCACAGCCACCAGGGCGGGCTGGGCGCGCCCATGAACGGCAGCATCGTGCGGGTGCTGGTCGAGCCGGGGCAGGTGGTCGAGGCCGGCACCGCGCTGGTGGTGCTGGAGGCGATGAAGATGGAGCACAGCATTCGTGCGCCGCATGATGGGGTGGTGAAGGCGCTGTTCTGCCAGGAGGGGGATATGGTCAGCGAAGGGACGGTGTTGGTGGAGTTGGAGGAGGCGTAACGGCGGCGAGGTGTTCGCCGAAAGAATTGTGCCGCCTATCAGATCGAGCGCCGCGCGGGCGGCGCTCGATCTC
Organism: Pseudomonas entomophila; assembly: GCF_018417595.1. Taxonomy (NCBI): domain Bacteria; kingdom Pseudomonadati; phylum Pseudomonadota; class Gammaproteobacteria; order Pseudomonadales; family Pseudomonadaceae; genus Pseudomonas; species Pseudomonas entomophila. Next base: position 3,749,106 of record NZ_CP070982.1, read on the forward strand.
AAGAGCGCTGCCAGGCTACCGTCTGGCACCTGGCCGCCCCAACGCGGTCTGCGCGCAGATCTAGAGCACCCCGTGCATCCGCACCACGACACCTAGAAACTCGCACCCCTCCTCGCACACCAGCGTCGGATAGATGTTGTTAAGCGCCTTTAGATACCGCTGCCCACCCTCCTCGGCCAACTGCCGAAAGATCGCGGATTTGCCCGGTAACCGGGCAATCACCAGGCGCCCCGGCTCGGCAGCCACACCGTCATCGACCAGGATCCGAACCCCCTCGGGCACACTTCTGCCGCTGGCCGCGCTCATGGTGTCGTTTTCAACCGTCAACCAGAACGCCTTGCCCTGGGCCAGGTAGTCGGTCTGCTCGAAGACATCGGGCGCTCCCTGCTCCTGACCCAACGAGGCCCAGTCACGCACCGGATAGCGGAAGCACACAAAGTACTTCGCCAGCCCGTCGTCGTCATCCTCGTCCTCGACACCATAACGCGCCCGTTCCTCACCCACCTGCCCCAGCACACGCAGCTGCATGCTGACCTGGTAGTGCGGCATGCCCAGTTCGATGAACGTGCGGTTCATCGAGTCGACCCGGGGTTGGCGCCGCTTCTTCAGCCAGTGACCGATGCTGCCCTGGGAAACCCCAACGCGTTCGGCAAGCTGTTCCTGGGAGATATCGAGCTCCTCGATCCGTTCCCGGACGAGGGCGATCCATTTGTCCATATTCATCGCAGGCACGATACGGACTGCCTCCATGCGTTCAATACACATCAAGTAGTATTTGCTACAAAGCGTTTTAATACTTTAGGTATTAGAATCTGACTTCACCTTTCACCCATTGGCATTCGCAGGTAATCAGGATGAGCAGTTCGAAAGATACGGAAACAGATCTCGACGAAGAAGCCGCCCGCCGCGCCCTCGACTACTACCTCAACCCCGCCCCCACCGCCGCTGAGCTGGAGCGCTCGCTCTGGACCCTGCGCGAAGGTGTGAGTAGCGCGCAGGCCAGCGAACACGCCATGGCCCTGCTGCGCTGCGCCTCGGCCACGGCACAGGAAACCGGCGCCCATCTGCAGGGCACGACGCGGGAAGTGGTGTTTGCGTTGATGCACATGATCAACATGGCCCGTGCGTTGCTGGAGCAGCGCCACGCCATGGAGAAAACATCGATCTGAAGGGAGAACGTGATAGCCGACGAACGGCAATAGCCCCAGTTGCCGGGGACTGGAGGTGCGTCAGGAGGATTTTTTTACCGGAACACGGAAAAATCATTTGACTGGCAAATGATAACGATTATTATTGCACTCAGCTGGTCGCGAGACCCGCTGGATAACCTGCAACGTCCTCAGGTCGGACGCTCAGATTATCTCCTCATCAGGCTAATCACGGTTTTTGACCCAGCTTTTTGCTGGGTCTTTTTTTTGGCTCTTCAGGCTAATGAAGATCGTTGATGGCCACGATGATAGCAATAATGTGTCAGCACGTGAACGCTCATTACAAAAGTTTGCGGAATCAGCACTTGAGAATCAATCTCGTTAAGACTAAGCTGACTCCGCATCAGGGAAGATGCCCCCACCCTTCATTTCATGAGCAAGGAGCTGTCCATGACCCGCCTGCTGCTGCCCCTTGAGCATGACCCACGCAGCGCCGAGCAAAGCAGCGACGACGCGTTGCTGCACGCCCTCAAGCGCCTGCCCCGTCGGGTCCAGCAAGTGTTCCTGCTCAACCGCCTCGACCAGGTCGGTTTCGCCGAGATCGGCGAACGCCTCGACCTGCCCTTGATCAACATCGAACGCCACATGAACCAGGCCCTGCAGACCGCCCGTGCGCCGGGTGATGCCCTGGCGAGCATTGCCGGCCAGTGGTACGTGCGCCTGCAGAGCCCGCAGGTGACCGCCAGCGAGCGTATCGATTTTCGCCGCTGGCTGGATGCCAACCCTGAACACCTGCGCGCCTTCCACGAAACCGAACTGCAATGGCGCAGCCTGCTGGCGCCGGCGCGGCAACTGGGACATGACGGCTGGTACCGGCAAGGGCGCGCGGCGCTGTCACTGGGCGGCTGCTCGATTGCCGTGGGGCTTGCCATTGCAGCCCTGACCGCATTGGGTTTGCTCTCCTTGTAGGAGCGGCTTCAGCCGCGATGCAGGCAACGCTGTGCCCAGGCCCCCGCCTCGCGGGGGATCGCGGCTGAAGCCGCTCCTACACAGGTAGTGCCAAATCAACGGATCGCGGTTTGCCAGGGATGGGAGCCCATCGCCAAGCGGTGTAGAGTACGGTCACAACAAACGCCAACAGGAGGCTGGCAATGACCGTGACGCTCTCCCCGCTGCACATCGACTGCGATTTCGACTCCGGCAACATTCTGGTCAAGGACGCCAGTAACCCCGCGCACGTCCACCTGGACATCCGCAAGGACAGCCACAGCGACCACTTCCAGTGGTTCCACTTCAAGGCCAGTGGCCTCACTCCAGGTCAAGCCCACCGTTTCAGCCTGGACAACGCCCACGCGTCCTCCTACAAGAACGCCTGGGACGGCTACCACGCCGTGGCCTCCTACGACCAGCAGAGCTGGTTCCGCGTGCCCAGCCAGTTCGACGGCAAGGCCCTGAGTTTCGAGCTCAAGGCCGAACAAGCGCAGGCCTGGTTCGCCTATTTCGAGCCCTACCCCCGCGCTCGCCACAACCAGCTGATCGAGCGCGCCACGAAGATCCCCGGCGTCGAACTGCTGGCCAGCGGGCGCAGCGTGCAGGGCCGCGACATTCCGCTGCTGCGCGCGGGCAATGGCGCGGCCGGCAAGCGCAAGCTATGGATCATCGCCCAGCAGCACCCGGGCGAGCACATGGCCGAATGGTTCATGGAGGGCGTGATCGACGCCCTTGATAAAAACGGCGCGGTCATCCAGCAACTGCTGGCCAAGGCCGACCTGTACCTGATCCCCAACATGAACCCGGATGGCGCCTTCCTCGGCCACCTGCGCACCAACTTCAAGGGCAAGGACCTCAACCGCGCCTGGCAGGACGCCAGCGTGGAGCTGAGCCCCGAGGTGTTCTTCGCCCAGAGCCAGATGAAGCTGCATGGGGTGGATGCATTCATCGATGCCCACGGCGACGAAGAGATTCCCCACGTGTTCACCGCGGCCTGTGAGGGCAACCCGGGGTACACGCCACGGATCGAGAAGCTGGAGGAGCAGTTCCGCAGCACCCTGTGCAGCCTGACGCCGGACTTCCAGACGCAATACGGCTACACCCGCGACGAACCGGGCCAGGCCAACATGACCCTGGCCTGCAATGCCGTGGGCCAGGCCCATGATTGCCTGTCGCTGACCCTGGAAATGCCGTTCAAGGACCATGACGATGCGCCGAATCCGCGCACCGGTTGGTCGGGCGAGCGGTCGAAGGCGTTGGCCGGAGCGGTGCTGGAGACGCTGCTGAAGATGGTCGATAACCTGCGCTGACACCTGAGCCGGGCACCGGCTTCGCCGGTGTTCGCGGGTAAACCCGCTCCCACAGGTTGTGTGCGATCCCTGTGAGAGCGGGTTCACCCGCGAATGCGTCAGTACGGCAATACCGGGTTGCGCCCTAGAACTGCACATCCAGGATCACGTTGTCGGTATAGGTCGCCGCCGGCGGCGTGGCCTGGTCGGTGTACACCTTGGCGTTGTAGTTGAACACCTGGCTCCCCGTGCCGGTGCCCGCCCCTGGGTTCACATCGGCATCGCTGCTCGCCCGCCGCGCCGTGGTCAGTGAGCCCCAGCGCACCGCACCAGCACTCTTGAAGATGTCATAGGCCAGATAGTTGTTGGCCGCCGACTTCATCCGCCGCCGCCCGCCCGAGACGTTCTGCCCGTCATCCAACCCCACCGTGTAGGTGCTGCCCTTGGTGCACGACAAACTGATGCTCTGGCTTACCGTACCGAACCCCGCCACCACCGGCGCGCTGCCAAAGCTGATGTTGGGCGTGGTGATCTGGCAGTCGTTGGTCACCGTGAGGCTGACCACGATGCTCTGGTTGCCGCTGCCGATATCACGCCCCAGGCAGATGTTGCCAATGCCGATGCCCGAGCAGTAGTTCCAGCTCCAGGCGATGTTCAGCGTCTCCTGGTAAACACCCGCCGCGACGTTGGCGCCGACCACGGTCTTCAGGTACAGCGGCACGGTCTTGGGCGTGGGGCCGTTGAGCAGCCCGAGGGCGTCGAGGATGCCGTTGCGGGCGAAGTCGAACTGCACGCCGCGGCTGATCGGGTAGCTGGTGGTGTTGTCGGCATAGATCGTATAGGGAATGACATCGCCGGTCGGCCCCACCAGCCCGCTGGTGGCGGAGGTGATGGTGGCGTAGAAGTGATCGGAGCTGACCAGCAGCGACACCAGCGAGCCGGTGCACTGCAACCCGGCGTTGGTGGTGGAGGCGTTCTGCACCGTGGTGCGCACCAGGGTCGAGTTGATCGAGCCGAAGGCCGCCGGGGCGGTGGCCACCGATGAACACAGCGCCCACGCGGCCCCACCAGGCAGCAGCAAAGCGCCGAACATCAGCCAGGCCTTGAATACCTTCATCGACACACCAGCGGGCCGATCAGTGGGATCGGTCCCTCCCCTTCCGGCAGGTCGAACGCCACCTGGCACTGCCCGCCGTCAGCCTTGTCCACCAGCAGGCGGTTGTGCGGCGCCAGGTTCTCCAGGTACACCAGCCCGTCCCAGCCCACCACCGCCTCGCTACCGCTCTCCTGATGCAGCACATGGCTGCCCAGCTTGAGTTCCTGCTGGTCACTGTCGACCAGCACCAGGCTCGCCGCCCGCACCTGCCTGAGCGGGAACTCCAGCAGGTAGCCGCTGCCCCGGCGCACGGCCACGCGCTGCTCCACCTGCGGCGCCAGCACATCGGCCGGCAACTCCATGGGGTCGATCTCGTACTTGCCCCGGTAATAGCCGCTGCTGTACGGCACCAGCAGGTGGCCGTTGCGATCGGTGCGACCGATCTGCTGGTTCTCGTAGCGCACCGGCACGCCGGCGTAGCCGCTGGTACTGACCACCACGAAGGCGTCGTCGATGCGGTTGGCGGCGAACAGCCCGGCATCCATCAGCACCAGCGAGCCGCTGGCGTCGGCCCAGCGGGTCATCTCGCCGCTGCTGCCGTAGACCCCGGCCTGCAACTGCACCGACTGCAGGCGCCAGGTCACGTCGGCCTGGCGATAGGCATCGCGGTTGCCGCCGGTGGCATAGCCCAGGTTGTAGCCCACCCCGCCGCCGACCGGCACGGCGCGGCTGTAGTTGACCCGCTGCAGGTCCTGGCCGTCCTTGCTGCGCTCGGCGCTGAAGGCCAGGGTGCCACGCAGGTCGAAGGGGATCACCAATTGCGCCTGCACCGCCCACTGGCTGTCGCCGACCTCGCGGTTGGCCGACAGGTACAGGCTGCTGTTGCCCCACAGCGGCTTGCTCCAGCTCAGGTTGAGCAATCGTGTGCGCGTGCCGTCGCCGGCGCGCACATCGAAATAGCCGGCGCCCAGGCTGCCGTAGCGGTCCAGGTTCACGCTCAGGGTCGCCTGCTCGCTGCGCTGGCTCAGGCGGGTGTAGGGGCTGTCGACCAACGACAGGTCGGCGTAGTCGCCGTGGCGTTGCACGCGCTGGTAGTTGAAGCCGATGCGCCGGCTGTTGTACTGGTAGCCCAGCGCCACTTGCTGGCCTGTATCGCCTTCGAAACGGCTCTGCGCCATCGCCGCGTTGAGCACGCCGAAGTTGCCCAGGCGCAGGTTGCCGCCCAGGCCGCCGAGCATCATCGACTGGGCGGTTTCGGCATGGGTTTCCAGGGTGAAGTAGTCGGAAATGCCGTGGCGCAGGCTGGCCGATGCCACGCCCGGGCCATAGCCGAAATCGCGTACGGCGTAGTCGCGGCGCAGGCTGCCGGCAGCCACCGAGAAATCTGACAAGCCCTTGGCCAGCAGGCTGCTGGTGACATAGAACGGCAAGGTGGTGGACACCTGGCGGCCAAGGGCGTCGGTGGTCACCACCACCGCCTCGCCGGCGCCGTTGATGAAGGGCACGTTGGTCAACGTATAGGGGCCCGGCTGCAGTTCGGTGGTGCTGCTTTTGTAGCCGTTGATGAACAGGTCCAGCGAGGTCGGTACCGCCGCCTCGCCGGCAAACGCGGGCAGTGGGTAGGTGACCAGGTCGGGGCGCGCGCTGAAGTCCCGCGCCAGCTGCAGCCCGCCCACGCGCACCGAAGTGGTCCAGGGCAACGCGCCGGTCACCAGGTCACCCACTTCGTAAGTGAGCAGCTGCTGGTCGTCGGTGTAGCGGAAGGTGGTGTCATAGCGCAGGAAGCCCTGGCGGCTGGTGTCCTGGGCGCCATTGAACGACTGGCGCCATTGCCCGGTGGTTGAGAAGGTGCCCCAGTCGTCGAACAGCCGTAGCTCGTTCCAGGCGGCGAGGTAGGTGCCGCCTTCATCGGTGTCATTGAGGTAGGCGTCATAGTTGAGCAAGGCACCAAAGCTGCTGCGGGCATCGCTGGCCGGGTACAGGCTGCGGTCGCCCAACTGCTGCTCGGGCAGCCACGTCGGCGGAACCTGTAGCAGCAAGCGCTGGTTCTGGCTGTCGTAGTCGCTGTGCAGGCCGGGGATCTCCTCCAGCGCCACTTCGCCATGGGGATCGCCTGGCAGCTTGATCCCGGCGGCACGCAACACCTCGCTGTCCAGGTACAGGCGCCCGGCGCGCTGCTGCACCGGCACCAGCTCAGCCTTGCCCACCTGGTTCACCAGCAGGTCGAGGTACAGCGTCGCATCGGTGATGACGGCGCTCTCGGTGGGCGGTGGCGGCAGTTCGTCGGCCACGCCCAGGCCAGGGCCCAGCACCGCCAGGCCCAGCCACAACCGCTGCGTTGCCACCCGCACCCAGCTCACACACGATGTCCAACCATTGCCGGGTCCTCCCTGGCCCCTGACAGACGTTCAACTGCGTATCACTGGCCCTGCTTGATGGCCTGCGCCGCGTCCTGGCCATTGACCCGGCCCTTGAGCACACTGGCTGCCCCGGGCGTGCTCGGGGCCGGCCAGCGCATGCTGGCGCCAGGCAGCACGTAGCCGAGCAAGCCTTCGACCAGGGGTTTGTCCTGCCCGCCCTGTTGCAACACCACATCGGTCAACCGGGCATGCACCGGCCCAGTGTTGCGCAGCTCGACATAGGGTTTGCCCTGCACGGTCACCGCACGCCAGCTCAGTTGCGGCTTGCCGACCCCTTCAGCGCTGCGCTTGCCTTCCGGGTCGGGCTTGCCCCACAGCCCTTCGCCGTAGACGAACAGCGGCACCGAGTAACGCATCTGCAAACGGATCGCCGCCTTCGGCCCGTCGCTGGCGGTGTCGGCCGGCAAGGGCGAGGGGATCTCGTCGATGATGATGCGGTAGGCCTGCTCCTGGCCGGCCGGCGAACTGCCTGTGCGGGTCAGGCGGATCAGCTGCTTCTGCCCCGGCGCGATGTTCGCCACCGGCGGGCTGCCGATGATCTCGCGCTGGTTCTGGAACTGTTCCTGATACTCGCCCTGGCGCCAGGCGAACACCCGCACCTGCAGGCTGGTCGGCGCCGAGCCGCGGTTTTCCAGCCACAGCGCGCCAGCCTTCTGCTCGGCCTCCAGCACCGGGTCGATCGGCCAGATCAGCACCGACGTGGCGGCCATGGCGGGCGCGCCGGCCAGCAGCAGCATCCCGATCAGTCCCCGCGCCAGTTTCGCGCCTGCCCCCATGCCCCTCTCCTTCTGCTCGTCGATTGCGGCGCCTGGCTCACCAGGCCACCGTCACTTGCACCACATCGGTGTAGGTCCCGGCCGGCAAGGTGCCGGTCAGGGTCGTGCGGCCGTAGACCGGCAGCTTGATCGCAGTGGGGTCGCTGTAGCTCACCGCGACGCTGCTGCCGATCCCCAGGCTCTGGGTGTAGGCCGCGTCGCGGTAGAGCTGGTAGGCCACCACCTGCGTGCCGCCGCTGCGCTTGAGGTATCGATTGCCGCTGGCGCTGTTCTGGCCACCGTCCAGGCTCATGCTCACGGCCACGCCCGGGGTGCACTGGAAGGTCACCGTCGTGCCGCCGAGCGAAGTGCTCAGCGTCGCGGTGGACAACGCCGACTGGGTGCCGAAGTCGAGCACGCCGTAGTTGGTCACCCCACCCACCACCAGGCAACCGGCGACGATCTGCGCGCTGACCTGGAACGTGCTGCTGGTCGCCGCCTGTAACACACCCGGCACGACCAGGCACAAACCGGCGTACAGCGCCCTGCCTACCATGGTTCAGAAGCTCAGCTCGACCGCCACCGTGTCGGTGTAGGTGCCCGCCGGCAGGCCGGCCTTGCCCTTGGCCTGGCCATACAGGTTGACCGTCTGCGCCACGCCCGTGCTGGTCGGCAGGGTGATGGTGCCGTCGATGGCCAGCAACTGAGTGTGCCCGGCGTCGGTGTAGAAGTCATAGGGCACGAAATTGCCCGAACCATCGGCCAGGGCCCGGGTCCCACCGGCGGACTGCGAGTCATGGGCTCCGGCACGCACCTTGATCGTCGGTACCGTGCCTGCCGAGCAGAGAATGCTCATGGCTCCACCACCGCCGCCTAGCACCTGGCCATTGGCGGTAGTGAACAGCGAGTCCTGGGTGCCGAAGTTGAGGCTGCCGAAGTTGAGCCCTGAGGTGCCGCCACTGCCATTGACCTGGCAGGCGGCGGTCAGTGTCAGGGTCGAGGTGATCGTGCCGGTCACAGTGGCGGCCTGGGCCTGGGTGGCCAGGGCCAGGCCGAGACCTGCGAGGATGCAACGGGTGAGGTGCTTGGGCATTGCGAATCTCCTTGCGTGTTACCAGTCCAGAGTCACCCTGAGGGTGTCGCGATACAGCCCGACAGGCAGGGCACGCGGCTGCGCGACCACCACGCCGTAGATCGGCACGGGCACTTGCTCGGTGTTGCTGATGGTGAAGGTGCGGGCCTGGCCGATGCCGTAGCGGCTGTTGCCTCCCGGGTCGACCGCCAGTTGATAGGGGATGAGTTCGCGGCCATTGCTCAGGCGGCGCACGCCATCGCTGCCATTGAGCCCGCCGTTGATCCGGACGCTGAAGGCGCGCACCTGGGGGGTACAACTGATCTGCAGGCTGCCCTCGGCGCCGGCCTCGTCCACGCGGCTGGTGAGCGGCTGGTCCCAGGTCGGGCCGCGCGAACCGAAGTCCATCACGCCGGGGTTGCCACCCACGGTCGGTTGCTGGCTGTTGATTTCGCAGGCGGCGCTGATCACCAGGCGCGCCTGGATGAAGCCGGTGCTGGTGCCATGGGCCACGCTGCCAGGCAGCAGCAGCGGGCCCAGTGTGAGCAGCAGGATCGAGGTGCGTTGCATCGCGTCCTTGTGCATGGGCTTCCCCTACCAGGTGACCGTGACTTTGAGCAGGTCGGCATACAGCCCGGCGCGGGGTACCCAGGCCAGGCTGTCGATCCGTGCGAAAAGAGGGAGCTCGACCGAGCCGCTGTCCGGCACCCGCGCCGATTGCGCCACATCCACCGCCAATGGCTGGCGCCAGGCGGCGTCGCGGTACAGGCGGTAGGGGATCGGCCGGGCTTTGCTGTCGTGGCTGGCCAGGTAGCGAAGTTCGCCGCCCCCGCCATGCTGGCCGCCATCGACGCGTACCTGATAAGGCGTGTCGGGGTTACATTCCAGGCGCGGTGGCCGCAGGCTCAGCAGCACCCCGCTCAAGGGCGCGCCCGAGCCGTCCAGGCGCGCGGCACTGCCCAGATCGATCCGGCCCAGGGCCTGGGCACCGGCGTCGCGCTGCTGGTTGACCAGCATGCAACCGCGCTGCACGCGGATCTGCACTTCGACGAGAAAGTCCGCCGCCATGGCACTGCCGCTCAACCACAGGCCCAACAGCCCGGCCATCCAGCGTTGCGTCACCTGTCGATCCTTGTCTGTATGGGTTGAGCTTGAGCGTAGCAGTGGGTTTGCAACCGGGCGCTCGCGCAAGCCCCCTCTTTAGCATTAATGCCAAGGCCGGATTCGCCTGAACCTCTCGGAAAAATCAGCACTTGGCGCAGCGAACCCTGCAGGAGCCTACCCCTCAAATAGTCATATACCGACAAACCGCCCAAGGTTCTGATACCTTCATGACGACCATCCTGTGCCATACGTACCCTCGTGCGTGGACGGACCCTGCCAGGAGCTACCCGTGACAACTGCCCCGATTTCGCTCGACCAGGCCATCGAACGCTGTGCCCAGGAACCTATCCAGGTACCGGGCAGCATCCAGCCCCATGGCTTTCTGCTGGTGCTGGACAACACCAGCCTGCGCATCCTCCAGGCCAGTGCAAACACCGAATGCTGGCTCGGCGTGCCGGCCCTGGAACTGCCGGGCCAGGCATTCGACGAACTGGTCAGCGACGGCTTCGACCTGCGTCGCCATCTGACGTCCCTGCCGCAAGACGAGATATTTCCCTTCCACATCGGCGATGTCCGCCTGCGCGAAGGCGCCCCCTGCCAGACGCCGCTGCGGGTACTGGCCCACCGCCACGACCAGGTGCTGATCCTCGAGTTCGAGCCCTTCCGTGGCTCGGCCAAAGGCGACTACTACCCCCTGGTGCGGGCCTTCGTCAGCACCCTGCACCAGGCCACCAGTATCGAGGACTTGCTGCAGCAGTCGGTACGCCAGATCAAGCGCATCACCGGCTTCGGCCGGGTCAAGGCCTACCGCTTCGACACCGAAGGCAATGGCACGGTGCTCGCCGAAGACGCCGACCCTGGCTATCCCCAATACCTGGGGCTGTGTTTCCCCGCCTCCGACATCCCGCGCCAGGCCCGCGAGCTGTACCGCATCAACCGCATCCGGGTGATCGAGGATGCCAACTACCAGGCCTCGCCGCTGGTACCCGCCGCCAACCCGCGCACCGGCAAGGCCCTGGACATGAGTTTCGCCTCGCTGCGCAGCGTGTCCCCGGTGCACCTGCAGTACATGCGCAACATGGGCACCCTGGCGTCGATGTCGCTGTCGATCGTGGTCGACGGCAAGCTCTGGGGCCTGCTGTCGTGCCACCATGACCAGCCGCGCGCCGTGGATTTCCAGACCCGCACCGCCTGCGAACTGCTGGCCAATGTGCTGTCGTTGCAGATCGAGGCCCACGAGGCCCACAACAGCACGCGCTTGCTGCTCGACCTGCGCCAGCGCATCGTGCGCATGCTCTCGTCGATGGCCGACCATGACAGTGTCGGCGACGGCCTGCTCGCCCTGCCCGAAGTGATGCTGCAGTTCGCCGGCGCCACGGGCGCGGCGATCATCAGCGCCGAACGTTGCGACCTGATCGGCCACACGCCACCGGCGGCGCAGGTCAATGCCCTGGTGCACTGGCTGGCCCAACGCAGCGAAGACCTGGTGTTCCACACCGACAACGTGCGGCGTGACATCGATGTGCTGCCGGAGCTGGGCGAGCATGCCGCGGGGGTGCTGGCCGTGGCCATCTCGCAGCTCCACTCGCACTACCTGCTGTGGTTCCGCCCGGAGCAGGCGCGCACGGTGGACTGGGCCGGGCGCCCCGAAAAACAGGCCGGCCCGCTGGGCAACCTCAATCCGCGCCACAGCTTCGAGCGCTGGCAGGAGCACGTCCGTGGTTTCAGTGCCGCCTGGCACCCACTGACCCTTGAAGGCGTGCTGGAGCTGCGCGGCGCGGTACTTGGAATCGTCCTGCGCAAGGCCGAGGAGCTGGCTCAACTGGCCGGCGAGCTGAAGCGCTCGAACAAGGAGCTCGAAGCGTTCTCCTACAGCGTGTCCCACGACCTGCGCGCGCCGCTGCGGCATATCGCCGGGTACAGCGAGCTGCTCGGCGAGATCGAGGGCGAGCACCTGAGCGAACGTGGCAAGCGCTTCCTCGGGCATATCGGGGAAGCCGCGCAGTTCGCTGGCACCCTGGTGGACAACCTGCTCAATTTCTCGCAGATGGGCCGCTCGGCGCTGCGCTTGTCGGATGTCGACCTCAACACCCTGGTCGACACCATCCGCGCGGAAATGGCCCCCGATTACGCCGGGCGGACGATTCTCTGGGACATAGCGACACTGCCCAAGGTGATTGCCGACCCGGCCTTCATCAACATGGTCCTGCACAACCTGATCGCCAATGCCGTCAAGTACAGCCGCGACCGTGCCCCGGCGCGCATCGAGGTGGGCGCCGTGGAGCACCGGCACGAGGTCGAGGTATACGTGCGCGACAACGGCGTGGGCTTCGACATGGCCTATGTCGACAAGCTGTTCGGCGTGTTCCAGCGCTTGCACCGCATGGAGGAGTTCGAGGGCACCGGCATCGGTCTGGCCAGTGTGCGGCGCATCATCGAACGCCATGACGGCCGCGTCTGGGCGCGGGGCAGCCTGGGCCAGGGTGCCAGCTTCCACTTCACCCTCCCCCGCCACCCGAAAACTGCCTGAGGCCGCTGCCCATCATGCTCAAGCCCATCCTGCTGGTCGAAGACAACCCCCGGGACCTGGAACTGACCTTGCTGGCCCTGGAGCGCAGCCAACTGGCCAACGAAGTCGTCGTCGTGCGCGACGGTGCCGACGCTCTGGACTACCTGCTGCGGCGCAACGCCTTCGCCGAGCGCGACGACGGCAACCCGGCGGTCATGCTGCTGGACCTGAAGCTGCCCAAGGTCGATGGCCTGGAGGTGCTCAAGGCGGTGCGCGCCACCGCCGAACTGCGCAGCATACCGGTGGTCATGCTGACCTCCTCGCGCGAAGGGCCGGACCTGCAGCGCGCCTATGAGCTGGGCGTCAACGCCTATGTGGTCAAGCCGGTGGAGTTCAAGGAGTTCGTCGCCGCGATTTCCGACCTGGGCATGTTCTGGGCCGTGCTCAACGAACCGCCGCCCGGCTCGTTGCGCCTGAATCGCCGTGGCGAAAACTGAGGCTCGCACGATGCAACACACGCCACTGAAACTGCTGATGGTCGAAGACAGCTCCATGGATGCGGAGCTGATCCTGATGCGCCTGGAACGCAGCGGCCTCCAGGTGCAGTCGCGGCTGGTGTTCGACCATGTCGGCGCCGAGCACGCCCTGCGCGCGGGCACCTTCGACCTGATCCTGTGCGACTGTGTACTGCCGGGCTCCTCGGGCGCCGAGGTACTGGCCATCGCCCAGCGCATCGCGCCGGATACACCGTTCATCTTCCTCTCCGGCATCTACGGTGAAGAGCACGCGGTGGAGATGATCCGCCTGGGGGCCACCGACTATGTGCTGAAGAAGAACCTGCCGCTGCTGCCCAAGGCCGTGCGCCGGGCCCTTACCGAAGTGCAGGAGCGCCAGCGTCGGCGCCGCGCCGAAGAAGCCCTCGCCGAAATGGAGGCCCGTGCGCGCATCGCCATCGACGCCGCCGGCATGGGCAGTTGGGACTACAGCCCACAGGACGGCCGCATGCAGTGGGATGTGCGCTGCAAGACCCTGTTCGGCCTGCCCGCCGACACCGAGATGAACCTCGAGGTGTTCTACGCCGGCATCCATCCCGATGACCTGCCCAGGGTGCGCGACGCCGTCGAACAGGCCATGCGCGAGGACAGCGGCGGTCATTACCGGGTCGAGTTCCGCATCGCCCCGGCCGGTTGCCTGGAGCCACGCTGGTTGCTCTCCAGCGGTCAGACCCAGTTCGTCGATGGCCTGTGCGTGCGGTTCTCCGGCGTGTTGCAGGACATCCACCAGCAACGCCAGGCCACGCGCGCCCTGGAACAGCTCAATGAAATACTCGGCGAGCGGGTCGAACGCCGCACCCGCGAGCGTGATCGCGCCTGGGAACTGTCCCAGGACCTGCTGGCGGTGCTCAACAAAGACCTCACGCCCGTGGCGTTGAACCCGGCCTGGGAGGCGAGCCTTGGCTTCACCCGCGAGCGCCTGGGGCAAATCTCGCTGCTTCAATTGCTGCCAGAAGCCGACCAGTTGGCCTTTCTCGCCGAGATCGGCGCCCTGTCCGAGGGCCGCACCAGCGCGCGCTTCGTCGGTCGCATCCTGCATGCCGGCGGCCAGCCGCGCTGGCTGTCGTGGGTGGTGGTGCCGGACGACAGCCTGCTGTATGTGGTGGCCCGGGATATCTCCAGCGAACGCGAGGCGGCGCTGGAACTGGCCAAGGCCAACACCCGCCTGCGCGAACAGATCGACGAGCGCGAACGCATCGAGGCGGCACTGCAGCAAATGCAGCGCCTGGAAGCGGTCGGCCAGCTCACCGCCGGGGTGGCCCATGACTTCAACAACCTGCTGACGGTCATCCTCACCGGCGCCAGCTTCCTCAAGAGCGATCTGGACAAGGGCCTGCTGGACAAGGCCCACGGCCGCCTGAAGCATATCCGCGAAGCCGGCGAGCGTGGCGCCAAGCTCACCGCGCAGCTGTTGGCGTTTTCCCGTAAGCAACGCCTGGAGCCGGTGCCACTGAACCTCAATCGCACCCTCGACGGGCTTGAGGAACTGCTGCGCCGCACCCTGGGCGGCAATGTTTCAGTGCGCCTGGACCTGGATGCCAACCTTTGGTTCGCCCTCACCGACCCGACCCAGACCGAGATGATCATCCTCAACCTGGCGATCAATGCCCGCGACGCCATGCCCAACGGTGGCCAGCTGACCCTGGCCACCCGCAACACCCGGGTCAGCGCCCGCCCGCAGCGCCCGGAAGACCCGGAGCCCGGCGAATATGTAATGCTGACCATCCGCGATACCGGCTGTGGCATGAGCGAGGACGTGGCGGCCAAGGTCTTCGAACCGTTCTTCACCACCAAGGATATTGGCAAGGGTTCGGGCCTGGGCCTGGCCCAGGTGTTCGGCTTTGCCAAGCAATCCGGTGGAGGGGTGCGTATCGACACCGCGCCCGGCCGCGGCACCCAGGTCAGTGTGTACCTGCCCTCGGTCAGGGCCCAGGTCGACCACGCCACGCCGGACCTGGACAAGGCTCGGCCGCTCTCCAGCAGCGGCCACCAGCGCATCCTGCTGGTGGATGACGACCACCTGGTGCGCGAGATGATTGGTGATGTGCTGCGCCGATATGGTTATCAGGTACGCCAGGCCCACAGCGGTGAACAAGCCCTGGCACTGCTCGATGAGACCACCGACCTGCTGCTGACCGATTTCGCCATGCCCGGGTTCAATGGCGCGCAACTGGCACAGGCGGCACGTGAACGCTACCCTCGGCTGCCCGTGGTATTTCTGACCGGCTATGCCGAACTCGATGGCCAGGAACTGCCGAGCAGCCTGGTGATCCAGAAACCCGTGCACGAGCAGGTGCTGGCCCTGGCATTGGCCGAGATGCTGGAAAACCGGGAGGCAGAATGAAAAAAATCGCCATCAGGCGATTTTTATGTGCTTTGAAAGCAGAGAAATATGGCAGGGGCGGCTGGATTCGAACCAACGCATGGCAGGATCAAAACCTGCTGCCTTACCGCTTGGCGACGCCCCTGTATCGGATGTGACAAGCGCTTGATGCACTGCCAATCTGACCATTCACCGCAAGCTCCGTGTGTTGCTGTGCGGGAATGGCCGGCACTTTAACAACCTTTTTCCAAGGTGGGAAGCATTATTTTAAAAAAATTCGCAGAAAAACAGCAGGTTAGTCGCCGGCACCCGATTTTGCGGTGATGGTTTCAAGCGACAGGTGATGCCGCACATGCACGAACATCGGCTATTGAATGCACCCACAACGACCAGCCCCCCCCCCCGAAGCCCACCGCCCGCGGATATCCCTTCCGCAGGCGGCTCTCAAGTGAGCTTCACGGCCAGAACAAATCACCCGCTATTGATGGCTGACCCAATACACCGCCGTGACCACCACCAGCACGATCAGACACAGGATCGCCCAGGCATCGACACTGCTGTCAGCTTTGCGGACCTTGCTTGAATTTCCCATTGCATTACCTCTTGTAGTGGTTATGGGAATGCACTTCGCAAGCAGCAGTTAAGTCCAGCAATGCCCTTCACTCAAGCAGGGTCTTTCAGTAGTCGACGGGTGACATGAGGAAGGGATAGCGAAAATCCGCTGTCCGTCCTTCGGCGCTGTAACGGTGAAAGTCGATACCGTGACCGTCCTGGTCCAACAGCCTCAACCAGCGCCGGGCCTTGTCCGCGTCGATCAGTTGCAGCGACGGCACCTGGTGCTCCTGCTGCCCATCGCGATCCGCCGCCAGGCCCAACGCGTCATCATGCAACATCACCATGGCCCAACCGCCCATGGTGAAATGCCCGCCCATCAACACCCCCAGGCGCCCATCGATACGCGCCCGCAAAGCCTCGGGCGAGCTGTTGACCGCGCTGAACACCACATCACGCCCCGGCATCCGGCCCGCCGCCTCGAACGCCCGCATGGCACCGAACGCCATCTCGTCGTTGGCCGACCACACCAATTGCGTGCCTGGGTAGCGCTCCAGCAGCATCTGCGCCTGCTCGAAGGCGCGCTGGCGACTCCAGCCGCCGTACACCACCTGGCGCAGGCGTACCTGGGGGTAGTCGGCCAGCGCCCGGCGCATGCCCAGTTCGCGCAACTGCGAGGCGGGCGTGGTCTTCACGCCGGCGAACGCCAGCAAGTCGACCGGGCCATCAACAGGTGGCAACTGCGCGACCATCGCCTTGAGCATCTGATAGCCGGCCTCCTCATCGTTGCTGACGAGGGTGCCGAGAATCCGCGGGTACTTCTCCGGCTGGGCCTGGATGCTGCGCAACTGGTCCTCGGTCAGGCCATTGTTGACCAGGAACAGCTTCACCCCTGTGCCACGGGAAAGACGGATGACCTCCGGCGCCACGTACTGTTCATTGACCAGCACCAGGTAGTCGGGGCGTTGCGGCCCCTGCAGCACCGCACGGGCCAGGGTCAGCGTGCGGTCGGCACTGCGTTCGCTGTACTGCACGCGCAGCGCCATCCCCAAGTCCTTGGCGGCGGCCTGCATGAAACGCGAATAGTCGACCCAGAACGTTTCGTTGGAATAGCCCGGGTTGAGAAACACCACCGAGGCAGCCTGCGCGCCGGCTGCCAGCGGCAGGCTCAGGCACAGGCCCTGGCACAAGGCCTTGAGCATGCGGTTACATCCCTGCGAAACAAACCTCGGATTATAGCCAGATGGCGTGCCAGAGCGGGCAAATGCCAGTCAGTCTCACTTAGTCCAAATGGTTCTTTTCATATGCAAAAACATCACTTTAGCGCATAAACCCACTCTGCTATCGTTCCTCGGCTCCGACCCGGAGTGCGCGGCCGTGCGCGCGATTAGCTGCATGCAGCCTGAGACAGGACTTATATGTACGTATACGACGAGTACGATCAGCGGATCATCGAGGACCGCGTCAAGCAGTTCCGTGATCAGACCCGCCGCTACCTGGCCGGTGAGCTGAGCGAAGAAGAATTCCGCCCTCTGCGCCTGCAGAACGGCCTGTATATCCAACGTTTCGCGCCGATGCTGCGTGTCGCCGTGCCCTATGGCCAGCTGAACGCCCGCCAGACCCGCATGCTGGCGAAGATCGCCCGCGACTACGACAAGGGTTACGCGCACATCAGCACCCGCCAGAATGTGCAGTACAACTGGCCGGCGCTGGAAGACATCCCGGAAATCCTGGCTGAGCTGGCCACCGTGCAGATGCACGCGATCCAGACCAGCGGCAACTGCCTGCGCAACGTCACCACCGACCAGTTCGCCGGTGTCGCCGCCGACGAGCTGGTCGACCCGCGCCCCTGGTGCGAAATCGTGCGCCAGTGGACCACCTTCCACCCGGAATTCGCCTACCTGCCGCGCAAGTTCAAGATTGCCGTAAACGGTTCCAGCGACGACCGCGCCGCCATCGAAGTGCACGACATCGGCCTGGAGCCGGTGCGCAACGCAGCCGGTGAACTGGGCTTCCGCGTGCTGGTCGGCGGCGGCCTGGGTCGTACTCCGGTGATCGGTTCGTTCATCAACGAGTTCCTGCCCTGGCAGGACCTGCTCAGCTACCTGGACGCCATCCTGCGCGTGTACAACCGTTACGGCCGCCGTGACAACAAGTACAAGGCGCGGATCAAGATCCTGGTCAAGGCGCTCACTCCGGAAGTGTTCGCCGAGAAGGTCGAGGCCGAGATGGCCCACCTGCGCGGCGGCAGCACCACCCTGACCGAAGCGGAAGTCGAGCGCGTGGCACGCCACTTCATCGACCCCGACTACCTGGCCCTGGACAACGTCGACTACGGCGCGCTGGACCAGGAGCACCCAGGCTTCGCCCGCTGGCGCTCGCGCAACACCCGCGCCCACAAGAAGCCGGGCTACGTCGCCGTCACCCTGTCGCTCAAGCCCACTGGCGTCGCCCCAGGCGACCTGACCGACAAGCAGCTCGATGCCGTCGCGGACTTCGCCGAACGCTACAGCTTCGGTTTCCTGCGCACCTCCCACGAGCAGAACATCATCCTCGCCGACGTCGAGCAGCGCCAGCTGCACGCCCTCTGGCTGGAACTGCGCGAGCAAGGCTTCGCCACCCCGAACATCGGCCTGCTGACCGACATCATCTGCTGCCCGGGCGGTGATTTCTGCTCCCTGGCCAACGCCAAGTCGATCCCGATCGCCGAATCCATCCAGCGCCGCTTCGACGACCTGGACTACCTGTTCGACATCGGCGAGCTCGACCTGAACATTTCCGGCTGCATGAACGCCTGCGGCCACCACCACGTCGGCCACATCGGCATCCTTGGCGTGGACAAGAAGGGCGAGGAGTTCTACCAGGTCTCGCTGGGCGGCAATGCCGCCCGCGACGCGAGCCTGGGCAAGATCCTCGGCCCGTCCTTCGCCCAGGACGCCATGGCCGACGTGATCGAGAAACTGATCAGCGTGTACGTCGAGCAGCGCACCGAAGACGAGCGCTTCATCGACACCTACCAGCGGATCGGCATCGACCCCTTCAAGGAACGCGTCTATGCAGCGAATCATTAAGAACAACCAGATCGTCGACGAAACCTGGCACCTGCTGCCCAAGGACGTGTCGATCGACGAGCTGACCAATTGCGACGACTACATCGTGCCGCTGCAACTGTGGCGCGACCACCCGAGCCTGCTCAAGGCCCGCGACGGCGGCCTGGGCATCTGGCTGGACAGCGACGAGGAGGCCGAGGAAATCGGCGAAGAGGTCGAGCACTTCCAGGTCATCGCCCTGAACTTCCCGGCATTCACCGACGGGCGCAACTACTCCAACGCGCGCCTGCTGCGTGACCGCTACAAGTTCAAGGGCGAGCTGCGCGCCATTGGCGACGTGCTGCGCGACCAGCTGTTCTACATGGCCCGTTGCGGTTTCGACGCCTTCGCCATCCGCGCCGACAAGAACCCTGAAGACGCGCTGCAAAGCCTGAAGGACTTCTCGGTCACCTATCAAGGCGCCACCGACGAACCGCTGCCGCTGTTCCGTCGACGCTGACCCTCGCACTGGGGCTGCCACGCGGCCCCAGTCACTCGCTCTGCATCGCAAAAAATATCTGAGCTTCTGCTCAGGTTTGCTAATGGCACGCCGATATCAAGGCGTACTCATTAACTCCGCAAGGAAAGCGATGATGAGCCCGATCACATCCGCACTGCGCCTCACCCCCGTGTACAACGCGCCCCCTGCCCTGCAGAGCCTCGATGCCCGCCAGGCCGCTGCGGCCGCCAGCATCCCCGGCACCCAGGTCATCCTTGGCCAGGACACGCGCATTCCCGACTCGCAGACCTACTCCTCCCGGGGCACACTGGGTAACGCCCAGCCCCGCTACGTGTGGGAACAGGACGGCATCGACAAACTGAGCATGCACATGCTCGGCAGCATCAAGGGCACCGGCACCGCCGCGCGCTTCCAGGGCCTGGGCGCCGCCCTGATGGAACAACTGGTGGCCAAGGGTGGGCAACGCGTCTCGCAATCGGCGCTGCAGGTCGGCGAGAACAGCGAAATCGCCCCCAGCCTGCTGGCCCTGCAGCAGTCCAGGCTGCGCGAACACGCCAGCAACAGCATCACCCTCAACCTCACCACCGCCTCCGGCGCCACCGTGAAGCTCGGGTTGTACAACGGTGAACAAGGCCTGGCCGTGGACGCCGACGTCCAGAATGGCACACTCAGCGCCGCAGAACTCAAGGGCCTGGCTACTCTGGCGAATGGTTTCCAGTCGGCCATCAACGGCCTGACCCAGGAGACGCCAAGCCTGCAACTGGGCGCCCTGCTCAAGCTCGACCCGACCCTGTTCACCGGCTTGCAGATGAACGCCAGCCTGCAGACCGCCAGCGGCGACCTGCAGACCTTCGACCTGAGCCTGGACGGCTCGACCCGCAACCTCAAGCTGCAAGGCCCGAGCGGCCAGATCCAGCTTGACCTGGACACCCAGGGTGGCGTGGTGCTGGGCAACTCGCAGCAACGCCAGGCCGCGGTAGGCAACTACCTGAGCCAGTTCGACGCGGCCCAGGCGCGCGGCAAGGGCGACGCCCAGCTGATGACCCTGTTCAAGGACGCCTTCAGCCAACTCAACAGCGTGGACGACAGCAGCCCGCGCCCGGCCGGCCATGATGATGCGATCAACCGCTACAGCCGCTCGTTGCTCAGCGGCCTGGCCGACTTCAATGCCTCGATCAGCCAGACCAGCCAGCGCCTGAACTCGCACCGCCCTGATGAGGAAGACCGCTTCAGTTACCAGGCATCGCAGGCCACCACGACCAACGGCGGCGGCCTCACCCTCGACGTGAAGCAGCATCAGCAGGCCAAGCTCGACGCCGCCTGGCACACCACACTGTCGTCGTCGGCCAAGCTCGACCAGGGCCTCGACCCCAACAACTACCGCTATCACATGCTCAGCGAGCAAGCCAGCGCCAGCACCCACGTCGGCTTCGTCAACGGCGCCCTGAGCGAAGCCAGCGCCACCCAGGAAGCCAGCAGCACCCATCGGGTGATGACCTACCAGAACGGCGAGCTCAAGTCAGATGTCAGCACGCCACAGTCGGTGCGCAAGTCCCGCGACCTGATGGACATGCTCAACCAGCTGCTCAAGCAGGACAAAGAGGCACGTCGCATCGGCGTCCAGTCGAACCTCGACCAACAGCTGGCCGCGAACAGCCATCAATGGTTGTTGCAGACCGATCCGTCGAAGATCGCTGATTGATCCGCGCCCGTTCGCTTTGTAGGAGCGGCTTCAGCCGCGATGACCCGCGAAGCGGGTGCCAGGCACCGCGTTGCCTGCATCGCGGTTAAAGCTCCTACAGCAAAGGCACATAGATGTCCGTCTGCCACTGCTCGAGCGGCGTCTGCGGGTAGATGCTCAGGTAATGGAAAAACAGCGGATGATCCCGCAGTTCCTCGCCACTCCCCGGCAACCAGTCGCGGTAGAGCGGGTAGATCGTCTCGCCGATATGATCGGGCGACCCCACATGGCGCACCACCGCGCAGCGTCCACCGGGCAGGCTCAACGTGTGCACGCCTTCGTCGTTGGGCTGCAGTGCCTCGAACAACTCACCACAGACAGCGAAGCGAAAGTCCTCGGGCGCGGTGGTATCGGGATTGTTGTAGGGGATACCGAAACTGCGGCTCGTGGCCACCGGCGACTGCCCGCTGCGCTTGCGCCATTCGATGAAGCGGCCCACGGTCTCGCTGACCTGGCCAGGTGGGCCGCGATGCTCGAGCGCGGCCAGCCGAACTTCGGTGAAATCGACGATTCGTACCTGCATGGTGATGCTCCTGGAAAAATGAGGAATGTCGAACACCGTATTCCAGCGTTGCCAGTCGGGTTGGCGCCGGAACGTGCTGGGCGCCTGGCCGAAGGCGCGCCGGAAGGCCCGGCTGAACGCCTCGGGGCTTTCGAAGCCGGCGCCCATGGCCGCGTCGAGCACACTGTAGTCCGCCTGGCAGACCAGCCGGTGGGCGGCGCGGCGCAGGCGCATCAACTGCACATAGCGAGCGACCGGCACCCCCACGTAGGCGCTGAACTGCCGGTGGAAGTGGAACGCCGAGAAATGCGCCACTGCACTCAAGGCGCCGACAGACAGGTCGCCTTCGAGGTTGCCCTCGATATAGGCGAGCACCGCGTCGAAGCGCTTCTGGTACAGCGCAGGGGTGGGCAGGTCGAGCACCGGGCAGACTCCTGAAATACGGTAGGCCGTAGCATCATCGATACAGGCCCGATCATACCTAGCCGCGTTTGCTCAAGGCTCCTACAGACGAAACGTAGCGCCCATTGCCTGCTTTTGATTCACAAGCCACCCAACCATTGCTGACTCATAGTCAAAAGACCTTAACTCGGAGGCGTCTTAATCAATCCCGCCGAAACCTGCAGACTGCACCCACTCGATCAGCTGGCGCAGCACCGCGCAAGACCGATCTCCCACCGTCCACCAGGAGCAGCCCCATGAGCATTCCATCCTTCGGCCTTGGCACCTTCCGCCTCACCGGCCAGGCCGTCATCGACTCGGTCAAGTCCGCGCTCGAACTGGGCTACCGCGTCATCGACACCGCACAGATCTACAAGAATGAAACTGAAGTCGGCCAGGCCATCGCCGAAAGCGGCGTACCACGTGAAGAACTGTTCATCACCACCAAGATCTGGGTCGAAAACTACGCCGCCGACAAACTCGTGCCCAGCCTGCGTGACAGCCTGGCCAAGCTGCGCACCGACCATGTCGACCTGCTGCTGATCCACTGGCCGGCACCTGGCAACGGTGTCGAACTCACTGAATACATGAAGGCGTTGGCCGAGGCCAAGGCGCTGGGCCTGACCCGGCAGATCGGCGTCTCCAACTTCAACATCGAACTGACCCGTCAGGCCATCGCGGTGGTCGGTCAGGGCGAGATCGCCACCAACCAGGTCGAGCTCAGCCCCTACCTGCAGAACAGCAAGCTGACCGCGTTCCTCAAGGAACAAGGCATCAGCACCACCTCCTACATGACCCTGGCCTACGGCAAGGTGCTGAAGGACCCGGTGCTGGCCGAGATCGCCGCCAAGCACAAGGCCACCGTCGCCCAGGTGGCACTGGCCTGGGCGCTGCAGCTGGGCTATGCGGTGATTCCGTCGTCGACCAAGCGCGAGAACCTGGCCAGCAACCTGCTCGCCCGCAGCCTGCGCCTGGACGCCGACGACATGGCCCGCATCGCCACGCTCGAGCGCAACGGCCGCGAAGTCAGCCCGGATGGCCTGGCGCCGATCTGGGACTGACCTGAACAATCTAGCCGCCCTGCCAGGGCGGCTTCGCCTTCATCACGCAACACGGAGCTCCCGATGAGCACGCTTTCCCCCAAACGGGTCCTGTTTGCCCTGGCCATCGGTGCCTTCGGCATCGGCACCACCGAATTCACCCCCATGGGCCTGCTGCCGGTCATCGCCGAGGGCGTCGACGCCAGCATCCCCAGCGCCGGCATGCTGATCACCGCCTACGCCATCGGCGTGATGGTCGGCGCGCCGATCATGACCCTGCTGTTCAGCCGCTTCGGCAAGCGCGCCGCGCTGATGATGCTGATGGGCATCTTCACCGTCGGCAACCTGCTGTCGGCCCTGGCGCCGGACTACTACACCCTGCTCGCCTCGCGCCTGATCACCAGCCTCAACCATGGTGCCTTCTTCGGCCTGGGCGCGGTGGTCGCCGCCAGTGTCGTGCCCAAGGATAAGCAGGCCAGTGCCGTGGCCACCATGTTCATGGGCCTGACCATCGCCAACATCGGCGGCGTGCCCGCGGCTACCTGGCTTGGCCAGCAGGTCGGCTGGCGCATGGCCTTCGCCGGCACCGCCGTGCTGGGCGTGCTGGCCATCGCCGCGCTGTGGTACGCCCTGCCCAAGGGCGAGCGCGGCAGTGTGCCCCATGTGCGCAAGGAGCTCGCCGTGATCGCCCGCCCCAACGTGCTGCTGGCCATGGCCACCACGGTGCTGGGGGCTGGTGCGATGTTCACCCTGTACACCTACGTCGCCCCGGTGCTGGCCGACCTGACCGGCGCTTCCGACGCCTTCGTCACCCTCGGCCTGGTGCTGATCGGCGTGGGCTTCACCCTCGGTAACAGCCTGGGTGGCAAGCTGGCGGACTGGTCGCTGGATGGTGCCGCGCGGATCTTCCTCGGTGCCCTGGCGGTCATCATGCTGCTGATGCCGCTGGTGCTCGGCAGCCATGTCGGCGCGGCCATCGCGCTGCTGGTGTGGGGCATGTTCACCTTCGCCGTGGTGCCACCACTGCAGATGCGGGTAATGATTGCCGCCGCCGAAGCGCCGGGCCTGGCGTCCTCGATCAACGTCGGTGCGTTCAACCTGGGTAACGCGGTGGGTGCCGCGCTGGGCGGCGCGGTGATCAGCCTGGACCTGGGTTATGCCGCGGTACCCATGGCCGGTGGCCTGCTGGCGGCCGGTGGGTTGCTGCTGGTGTGGCTGGGGGGGCGCAGCAAGGTGGTCGACAAGGTTGCGCTCAGAAACGCCACCCCACATTGACCATCCCCGCTGCGGCGCCGAGCACGACGAACTCGGCGCCCAGCGGCCCCCAATGGGTGCCGAACGACGGGATGATCACCGGCGCGACGCCCAGGTGATTGAGCGGGATCTTGTCCTGGTAATCGCCCCGGTAACCCTGCAACAGCCCGCCACTGACCTTGACATAGACCGGATAGCGCTCGTGTTCCCAGACCTTGCCCAGGTAGGCGTAGTTCGAGCGCTGGTAGAACGAGTTCTTGAAGGTGGCGGCGCCCCACAGCACCCCATCGCCGTAGACGCGCTCTACGCCGATCAGCTCCTGGTGGTTGTTGTGCTCGGGGTCGTGGGACCAATGACGGGTGTAGGCGCTGGTCTGGACATACCAGTACCCGTCCTCGCGCTGACTGTCGGCGGCGGCGGCCAACGGCACCGCGCACAGCACGATGGCGCTGATTGAGACCCTGATCATGCTTCACCACTTCCTGGACAATCTTGTGACTCTAGCCGTGTATCGGCGAAACGCCAGCGCTACAGGCAGCGTTTCGCGAAGCGCAATTATGAAGTGCCAGGGTCACGCATTCTCAGTGCGCATCGGCAAGCGTAGCCTCGCTTCCTGTCAGGCCACTTCCCCGGCCCCTCACCAAGGAGCAGCACCATGTCCCGCCCGCCACTGCCCCCCTTCACCCGCGAAACCGCCATCGAGAAAGTCCGCCTCGCCGAAGATGGCTGGAACAGCCGCGATGCCGCCAAGGTCGCCCTGGCCTATACCACCGATACCCACTGGCGCAACCGCGCCGAGTTCTGCAACAACCGCGATGAGGCACAGGCCTTCCTCACCCGCAAATGGAACCGCGAGCTGGAATACCGCCTGATCAAGGAACTCTGGGCCTTCACCGACAACCGCATCGCCGTGCGCTACGCCTACGAGTACCGCGACGACAGCGGCCAGTGGTACCGCGCCTACGGCAACGAGAACTGGGAGTTCGCCGAAGACGGCCTGATGCGCAACCGCCATGCCAGCATCAACGAACAACCCATCAGCGAGGCCGAGCGCAAGTTCCACTGGCCGCTGGGACGGCGGCCGGACGATCATCCTGGGTTGAGTGAATTCGGCTTCTGAACCCGGTAATGGGGCTGCCTGGCAGCCCCGTTCAGCGCATAGGAGAGGGACTACGCAAAACCGGGAAAAGCTGAACATGAGGCTGTGCCAGACTCAGCCGCAATCCACTTCAGGAACAACACCCATGCCCCCTCTTGATGTCATCCGCCCCGGTCAGCGCTATGATGCCTCCCATGTACGCAACAGCCCCCCTGTTGCCCGGAGGTATTCCTTCATGGTCGCAAAAGCAAGAAAGCTCTCCGAGCAAGCCCTCGACGCCCTGGAACGACAAGTGCCGCGCCACGCCAGCGAGGCCACCCACTCCGCCTATCTACGTGCGCTGCAGGCCAACCAGCAAGGTGTGCTGTGCATCGACGAAGGCGAGCTGGTGCGCGTCGCCGCCGACGGCGCCAGGACCGTGCTCGACAAGGCCCGGCCACGGCGCAAGGTCAAGGTCGGCGAGGTGATCACCGTGCGCAAGGTCGATGATGGCACGACTGACGAGCGTGCCTAGGCTAAGGGTGTTCGCAGGCCCCAACGGCTCCGGCAAAAGCACCATCAAGGCCGACTTGCCGGCGGCGCTGACGCGCCTCTTCGTCAATGCTGACGACCTGGAACAAGAGGCGAAGTCCACCGGGTTCATCGACCTGGCACCTTTCGACGTCGCCACCAGCCTGCCGGAACTGCTCAGGTTCCATACCGAGCACTATCTCATCCAAACCAAGCAGTTGACCGACCAGGCCGAGCAACTCACGCTCCTCGGCAGCAAGGTCGACTACCGGGCCGTGCGAGTAGACTCGTACTTCGCCTCGGTGATCGCGGACTTCATCCGCCAACACTTGCTGGATACAAACCAGAGCTTCACCTTCGAAAGCGTCATGTCACACCCAAGCAAGATCGAATTCATGCGCCAGGCCCAGGCACGGGGCTATCGCACCTACCTCTACTTCGTCTCCACCGAAAACCCGCAGATCAACATCGAGCGAGTGGCCATTCGCGTACGCGCCGGAGGGCACCCGGTCAGGGACGACCTGGTGCGCAGCCGCTACGACCGCTCGCTGGACCTGTTGCCGGACGCCATCGCGGCCAGCCACCGTGCCTACGTGTTCGACAATTCCGGCCAATGCGCAGTATGGCTGGCGGAAATCACCGCAGGCACACAGCTGGAGTTTCGCAACGAAGAAGTCCCTGACTGGTTCTTCGAGTCTTATGTGGATCAGGTGGAGCCTTGAGCGGGATTCGACACCCGTGCGCCCCCAACACGATCCATTCCAGGCCGATCCGATTTAAGGCAGCAAACTGCTTGAACAAATAAAGGCCAATCGCCATCATTCGGTATTGCTAACGTTCTCTACGTCAATTCAAATACCGGCTCATGGACGACATCATCAATCACTATCTAGGCGCATTGAATCCGCAAGCCTGGGACAGTTGCCGTCAGCGGACACCTTTCACATCAACGTGCACTGAATGTTTTAGCCGCCAGTACTTCGGTGGAAATGTCATCAGTTACCGGTGCGAGGAGAAGAGAAAACTGTATGTACTCCGTTACCTCCCGGTGCACATGCATGAAAATCGCTCGGCCATGGATCTCGTGCCGCCAGCGAGTGTTGACCGTTGGCTGAACACAGGAAAAGTCCGGGTGCTGTCAATTGGCGGCGGGCCCGGCAGCGACCTGTCGGCCGTCATCGACTTCCTCAGAGAACGCTCCGACCGACCTCACTATCTGAATGTCGAGATGACTCGCCTGGACATCCAACCTCTGTGGGAAGAGATTGCCTTGGATGTGGTTCGCCGCAGTGCCCATGATATTTACTTCACCCTACGCGAGGTACAGGCTGACGTCCTGAGCGCCTGGCCGAGCAATGTACTCAGGCAGTATGACATCATCACCATCTCCTACCTGATCTCCGAAATAGCACAGGCTGACTTCGAGCAGTTCGCACTCCAGTTACAGGGCCACCTGGCACAAGGTGGTGCACTCATTATCAATGAACGGCCTCAGGAAAACCTGCAACTGAGCATCGACCAGATCTACGCATCCCTTGGAATCGACCAGTTTGTGAAGGACCACAACAAACGCCGAATCGACTTCGATTATCCCGAGCACGCCAAGGCTCTCGTCGGCCCGAAGCTACGAATGACCTCATTCGCCTCCGTGGGCATCAAACAATCCCGGAGTTGACCGGCTTTGCAAGCTCGCCAATTTTCTCCAACCGTGCCCGCACGATATTGCGGCTGATATTCAGCAACCTACCCGTCTGCAACTGATTCCCGTGGCAATACCGATACGCCGAGCGAAACACCGTCTCCTCGATATGCTCGTACAGGTCCGGCAGGTTCTGTTCGAACAGCGCCAGCAACGCGCTCTCCAAATTAACCGGCGCCGCACTGGCAACTATGGGCAACGCCGCCACTTCCCCATATCCCACCGCCAGTGGGCGCATATCCACCAGATGCAGGTCGGCTGGCGCCACCTGCTGCTGGCGGCACACCAACAAGGCATGGTGGATGGCGTTCTCCAGCTCGCGGATGTTCCCCGGCCAGCTGTGCGCCAGCAATTTGCGTTCGGCTTCCGGGCTCAAGGTCGCACGCTCGTAGCCCAGGCGTCGGCAATGCTCCTCTATGAAAAACTCCGCCAACGGCAGGATGTCACCCGGCCGCTCGCGAAGCGGCGGCAGGCGGATGGTGGCCACGTGCAGTCGGTAGAACAGGTCCTCGCGAAAGTGCCCCGCCACCACGGCATCGGCGAGGTTGACGTTGGTGGCCGCCACCAGCCGCACATTGATCGGGATCGGTGTGCGCGAGCCGAGGCGCACCACCTCGCGCTCCTGCAGCACACGCAGCAATTTCACCTGCATGTTCAACGGCAAGTCGCCGATCTCGTCGAGGAACAGCGTCCCGCCATTGGCCGCCTCGAACCAACCGGCCTTGCTCGAGGTGGCTCCGGTGAAGGCCCCCTTCTCGTGGCCGAACAGCTCGCTCTCCACCAGGGTTTCGGCAAAGGCACCGCAGTTCACCGCCACGAAAGGTTCGCGATGACGCCGGCTGAGGGTATGGATGTGGCGGGCGACCAGCTCCTTGCCGGTGCCGGTCTCCCCGATGATCAGGGTGTTGGCTTCGCTGGGTGCCAGGCGCTCGATACGGCTGAGCAACTCCTGGGAGCGTGGGTCCTTGAACACGAGCACGGTGGCGCGCACGGATTTGGTCAGCTCGCGGGCATGGGGATGGGTGATCAGCGACATGAGGGCATTCCTGGCAATTGTGCGCGACCCCATAGTGCATGAAACAATTTAGATCGAAAAATTATTAATAAATATTTATATATTCGATTTAGGCATACACGAAAAACCACCCGCTCGATTGCTGCTGGAGCAACAGCCAGTCAACACCGTCTTGCGTGGGCATCAGCACCGCAAGCGCGCTGAGCATGGCTGGTGATGTTGACTGCAGGCCCCGTCACACAAGGCCTACAGCGCTCCCAAAGATACCCTGGCATGCATTTCGCTCCTGCCTGGCAAACGCCTGGGCCGCTCAAACGTGCGGCCCGCACACTGTCAGGAGCTGAACATCATGAAGACTATCTGGCGCTACAGCCTGGCCCTGCTCGGGCTGCTGCTGAGCTTCGCGTGCTGGGCCAGCGAGCCTCCCAAATCCGTACGCATTGCCATCGTCGCCTTCACCCAGGGCGGCGCTCCAGTCTTTGGTGGTATCCCAGGGCGGGTGATCGAGGACGGCTGGCTTGCCCAGCAACTGCAGCAACGCGGCATCCAGCTCGACTGGGTGGCCCTGCCCCACGCCGGCGCCGGCCCGCAGATCAACGAAGGCTTCAGCAACGACAGCCTGGACTTCGCGGTACGCGGCGACCTGCCATCGGTGATCGCCGGGGCCGGTAATGTTCCCGGCAAACTGGTCGTGCCGGGCGGCAGCGGCAACAACGTGTACCTGGTGGTGCCGGCCAACTCCACGGTACGCAGCATCCAGGACCTCAAGGGCAAGCGCCTGGCCCTGCATCGGGGGCGGCCGTGGGAGTTCGCCTTCAGCAACTTCCTGCAAAGCCAGGGGCTGCAGCTGACCGACTTCAAGATCGCCAACCTCAACCCGCAGGTCGGCGCGGCCGCCGTGTCGGCGGGCAAGGTGGATGCCGCAGTGCTGCTCAGCGAGGCCTATGCCCTCGAAGACAAGGGCGTGGCCCGCATCCTCTGGTCGACCAAGCAGGGCGCCAACGACTGGCGGCTGGTCTCCGACCTGTGGGGCACCGACCGCTTCCTCGAACAACACGCCGACATCACCCAACTGGTTGCCACCGCCTGGGTCAGGGCGGCGTGGTGGATTTCCCAGGAGCAGAACCGCGACGGCTACTACGCCCTGTCCTCCCGCGCCGGTGTCGCCGAGAGCGTGCTGCGCCGTGACGACCAGGACGATCCGGTGGCCTGGAAGGAGCGCTGGGCGCCAAAGAGCGACGCCCAACTCAAGGCCCACTACCAGGCGCTGGCCCGCTATGCCCTGGACAACCGCCTGATCCGCACGCCCTACGCCATCGACGGCGACCTGGCAACCGGCTTCACCCGCCAGGCGCTGCAGGACCTGCAACTGACCCATTACTGGCCGTCGCTCGACGCCCAGCTCAGCCAACACTGACAGAGAACCCGCCATGAAGCTGCCTGTCTCACTCACCCTGGGCCTGACCGCCCTGGCGCTGTCCATCAGCGCCGTCGCCGCCAACACCTTCGCTCCCAAGCCCGACCCGCAACAAGGCGATGGCCGGGTCTCGGCGTTCTATACCTGGAGCAACGCCATCCCGACCGCACCCGGCAAGCTGCTGCGCAGCGAGCCGCTGGACCAGGCCCTGAGCCTGCCCAACGCCGCCAGCGCCCAACGCATCCTCTACACCTCGCTGGACGGCATCGACGGCAAGACGCCAATCGTGGTCTCCGGCGCGCTGTTCATCCCCAAGGGCAAGGCGCCCGCCGGTGGCTGGCCGGTGGCGAGCTGGGGGCATGGCACGGTGGGCGTCGCCGATATCTGCGCACCGTCCTGGGCCGGGCGTTCATACCGCGATGTGCAGTACCTCGACCGTTGGCTCGACGAGGGCTACGCGATCGTCGCCACCGACTACCAGGGCCTCGGCGTGCCGGGTGGCCATCCACTGCTGAACAACCGCATGGCGGCCTACGGCATCCTCGATGCGGCGCGGGCGGTGGTCGCCGGCGTGCCGGGGCTGGCCAACAAGGTGCTGATCGTCGGCCAGTCGCAAGGGGGAGCCGGGGCGTTCGCGGCCGGTGCCTATGCGGCCACCTATGCACCGGACCTCGGCGTCAAGGGCAGTATCGGCACCGGGGTGATCTACACCATCGGCGCGAAGAACGTCGGCGAGCAGGACCCGGACAAGGTCGACCCGTCGCTGGCCTACGGTTTCTACACCTTGCTGGCAGCGCAGCAGTACGACCCGAGCATCGACCCGCGCGACTTCTACACCGCCAAGGCCTTGCCGCTGTTCGAGCAGGCGCGCAGCAGCTGCCTGTCTTCGCTGGTCAGCGACGTGGTCGGCACCGGCCTGACCCCGGCCAATGCCAGGAAGGAGTACCAGGGCAACCAGCTTGAAGCCTGGCAGGCCCAGGTGTCGTACCCGACCCTCAAGCTCGCGCAGCCGATCTTCATCGGCACCGGCGCCGAGGACAAGACTCCCGCCGCCAGCACCCAGGTGGCCCTGATGCAGGACGCCTGCAAGGCCGGTTCCGTGGTGCAGGGCCACTTGTACAAGGGCTTGGGCCACAGCGAGACGGTCAATGCCTCGCTGAAGGATTCCATCCCTTTCGCTCGCCAGGTCATCAGCGGCCAACCCGTCACCCCCAACTGCAACCCCAGCGTCCAGTAAGCCAGGAGCACCAGCATGAGCCTCGAATTCTTCACCCGCCTGCCGCTGCACGGCGAAACCCAGTTCCTCCCCGGCGACCCACGCAACCGCGGCGACTGGCACGCCGGCGGCCCCAGCACCGGCGCGGTGTCCGGCTTCGCCGTGGGCGATCACTTCAGCTACATCGACTACCTCGGGCAGGTGGCCAGGGCCGCCGAGATCAATGGTTTCGGCGGCGCCTTGATGGTCAACGCGCCTTCCGGCGAGGAGCCGTGGACGGTGTGCTCGCTGCTGGCCCGCGAAACCCGCACACTGAAATTCGTCACCGCCTTCCAGCCCTACCACTACACGCCCTGGGTCGCGGTGCAGCAGGCCGCCACCTACCAGCGCGCCACCGGTAACCGCCTGGTGTGGAACATCATCAATGGCGGCTCCGACGCCATCCAGCGCCAGGTTGGCGACTTCGAGGGGCACGATGAACGCTACGCCCGCGCCACCGAGTTCATGGATGTGGTGCGCGGTTACTGGCACAACGACAACTTCCACTACGAAGGCCGCTACTACCGCGCCGAGGGTGGCGGCCTGCGCGGGCCGCTGAAGAAAGCCGAACTGCCGCTGATCTGCACTGCCGGCTCCTCGGAAGCGGCCCGCGAATTCGCCGCCAAGCACGCCGACTTCTACCTGATGCGCGCCGAGCATCCTGACGAAATCGCCGCGCTGATCGCCGATATCCGCGCGCGGGCCTTGAAACATGGGCGTACAGACATCCGTTTCGGGCTGTCCATCGACGTCATCACCCGCGACACCGAGGAGGCTGCACTGGCCGAAGCCAAGCGTTTCTTCGACGAAGGCGTGGCCAAGGGCACGGTCAAGGCCCGTGCCGCCCACGCCGGGCTGCGGACAGCGCGCAAGCTGAGCTATGAGCACGAATATGCCGACCAGGGTGAGGCACCCGCCTTCGACGACTTCTTCATCCACCCCAACGTCTGGACCGGCTTCGGCTACATCGGCATCCCGCCGGGCTGCGCGCTGGTTGGCAGCCACGAAAACGTGGTGGCGCGAATCCGTGAGTACCACGCCATCGGCATCGACCTGTTCTTCCTCGCCGGCTACCCGCACCTGGAAGAGGCCTACCGCATTGGCGAGCACATCCTCCCGCACTTTCGCGGCGAACGCACCTCCCTCTGATTTTGCTCGACTTCTGTAGGAGCGGCTTCAGCCGCGATCACCCGCGAAGCGGGTGCTGGGCAACGCGTTGCCTGCATCGCGGCTGAAGCCGCTCCTACAGAGGGTGCAGCGATCACACGAGCGAATTGATCTTCCACCAGCGTGGACGGGACGAAACGAAAGAGTGGTAGGCAGGGCGCAGCGCCTTCTCGCCCTTGGCGTCGAAGCACCCCAGCAGCAACCCGACCGTCGGCGCATCGTCGACCGCGCCCAGGCTGCTGCCGCAGGTGGAGCAGAATGCGCGGCTGGACTGCGCTGAAGCCCGGTACAGGGCCGGCAGGCCACCCTCGCCGACCCACTCGACAGCCGCCTTGTCGAATTCCACCCAGCACAGCGTCAGA
The DNA here is from genome assembly GCF_018417595.1 of Pseudomonas entomophila. NCBI lineage: Bacteria > Pseudomonadati > Pseudomonadota > Gammaproteobacteria > Pseudomonadales > Pseudomonadaceae > Pseudomonas > Pseudomonas entomophila. The sequence goes on from NZ_CP070982.1 coordinate 3,781,969, forward strand.
CCACCCGAATGGCGTTGGCACATGCCGCAGGAGCAGGTGTGGGGAAATCGTGGTTCGCCCTGGGCAATGAAGCGAATGCGGCCGCACAGGCAGCCGCCTTTGTAACGGATGGGTTTCATCAGGCAATTCCTTGGCTACCGCCGCCTCGTACAGCGCACGGAAAATGTACCTCGCGCCGCGGAAATTGCCAGTGAGCCATCAGCTGCGGTGGTCGATACCGGGTACCAACCCCAGCTCGGTGGCGCGCTCGTACAGGCCACTCATCTTCCATTGCTGAGTGAGTACGCCGGGCCCATAGGGCCGCGAGCCACCGAGTGCATCGGCGAGCAACTGGATCTGCGCGCCTTCCTCCAGCAGCAGGATGAATTCGGCAGTGGCGCGCAAGCCCTGCTTGCCCCACACAGTGGAGCCGCCATTGGCTTCGAGGATGGCCAGGGTGAAGGGGTTGGCGGCGATCTGCTCGAGGATGAAATCCACCTCGGCCTGGCGCCGGTCGATGTACACCGGCAGTTCGCGAGCCAACTGGTAGCGCTGCACCGGCACATAGTGGAACGGCAAGGTGCGATGGGTTTGCGCCCAGGCACCGAGGTAAGGTGTATGCACGTGGGACACGGTGGTGATGTCGGCATGGTGCTGGAACAGTTTGCCGTAGCGCCCCAGGCCACCCTTGCCCTTACCGAGGATGACATTGCCGGCGAAGTCGCTGACCGTCGCCTCCAGCGGCTTGCGGTAGTTCCACGGGCCTGCGTAGTTCACCGCCACCAACAGTTCCTGGCCCGGCACCCGCTCGATGAAACCAACGGTGCCGTTGGCGGTGATGGTGTTGGTTTCGCGGAACACGGTGAATGCGGCTTCGGCCTCGGCCAGCACCTGGTCGATGAAAGCTTGCAGCTCAGTGGTGAGGGGGCGTTCGTTGAGCAGTACGGTCATGGTCGATCTCCGGAGTCAGGCGCGGCGCTGGGCCAGCAGGTCATGGGCGGCTTGCAGGGGGCGGTGGTCGACCCAGTCGGCGAGGTCGAAGTCGCGCTCCAGGAAGCCATGCAGGTTGAGGAAGGCCTTCTGGGTGTCGAGGAAGGCCAGGCGCCGGGCCGACAGGTCCGGCGCCAGGGTGGCGTGGAAGTCGCCGCGATAGGCCTCGGCCACGCCCTGGCTGCCGGCGTGGGTCTCGTCCTCGAGGATGGCGTTGAGCGCCTCGCGGTTACCAACGGCCCAGTTGGCGGCGCGCAGGGTCTGGGCGAGGAAGCGCGCGACCAGGTCGAAGTGCTCGTCGAGCAGCGACTGGTGGACGGTGATCGGCCGTGGCGTGCCATTGTTGATGCGGTGCCGTGGGTCGGGCAGCACGTCAAGGTCGATACCCACCACCAAGCCCAGGCGGCGGGCGGCGTCGGCTGCTGCGGCGCCTTTGACATACACCGCGTCGACCTCGCCGCGCGCCAGGTAGTCCAGGCCCGACCACAGGCGCTGCAACCCCAGTTGCGGGGTGCTGGCAACCTGCTGGTCGAGCAGCGCCACCTCCACCAGGTGCACGTCGTCGAAGGTCAGCCCCACCGAGGCCAGCGCGCCTTTGTAGCCGTGCAGGCTCATGGCCCGGGCGATGCTGCCAGGGCGGTCGCGCCCCCAGGCCGGCAGCGCCAGGCGCTTGCCGCGCAGGTCTTCGGGGCGGCGGATGTTGCTGTCCGGGCGAACCAGAAGGGTCTGCCACTCCTCGATCCAGGTCAGGCCGACCAGCCTTGACGGCGCCCCGGCGGCGCGGGCGGCCAGGGCCGGCAGGTTGCCGCCCTCGCGGAACAGGCCGGGGAGCAGATGATCGTAGTGGTGATGACCGAGCTGACGGGCTTCCTGCAGGGTGTCGATGGGCAGCCCGTCACGGGCGAACTCTTCCTGCAGCCAGCCGAGCTTGTAGGCGATGCCGGAGGCGGTCGGTACCGGGCAGCGGGTGAACCAGAGGCGGTCCAGTGCTTCAGGTTGGGGGGTGGTTTGAACGAGGGTCATGAAGAGCTCCTTGGGCGTCGTGCAGGGCGTGTTGCAGCGGTCGTGCCAAGGGCTGGAAGGCCCGGAACATGGAGACTGTGCGCGAGTACCCCGGGCCCGGCTGCTGGCCTGGGAGCAGGCGTGCGGGGCGGGTGCTGCCAGATCAGCAGGCGGCGGGCCGAGCGTGTTGCTGGAGCAGCAATTCACCTTTGCAATCTCGCCGCAAGCCAACCGCTGCATGGGCTCCGCTGGAGTGGCAAAGAAGTTGCTCTGGCGTTTTCAGGATCGGGGCCGCTGCGCAGCCCCCGCGAACACCGCCATCGAGGTCAACCATGAGCATCATCGAACTGCCCCCCGCCCACCGCATCACCAGCGAAGCCGAAGCCCTGCGCATCGCCCGTGAAGTCGCCAGCGAATTCGCCACCCTCGCCGCCGACCCGCGCAACAACGACCAGCTCCCACGCCGCCAAGCCGAACGGCTGTCGAGCAGCGGCCTCACCGCCATCGGTGTCCCCGCGCGGTTCGGCGGCCTTGGCGCCTCAGTCGAGACCCTCGTCGAAATCGTGCGTCTGATTTCCACCGCCGACGGCGGCGTCGGCCAGTTGCTGCAGATCCACAACGTCATGCTGCGCGGCCTGCTCGACGGCTACCCCGACGAAGTCCGCGACCGCGTGCTGGCCGATGTGCTGGCCGGTAAACGCCTGGGCAATGCGCTGGCCGAGGTCGGCGGCAAGAACAAGTTCGCCCTCAAGACCCGTGTCGAAAGCCGCGCCGACGGCAAGCGGGTGCTCAACGGCAGCAAGTTCTATTCGACCGGCGCCTACCTGGCCGATTGGATCTGGCTGACCGCGGCCAGCGAGGACGGTGGCGCCGGGGTACTGCTGCACCGGGACACCCCTGGCCTGACCCTGGTCGATGATTGGCGGGCCTTCGGCCAGCAGCATTCGGTGAGCGGCACGGTGAAATTCGACGAGATCGTCCTCGACGAGCGTTTCGTCACCTTGCGCAGCGGGCCGATGAAACGTACAGGGCTTACCTTCCCGCAGATCCTCCATGCCGCCATCGATACCGGCATTGCCGCCGGGGCCTTGCAGGCAGCGGTGAGCTACCTGCGCGAGCAGGCTCGCCCCTGGGTCGAGAGCGGTGTCGAGCGGGCCAGCGACGAGCCGCACATCATCCGCCAGGTCGGCGAGTATGCGGTCGCCCTGCGCGGCGCCGAAGCGGTGCTGCGCGAGGCCGCGCGGGTGTTCGACGCCCATGAGCACGCCCCCGAGGACAAAGCGTTGCAGGACGAGCTGATCCTCTCGGTGGCCACCGCCCGGGCGCATGCCGATGGGGCGGCGCTGAAGATCTCCAGCGACCTGTTCTCGCTGCTGGGGGCCAGTGCCTCGCTGAGCAAGTGGAACCTCGACCGCTTCTGGCGCGATGCCCGGGTGCACACCACCCACGATCCGATCCGCTGGCGGCTGCACAACGTCGGCAACTATTACCTCAATGGGGCGGACCCAGGGGAGTACACGGCGGTGCTCAACGCCAAGGAAGCGCAAGGCGCCACGCGTCGCTGAACCACCAGGCATCAATTCAAAGCCAAGCTTTCTGTGGGAGCGGGCTTGCCCGCGAAGATGACAATACAGTGCATGGCACCGGCTTCGCCGGTGTTCGCGGGCAAGCCCGCTCCCACAGAGGTATGCACATAGTCGACTGACAAGCCGAGCCCTGCATGACCTCCAGACACCCCCTCCTGCGCGCCCTGGCCATCTACCGCGAGATGCCCTGGCGCTTCGCCCTGGTCACCACCCTCTATATCGCCGGCAACCTGGCACTGGCCTGGCAGCAATGGTTGATCGGCCACGCAGTCGACGATGTCGGCGCCGGTCGCGCCGTCACCCGCCTGGCCGATGGCAGCCTCGACGCCTCCCTGGCCTGGCACTGGCTGTGGGCACTGCTGGCCATCGCCCTGGCTCGCGGCCTCCTGCAATACGCCGCCGCCGTGCTGTCGCTGGTGCTCAGCCAGGCCCTGCTGACGCGCCTGCGCGAACGCATCCTCGAACAGGTCCAGGCCCTGCACCTGGGCTACCACTGGCGCCATGGCATGGGCGAGCTGGTCACCCGTACCACCCGTGACGCCGACAAGGTCCGCGATGCGCTGATCACCTTCTGGCGGCAGATCATCGAGACACCACTGGTGGTGCTGGCGGCGGTCGGCCTGCTGTGCTGGTACGACCTGCTGCTCGGCCTGGTGCCGTTGCTGCTGACGGGGGGCGGACTGGGGTTGTTCGTGCGCCAGACCGAGCGCCTGGTCACCCTCGACCGGGCCGTCGCCTCGGCCTATGACCAGGTGAGCCAGGACCTCTCGGAAGGCATCGGCGGGGTGCGGGTAATCAAGGCTTTTGGCCTGGAAGGCCCGCGTATCGCACGGTTCTCGGAACAGGTGACGGCGTTCAGCACTCACGCTCAAGCCGCCTTGGCCTACGCCAGTTCGCGAATCCCCCTGCCACAGGCGGTGGTCGCCCTGGGGCATGTGTGGATTCTGATCTACGGCGCCCATCAGGTGGCCGCCGGGCAACTGGGCATCGGCGAGCTGGTGACCTCGCTGCTGGTAGCCACCACGCTGGTGTTCCGTATCGAGGGCATCGGCCGGGTGATGCAGACCTTCGCCGATGCCCGCGCCAGTGCCGAGCGCATCTGGCAACTGCTCGACGAACACCCCGCCATTCGCAGTGGCCGGGGCACCCTGCCGAAGGGACCACTGGGCCTGAAGCTGGAGCAGGTGCGCGTGGGCACGCCGGAGGCTGCGCACGACCTCTTGCAGGGCTGCTCGCTGCACCTGCGCCCCGGCGAGGTGGTGGCGCTGGTTGGCGCCACCGGCAGCGGCAAGAGCCTGCTGGCCAGCCTGTTGCCGCGCCTGGCCGAGGTGGACGGCGGCAGCGTGCGGGTCGGCTCCGACAGTACCGGCTGGCATGATGTGCGCGACATCGACCTGAACGCCCTGCGCCGTCGGGTGCAGGTATTGCCGCAGGAGAGCTTCCTGTTCTCCGACTCGCTGGCCGCGAACTTGCGCCTGGCCGCGCCAGCGGCCAGCGATGGCGAGCTGCGCGAAGCCCTGCGCCTGGCCGCCGCCGAGGACGTGCTGGAGCGCCTGCCCCTGGGCCTGGACACGCCACTGGGCGACCGTGGCGCAAGCCTCTCCGGTGGCCAGCGCCAGCGCCTGTGCCTGGCCCGTGCCCTGCTCGGCGCGCCGGACATCCTGTGCCTGGACGACGCCACCAGTGCCCTGGACGCCCACAACGAGCGCCGCGTGCTCGACAACCTGCGCCGCCAGCAGGGGCGTGCGCCGACCCTGCTGTTGATCACCAGCCGCCTGTCCACCCTGCTGCTGGCCGACCGCGTGCTGCTGCTCGAAGGCGGGCGCATCAGCGCCAGCGGTCGCCACGCCGAATTGACGGCGCACAACGCCCACTACCGCGACCTGCTGGGGATCGAGCATGGCTGAACGCGATATCGACATCGAACAGCGCCTGGCGCGCCAGGCCCTCGATCGCGGCATGCTGCACCGCCTGCTGCCGTTGCTGCGGCCGATCCGCACGGCAATCCTTGGCGTGATCGGCCTGGAGTTGCTGCTGGTGCTCACTGTGTTCCTGCGGCCTTGGTTCGTCCGCGAGCTGATCGACCGTGGGCTGATCCAGGAAGCCGGCCACTGGCTGCTCGACGAGCGCCTGGTGCTGTGGCTCGGCCTGGGACTGGCCGCCAGCTGGTTGGGGCGCTTCCTGCTGGCCGGGGCTTCGCAATTCATCGCAGGCAACGCGGCGATCCGCGTGCTCGGCAGCCTGCGCGTGCAGGTGTTCGCCCATGTCCAGGGGCTATCGGTGAGCTACTTCGACCAGACCCGCGCCGGGCGCATCATCGCCCGCGCCGACCGCGACATCGACGCGCTGGAGCCATTGCTGGTGCAAGGCCCGCCAGAGCTGATCGGCGCCCTGCTGCGTTGTTGCCTGGCCGGGGTGATGCTGTGGCGCATCGAACCGAGCTTCTTCTACAGCCTGGCTGCCACCGTGCCGTTGCTGGTGCTGGCGACCTGGCGTTTCAAGCGCATCTCTCAACGCAGCTGGGCCAGGGTCGCCGAACAGCGCAGCCGCTTCACCGCGCACCTGGTCGAGAGCGTCAGCGGCGTGCGGCTGATCCAGCAGTGTGGCCGCGAAGCCGGCAACCAGGGCCGCTACCGGCGTTTGCTGGAGGACTTCAACCAGGCCCTGATCCGCGGCAGCCTGCGCACCGGCTGGTTCGCCCCGCTCACTGCGCTGCTGAGTACGGCGGGCATGGCCGTGCTGTTGCTGGTGGGCGCCTTTGGCCTGGCCGAGGGCCGGGTGAGCGTCGGCCAGATAGCCGAGAGTCTGTTCTACGTGTTCCTGTTCCTCGGGCCGCTGCAGGAGCTGTCGGACCTGTTCGAACGCTACGCCACCGGCAGCGCCTCGGCACAGCGTATCTTCCTGCTGCTCGACACCCGCGCCGAGGTGCTCGACCCCGATCAACCGCGAGCACTGGGCCGGGCCCAAGGCCATGTGAGCTTCGAGCAGGTCGGTTTCGCCTACACCGCCCGGCCGGTGATCGACGGGCTCGACCTGCACATCCGCGCAGGCGAGGTGCTGGCCATCGTCGGCCCCTCGGGGCATGGCAAGAGCACCCTGGTGCAATTGCTCACGCGCTTCTACGACGTGCAACGCGGTGCGGTGAAGCTCGACGGCATCGACCTGCGCCAACTGGCCCAGCGCGACCTGCGGCGCAACGTTGGCGTGGTGCTGCAGGACAACGTGCTGTTCAGCGGCAGCATCCTCGACAATCTGCGCCTGGCCCGGCCCGAGGCCGACGATGCCGTGCTGGAGGCCGCCGCCCGTGAGCTGGGCGCCGACGAGGTGCTGGAGCGCTTGCCAGAGCAATACCACACCGAAGTCGGCCCGCTGGGCAGCCACCTCAGCCATGGCCAGCGCCAGCTGGTGTGCCTGGTGCGCGCCTACCTGGCGGACCCAGCGGTGCTGGTGCTCGACGAAGCCACCTCGGCGGTCGATGTGCACACCGAGCGCCGCATCCAGCGGGCGTTGCGGCGGCTGTGCCAGGGGCGCACGGCGATCATCATCGCCCACCGCCTGGCGACCATCCGCGATGCCGACCGGATCGCCGTGGTGCGCCACGGGCGGGTGGTGGAACTGGGACGGCATGCCGAACTGCTCGAGGCTGGAGGCGCGTATGCCGGACTGTACGACGCCTATCTGCGCAGCGCTGGTGAGGTGAACGCCGAAGCCTGACCCTGGCATTCATCCGCGATGCGCCGCGCCTGCGGCGCTCGGTTCGACAGGCGCAAATGCCCTACCGGCAAACACCTTGCGAACCTCAAATATCCGAAATCCGGATAGGTGGTTTTCAGGTGCTCGGCGAAAGCGCGATGGTGCTCATGTGACCGAGCGCCGCCCGCGCGGCGCATCGCGGATGAATCCGCTCCTACACAGGCCATGCTGCTGCTCATGCAATCGCTGCTGCCCGGCTGCTGCCACGGCAACACCCTGCCCTCGCCAACCACCACCATCCCCCGCGCCATCGGACTCGCGCCGCCATGGCACAGCCGTTGCACCGCCCCCACCCTCGACAACCTCCCCTTCAGGAGCCCCCATGACCACCGAATTCTTCTGGCGCCTGCCCCTGGGCACCGATGGCCCGCAGCTGTCCACCGACCGCCACAACCGCGGCAATCCACAGCACCGCCCCGGCCACATCGCCCCAGGCCGCCTGCCCAACGGCGAGGCCGATGGTTTCACCTACATCGACTACATCGCCCAGGTGGCCAAGGCCGCCGAGCTGGCCGGCTTCGAAGGCGCGCTGCTGCCCACCGGCCCCGAACCCTGGATCGCCGCCGCGGCCCTGGCCCGCGAGACCCGGCGCATCCGCTTTCTGATCGCCTTCCAGGCCACCTGGACCCTGCCCGCCTATGCCGCGCAGCAAGCGGCGATCCTGCAGAACCTCAGCGGCGGGCGGCTGGACTGGAACATCATCACCGGGGGCAACCCTGCCAGCCAGCGCGCCAATGGCGACTTCCTCGAACACGACCTGCGCTACAAGCGCACCGGCGAATTCCTCGACGTGATCCAGGGCCTGTGGGCCAACGACACGTTCTCCTACGAAGGCGACATCTACCGCCTGGAGCACGGCAGCCTGCCGCCGGGCCTGCAGCACGAGCGCAAGCCTGGGGTGTACTTCTCCGGTTTCTCCGACGCCGCGCTGGAGGTCGCCGCCCGCCACGCCGACGTCTACCTGAACTGGGCCGAGCCCATCGACAGGCTCAAGCCGCATATCGAGCGGGTGCGCGAGCTGGCCGACAAGCAAGGCCGCACGGTACGCTTCGGCTTGCGCGTGGACCTGTTCGCCCGCGAAACCGAAGAGCAGGCCTGGCGCGAACTGCGCCAGCAGTTCGAACGCCTCGAAGGCAACAGCAGCGCCATCGCCAAGGGCTTCGCCAGCGGCTCCGACTCGGTGGGCGGCGCGCGCCAGGCGGCCTATCACCAGCACCTGCAGGACTTCGACGCGCTGAAGCTGGCCCGCAACCTGTGGGCCGGCTTCGCCAAGGCCAAGCCCGGCCCGACGGTGGGCCTGGTGGGCAGTCACGAGCACATCGCCGAGCGCCTGGCCGAGTACCGCGATGCTGGCTTCTCGACCTTCATCCTGGCGGCCAACCCGCACCTGGAGGAAGCCTTGCGCATCGGCCAGGAAGTGCTGCCGCTGGTGCAGCAGCCCGCCGCCGCGCCACTGAAGGCCAGCGCCTGAGGAGAACAACCATGAGCCACCCCCTCGATACGCTCTGGTACACCCGCTGCCCGGTGCCCACCGGCCTGGGCATCGCCGTGCAGCAAGGCTGGTTGCAGCAAGACCTGGCCGCCCTCGGCACCCGCGTGCAGTCGCTGCGCGAAGCCGACGAGCAGGCCGTGCGCGAATCGCACTTCGACCACACGCTACGCAACTCGGTGCGCCACGGCGGCAGCATCCCGGCGATCTGGGCCCGCGCCCAAGGCCGCGAGACCCGCGTGATCGGCCTGTCCTGGGCCGACGAGGCACAACTGATCCTGGCCCGCCCGGACAGCGCCATCCACACCGTGAAGGACCTCAAGGGCCGGCGCTTCGGCCTGCCCGACTGGGCCGCGGCGCAGATCGACTTCACCCGCGCCCAGGCCCTGCGCGGCCTGGAAAACGCGCTCAGGCTCGACGGCCTGCAAGTGGGCGACCTGCAACTGGTCAACTACCGCTACGACGGCACCTTCAGCGACCGCCCGGTACGTACTGTCGCCGGCACCCCGGTATCCACCACCCACAACGAAGGCCGCAACCTGGAACTGGCCGGCCTGCTGCGCGGCGAGGTGGACGCGATCTTCCTCAAGGGCGCCAGCGCCGTGCAGCTGGCCCACGCCTTCGGCCTGCGCACCGTGATCGACACCGGCAGCCACCCCGACCCACTGATCCGCAGCAACAACGGCACCCCACGCACCCTGGCCGTGGACAACCACCTGCTCGAGCAGCACCCACAGGTGGCCCGCGCCATCCTCGCCAGCGTGCTGCGCGCCGAGGACTGGGCGCACCAGCACCCGGACGAAACCCGCCGCTACCTGGCGCGCGAAACCAACAGCAGCGAGTACTGGGTCGGCGTGGCCTACGGCAACGACGCCCACCTGCGCCTGCGCACCGCCCTGGACGAGCAGGCAATCGATGCCCTGCAGGACTTCGTGCACTTCCTCCAGCGCTGGCGCTTCATCCCCGCAAGTTTCGCCGTGCGCGACTGGATCGACCGGCAGCCGCTGGAGGCGCTGCTCGCCACGACAACCCCCATGGACAGGAAGCCCGTCGCCCTATGAGCAAGCCCCTGGAAACCCTCTGGTACACCCACAGCCCGGTGCCCACCGGCCTCGGCATTGCCGTGCAGTCCGGGCGCCTGGCCCAGGCCTTCGCGCCGTTCGGCACGCGCATCCAGTCATTGCGCGAGTCCAGCGAACGTGAGGTACGCGAGGCCCACTACGACCACCACCTGCAGAACTCGGTGCGCCACGGCGGCAGCATCCCGGCGATCTGGGCCTACGCCAGCGGCGTCGAGACCCGGGTGCTGGGGCTGAGCTGGATCGACGAGGTGCAGCTGATCCTCACCACCGAAGAGAGCGGCGTGCGCGGCATCCGCGACCTGAAGAACCGCCGCTTCGGCCTGCCCAAGTGGGCCAACGTGCAGATCGACTTCACCCGCGCCCAGGCCCTGCGCGGCCTGGAAAACGCGCTCAAGCTCGAAGGGCTGAACGTGGCTGATGTTGAGCTGGTGGACTACCCCTACGGCGGCACCTACAGCGACGAGCCCAAGCAGCACCTGTACGGCTCGGAAGTGGCCTTGGACACCCGCCGCGTGAGCCGGCGCAACAACGAGTTGATCGGCCTGCTGCGCGGCGACATCGACGCGATCTTCCTCAAGGGGGCCCACGCGGTGCAGCTGGCCCACGAGTTCGGCCTGCGCGTGGTGGTCGACACCGGCAGCCACCCCGACCCGCTGATCCGCAGCAACAACGGCACCCCACGCACGTTGACGGTGGACACCCACTTGCTGCACGAGCATTTCGACGCCAGCCGTATTTTGGTCGATACCGTGCTGCGCACCGAGCAGTGGGCCTGGGCCAACCCCGAGGAGACCCGGCGCTTTCTTGCCCGCGAACTGAACACCAGCGAGTACTGGGTGGCGGCGGCCTATGGCGAGGACGCCCACCGGCGCTTGCGCACGGCGCTGGATAGCCGGTCGATCGCGGCGTTGCAGGACTTCAGCGAGTTTCTCCATCGCTGGGGGTTCATTCCACGGCGCATCGATGTGCGCGAATGGATCGACTCGAGCGTGCTGGAGCAGGTGATCGGGTCGACATCGCGCTTGGCGGTTTGAACGCGGCACTGGGCAAGCCGGCCACTGCTCATATGAGGTCAAGCGGGTCGTCGAGGCTGGCGAACAGCTCGTCGAACGTCACCACGTTGATGTCCTGTTCCTTGGGCGCCATGGCCAACGGCGCGGCCTGGGTGCTGGCGGCGTGGGCCTGCCAGCGCTCCAGGGCCTCGGCCAGTTGCGGCTGGCCGGCGAGGCTGCCGTAGACGTCGGCTTCGCTGACCGGAGCGCGGCGCAGGCTGGCCAGCCGCTCGCGGGTAGCCTGCAGGCGTTCCAGTTCTTTTTCGATGGCGGTCAGGCTGGGCTCGCGGGAACGCGGGTAGTAGTCGCCTCGGCTTAGCCGGGAGCGGCGCTCGCGCAGTTGCTGGCTGATCGATGCCAATGCTGTGTCCACCGCCTCCAGTTCCCGCACGGTCACCGCTGGCGTGCGGTTGGCCAGCGCCTGCTGGTGACGGCGCAGCATGGCCCAGCAGGCCGGGATGTAGCTGGACACCATGAAATGATCCGCCAGGCTGACCGACCGGTGCTGCGGCAGGCCATCGACCTTTTCCAGGTAGTAGTTGCAGGCGGGCTGGGCGGTGATGGTGGTACAGCCCGGGCGCCAGAGAATGGCCGAGGATTCCTGGTTGCTGAGCTGGATCGGCATGAAATGCTGCAGCTCGCCATGGTGCCCGTAGGGCTCGCCGTCCTGGTTGACCAGGCCTGTTCGCATGACCATGGCGCCAAGCGGGAAGTTGATACTCGCCAGGACGGCGCCTGTGGCGATCACCTCGTAACGGGTGTTCATCCACGGCAGTGGCAGGTTGGGGACCATGTCGTCATTGTTGACGATGCGGTGGTGGCGCAGGTTGGCGGCGCTGGCGAGGAACGTGCTGTCGCCGGCTCGGGGGGCGCCGTAGGTGTAGAGCTGGAGGGGATAACTCCTATCGATGGCACGTAGCATTTGGGCCAGCGGTAATGCTATCGCGCCACCGAGGCTGTGGCCGCAGATGATGAGTTTCTGGGATTGATAAAACTTATCCATATAGTTTGTAACTAACCGAACAGCACGCTTTGCGGCAAGATAGAAGCCACGATGAACCTTACCATGCCCCTCTTCGAATGGGACCTGTAATGCGTCCACGTCACGCATTAGATCCGGGATCTTTTCGCTCGTGCCACGAATAGCAATGATCATCACATCGGCATTGTGGGTTATGAATGCCTGAGTATCCGTTGTGTCAGGAAGCCCTCTATCATCCAGGAAGTGAAGGCTGCTTGGATTTTCCTGATCGTCACCTAGCGCGGGGTTGTTCTGCTCATACAGTTCTGGATCGAATGGCACAATTTCCCATCGCTGGGAATAAGGCACATCTTCGTAGAGTGGGAAGTACTCTGTCTGTTGTTTCGTGTCTACGCGCCAGATCTCCTTCCCTTTGGCCAGAGCGTCGCCAAACCAGTTTCCGACGGTGGGGACATGAGGAAAATTGACCGATTGGGCTTTGACTGGATGACCCGGAGGTTCCTGCCCGAACGGGGTGTAGCTGAGCGTGGCCATCAATGCCAACTGATAGAGGTTCAGCGCGCAAAACTCCGGATCCATTGACAGGACAGGCCGCAGCGCTCGTAGCGGGCGAACTTCCAATACCGTGTGCTTGCCGAACATGAGCCCGACACCCCATTCGCAATGCTTGCCCATGATTCGTCGAATACCCAGATCCGAAGGAAAGTCACTCAAGGACCTAGGCGGAAGGTGGCAGATGTGGCAGACAAGCTCGCTAACTTCGACTTGATAAAACTCGTCAGCGCTAACGGCTGCGGGATTTGACTGTGTTCTTCTACCGTCGCGATTCTGGAAATGCGTTTGCTCAGCACGAACTTGAATATCGGTAATCTTCAGCGGGTAATGGTCTCGTGTCTGCAATCGTTCATAGCTCACATCCGCCCCGGTATATTCGCTCGCAAAGCGCAACGACACAGGCCCACGGCAATGATTTAGAACCTCACCTTTACCATCCGTGTCAAGGGCTCCCTTGTAGGTTGTGCCATCCATATCCACCACTTCATAAAAGGCACCTGCATAGGGGGCCCCATGACCTTGCTCGTCTACCAATTGAAAGCTCGTTGAGACGCCGCGCACAGGACAGACAAGCATAATATTGTTGAGCGGATGATTAATTTCCTTGAAAAACTCATTATGACCCATAACGCTTCACTCCTCGCAACTTGGATATAAATTGCAGATTCGCCCATCTGGCATCTTGAAATCGATAAAATCCGAGTAATTCCCTCGACAGTATCCATACAGATCATCCACCCCCTTCCCTAGGCATCGTTTCCAGCCCCTTGGAAATTTCACCCAGGTGTCTTTGAAATATGGCCTCTCGCTCTCAACGACACGAATATTCATTCGTATTGTTTTTCCCGGCAACTGGTCGACCAAGTAGGCACCAAACGGATTCCCGACAAACTTCTCCCCACGCTCTTTATCTTTTTTACAGAGGAGAACCTTCCTTATGTATCGCTCCTTCCCCATCGTTCGAAATAACCACTGACACTCACCATAAAACGTATCTCCATCACCAGCACTCATAACACGCCTATATTTTTCATCAAGCTCTGCATATACCCCAATGCCCGCCCTATTCTCCGACGCTTGATGAAAGGCATCTCCATAGATTCCAATAATTCGGATTTTTATACTACTTACAACCACACTACACCCATCGACAACCTTGCGAATCACGATAGTAGAAGTTGGTTCATACTCCTTATCCCACTCTCGATTGAAGTGCTGTACGGCCCTCCCCCAATCAGCTAGCACGCATTTCGCACCAGGCTCTGGCTCATAGTGCGCAACCGCCGCATACACAAAGTTCGATGGCAGCTCTCCCACCAACTTGAACGTATTCGGCGGCTCTTCCGCACATCCCACCAATGAAGCCAGCCCCAACATCACCAGACACTTCAAGAACGTCCCATTCATCTTTCTTTCTCCCTGTTCAAAACACCGTACGAAGTCGCAACCGCTCCAGGTGCGCCTGTGGACTTTCATCAACCAACGGTGCACACTCCCGCGGCACTTCGTACCCCGGCGAGCGCAGGCTCAACATCAGCAGGAACTCGATCTCCTCCCCTGTATGCCAACCCCAGGCACGGGCCTGGCGCAGTTGGCGTTGCAACCACTCAAGGGGCATCTGGTTCCGGGATAGGGTGCGGTAGGCGTCCAAATGCAGGCCGGAAAGATAGCGATGGGCATTGGCCAAGGCGACCCCATTGCCTTCGACTTCGGCCGGAGTCGGTAACCAGACCGGAACGGGCGGTACGGGGTAGGCACGGGGCGCCGGGTTATCCACCACCCGCCAGGCCGTGGCCTGCCAGTAGCACACGCTGATGGCCTCGCCGAGCCAGGCGGCCCTGCGATCCGCGACCGCCATCGCCCGCGCCAGTACACGGTTGTCATGGAACCGGTACAGCGCCCGCTGCGGCCGCTGGCCCAGCAGCAACCGTGCACGCCAATGCTCGACCCAGTCCGGCAAGGCGCCGGGCGCCAAGCTGGCCAGCCACCCCCAGTTGCCTTGCGGCGCCTCGAACAAGCCCTGCAGCAACTGCACTTCGCCCTCACCGATCAGAAAACAGGCCGGCCCTTGCGCCGCGAGATGGGCGACTTCGGTCTGCTGGTACAGCGCGCACCAGCGCTCGGAGCCCAGGCGGGCCATCAGGGCCTGGCGGGCATCGGAGCCGGCGTCGAGCATCAGCACGATGTCACGGCCGCAAGCGCGCTCGCGTGCCATCCATTGCCACGGGGTTAACTCGCTCATACCGCACCTCCCAAAGGCGTGTCGCAACAACTGTCACAGACCGGACACAGCGCGCTGTCGAGCGCCTGACTCCCCGCCCACAACGCCCACTGCACCGGCCCCGCCGTCACGGGCAGCGGCAATGCATCGGGCAGCTCCTGGCCGTCGCCCGGCAGCAGGGGCTGCGCCGGGACGCTGGCCGCCGGCGCCCCGCCGATCTGGATCGGGCTGCTGCAGAAGATGCCCGCACCATTGATCACCAGGTGCTGCCCACCAACCTTGAGGGTGATGCTGGCACCGCCCTCCACCACCACCTCGCCGTCCGCCGACACCTGCACCTGACGCCCGGCATGCTGCACCAGCACCGTGCCCACACGGGTCTGGCTGCCCTGCTCCACCACCAGGTGGTCGCTGGCCCGCACCAGCACCTGCCGATGCCCACCGACGGTGCGCTGCTCCTCGGCCTCCAGGGTGACCCGGCTGGCCCCTTTCACCCGCACCTCGCGCCGGCCGCCGATCGCCTCGTGGCTGTCGTTGCCCACCTGCCGCTCGTAGTCGCGCTGGGCGCGCAGGTACAGCAACTCCTGCCCCGCACGGTCCTCCATGACCAGCTCGTTGTAGCCCCCGCCGCCACCCAGGCTGCGGCTGCGCAACACCGTGCGACTGCGGTATTCGGGCAAGGCATAGGGTGGCGGGTGCAGGCTGTCGGGCAGGCAGCCGCTGACCACGGGCTGGTCGGGGTCGTTGTCGAGGAAGCTGACCACCACCGCCATGCCCACCCGGGGCAGCGTGACCGCGCCGTACCGGTCGCCGGACCAGCTGGACAGCACCCGCAACCAGCAACTGGTGTGTGCGTCGCCGCGGCCTTCGCGGTCCCAGTGGAACTGCACCTTGACCCTGCCCAGGGCGTCGCAATACACCTCCTCGCCGGGCGGGCCGGTAACCCTGGCCACCTGGCAGCCGGGCACCTGCGGCCTGGGCCGGCTCAGCGGCGGGCGGAACAGCACGTCCCAGGGGATGGCGTCGAAGGTGTTGCTGTAGCGCGTCTGCGCGTCGGCTGTGGCGTGCTCCTCGAGCACCTGGGGCTGGTGGCCCTCGTGGTGGACGTGGGTGAGCAGCCACAGGTCGTTCCAGGCCTCGCGGGGATGGTCGGTCAGTTGCAGCAGGTGGCCGCTGAGCAGAAACGCCGCGTCGCTGGCCCCTTCGGCCAGGCAATGGTTGAAGCGACAGCGCTGCAACGCGCGCTTGCTCAGCGATGCGCCCCGCTGCTGGTCGAGGGTCTGGCGCAAGCCGCCGGGGTAGGCGTAGTGCTCCAGGGGCAGCACCTGGGCCTCGCCGGTGCTGCTCGGGTAGGCCAGTGGCAGCGCGGCCTTGCGAAAGTCGTGGTCACGCAGCTCCACCTGGTTGACCGCGGTGCGCACGCTCACGCCGAACTGGCTGACCACCTGGGTGTCGGCCCGCAGGCCGGTGGGGGGATGAAAGCCCAGGGCGCGCCCGAGGCGGGGGAAGTGTGACTGGTGGTCGGCGAACACCACGCCGTGGCCCTGGCGTGAATGCGTGAAGTGGTAGTGGATACCGTCTTCCTGGCACAGCCGTTCGATGAACGCCAGGTCGCTCTCGCCGTACTGCACGCAGTATTCGCGCGGTGGGTAGGGTTCTTCGAGGAGGAAGCGGTAGCTGTCACCCAGCAGCCCGTGCTCTTCGAGCACCTGGCCGATGATCTGCGCCACCGTGCGTTGCTGGAAGACCCGCTGGTTGGTGCGCAGGCCCAGCCGCGCCAAGCGTGGCTCCAGGCGGGCGTGGTAGTGCGTGAGGCGGTCGCCGATGACGCCCTGGCGAAAACGGCTGATGACACCGTGGATACCGCAGTCCAGGCCATCGAAGGCGAGAAAGGCCGGTTGGTTGAGCATCCGCTCGAGCGGCAGGCGGGCATTTTCGCTGACCAGTTCGAGCTCGAAGCGGAAGAGCCTGCTGATGTATTCGTCGCCGTCGAATTTCAGGACCTGAAGCTCAGGCTGGACTGCCGGTACGTGAAACCGCAGGCGGTCGGGGGGTAATGATTCGAACATCCGTTGTCCCTGGTTGGGCCACCTTGGCCGGGGTGCAACATCGCCCCCTGCAAAGTGGGGAAAACCGCCAAGCTAGCCGAACTTCTCCACCAGATATGCAGGACCGATCCGAGCTCGCGTAGGAGCTTTCCTTGAAACGCGTAAGACGCTTATGAAGCCCCTGCTGCGCCAGCAACACCCAGCAAGCACCTCTCTGTTGCCCAATCCGCACAGCATCTGAAGAAAATCAATAAAACCCAACAATAACAATGAGTTATGAGACTGGCACAGTCCCTGCTCCAGCACTCCCCAACAACGTTTCAATATGGGGAGACTCCACATGCACCAACGCCATCCACTCGCCCGCCAGATCAGCCTCGCGCTGCTGCTCGGCAGCACCGCCAGCCACACCTTCGCCGCCGACGACAACAAGCCCGAGCCGGCCCTGGAGACCGTCACCGTCACCGCCCAGCACCGCGAACAGACGCTGCAGGAAGTGCCGGTTGCCGTATCGGCCATCAAGGGCACGCAACTGGTCGCCGACGGTGTGCGCGCGATGGGCGACATCACCACCTTCGTGCCCAACGCCTCGGCCAAGAACCCCGACGGCGACGGTCGCCCGCGCTGGTACATCCGCGGCCTGGGCACCGGCGACACCGGCGCGGCGACGGTCTACCCGGTGGGTATCTATGCCGACGACGTCTACCTCAACGCCCCGGTCGCCGGCGGCGGGCCGCTGTTCGACCTGGAGCGCATCGAGATCCTGCGCGGCCCGCAGGGCACCCTGTACGGCAAGAACACCACGGCCGGCGCGGTCAACGTGATCTCGAAGAAACCGACCTTCGACACCGACGGCTACGGCACGATCGGCTTCGGCAGCAAGAACGAACGCATCCTCAACGGCGCCATCGGCGGCACCCTGGTGGACGAGAAACTGGCCGGCCGGGTGTCGCTGTATTCCGAAGAGCGCGATGGTTTCCAGAACAACGACTACGACGGCAACAGCTATGGCGACGTGAACAAGAAGGCCGTGCGCGTACAGTTCCTCGCCCAGCTCAACCCCGACCTCGACGCCTTGCTGAAACTCCACAGCCGCCAGTTCAAGGGCGACGGCAGCAACGGTTCGTTGCCGGTGGGCCGCTACTACAACGTCGGCTACGAGCGCCCCAACGGCCGCGACATCTCGCTCAACGTCAACGAGGACTACCGCCTCGACCACGACGGCGCCTCGCTCACGTTCAACGGGTACCTGGGCGACTACACCCTGACCTCGATCAGCGCCTACGACTACATCCGCAACCGCTCCACCACCGACGCCGACTACACACCCTACGAGGTCAACGGCGCCGCGATCACCGACAACAGCTACCGCCAATGGTCCCAGGAACTGCGCCTGGCCTCGCCGGAGGATCGCCCGCTGCACTGGCTGCTCGGTGCCCACTACTTCCATGAAGACCTCGACAGCGCCGCGCAGCGCATCGTCACCCCAGGCCCGACCCCCAACGGCACCGGCTCCAACCAGGTCGGCAGCACGGCCTACCGCGACCTGGGCTTTGACCACCGCACCGACAGCTACGCGCTGTTCGGCAACGTCACCTATGCGTTCACCGATGCCTTCAGCGTGACCGGCGGCCTGCGCTGGACCCAGGAGAAAAAGGACATCGACCTGGACCTGGTGCAACTGACCCGCGCCACCGCCAACGGCCCGCTGATCCCCATCGCCGGCGCCGGCAGCAACGGCAACCGCCAGGAAGACAAGACCTGGGAAGCCTGGACCTACGACCTGACCCCGGAATACCGCATCAACGACAACCTGCGGGTGTTCTTCCGCTATGCCCATGGCTTTCGCTCCGGCGGCTTCAATACCGGACTGTCCACCAGCCTGGCGCAGTTGACCACAGTCGACCCGGAAGAGCTGGACGCCTACGAACTGGGGCTCAAGTCCGAGTGGTTCGACCGGCGCCTGACGGTCAACGCCAACGTCTTCTACTACGACTACTCGGACATCCAGGTGAACCTGCTGACGGTCAACGACGGCGTGCTCACCACCGCCCTGACCAACGGCGCCAAGGGCAAGGTCAAGGGCGCGGAACTGGAGATCGAAGGCCAGCCCACCGAGCGCTTGCACCTGCGCGCGGCGCTGTCGTTCCTCGACACCGAGTACACCGACTTCAAGAACACCAACCCGACCACCGGCGTGGTGACCGGCGACTACAGCGGCAACCGCTTCGTGCGCTCGCCGCGCAATGTGGTGTCGCTGGGCGCCGACTACACCCTGCCGCTGGACGTGCCCGGGCGCGTGGTGGCCGGCGGTGACGTGAGTTTCCGCGACAAGGAGTACTTCCTCGCCGACCGCCAGGGCAGCGCCGACGCGACCCTCAGCCAGCCGCACTACACCCTGGCCAACGCGCGTCTGAGCTGGTTCAGCGCCGACGACAAGCTCAGCATCACCGGCTTCGTCAACAACCTCACCGACCGCCGCTACCAGGTGCATGGCCGGCCCAACGGCGGTGCCGGGCAGTACGTGATCACCTACGGCGATCCACGCACGGTCGGGTTGAGCGTCACCAGCCGGTTCTGAGTCGCCCTTTCGGGCCTCTTCGCGGGCAAGCCCGCGCCCACAGATATCGGCTCGACACCGTACTTGCAGGCGCCGGCCTTGCCGTGAAGTCAGCACAGCCGGACAGCCCCCAAGGTATTGGATACCAATCCCTGTGGGAGCGGGTTTACCCGCGAAAGAGCCCGTACAGACAGCACAATCATCAGCAGGTACCCCATGCCCCCTTTCATCACCAATGCCCTCACCCTGGCCATCGGCAGCCTCGCCCTGCCCGCCCTCGCCGCCGACCAGCTCGACACCGTGGTCGTGGTCGGCACCCACCGCAGCGACCTCACCGCCCTGCAAAGCGCCGCCCCGGTCGATGTACTCAGCGGCGAGAAACTCCAACAAACCGGCGCCCAGGACCTGTCCGGCGCGCTCACCGCCCTGTCGCCCTCGTTCAACTACCCGCAATCCCCTCAAGGCGCCTTCGCCGGCTCCATCGCCCAGGGCGCCTCGCTGCGCGGCCTGGCCTCCGACCAAGTGCTGGTACTGGTCAACGGCAAGCGCCGCCACACCAGCGCCAACGTCACCCGCCAGGGCCTGGTCAACGGCCGCGGCGCGGCGGCGGTGGACCTGAGCCTGATCCCGCTGTCAGCCGTGGAGCGGGTGGAGATCCTGCGCGACGGCGCCGCCGCCCAGTACGGCTCGGACGCCATTGCCGGGGTGATCAACATCGTGCTCAAGGAACGCGACGACGGCGGCAACATCGGCTACCGCTTCGGCGGCTACGACAAGGGCGATGGCCGGCAGCGCAAACTCAGCGGCTGGAAGGGCTTCGCCCTGCCCAACGACGGTTTCCTCACCCTGGCCTTCGACGCCGGCAGCCAAGACCCGGCCAGCGACACCCGCGACGACAACCGGCTGTTCTACCCCGGTTCCACCAGCACCAATACTGCGCGCGAGCAGAACAACCGCTACCGCAACTGGCGCTGGGGCTCAGGCAATGTCTCGGACCAGTACAACTTCACCGCCAATGCCGAGATGGGCCTGGGCGAAGGCCTCAGCGCCTATGGCTTGGCCACTTACGCGCACAAGAACACCGACGCCGAGAACTTCTTCGACCCGCCCACCACCCTGCGCAACAACTATGGCAGCGTGGCCCTGGCCCGTTACCCGGACGGGCGCCTGCCGATCACCCGCTATGGCCTTGAGGACTATGCCGTCACCGGCGGGCTGCGCTACGAGGACGCAACCCTCGGCCACTTCGACCTGGCGCTGAACCACGGCAACAACCGCCTCGACTCCACCGACCGCGACGCCATCAACCCCAGCTGGGGCACCGCCAGCGCCTCGACGATCCACACCGGCCGTCGCGAGGCCGACCAGACCAACCTTACATTGGACTGGACCCGCGACTTCGCCACCGACCTGCTGTTCAAGCCACTCACCTTGTCCGCCGGCCTGGCCTGGCGCGAGGAGAACTACCAACTCACGGCCGGCGACGCCCAGGGCTGGCAGAACGGCCCCCTGTTCAACACCGTCGACCCACTGACCGGGCGGCGTATCCCCGGCTATTACTCGGGTATCACCCAGGTGGACGCCGCCTCGCTCGATCGCCGGGTGATCGGCGCCTATTTCGACCTCGAAGGGCAGGTCACCGAGAAATTCCAGGCCGGCTTCGCCCTGCGCAGCGAGCACTACTCCGACTTCGGCGACACCACCAACGGCAAACTGTCGCTGCGCTACGACTTCACCCCCGAGTTCGCTGCCCGGGCCAGCGCCAGCACCGGCTACCGCGCACCTTCACTGGTGCAGTCGGGATTGTCGTCGTTCAGCGTGCAGGTGGTCGAGCAACCACCGGGCAGCGGCAACTGGGTCGAGGTGCAGCAGCGCACCCTGCGCGCCGACAGCCCCGAGGCACGGCTGCTCGGTGGCCAGGCGCTCAAGCCGGAGGAATCGACCAACTTCTCCGTGGGCCTGGTGTGGCGCCCGCTGCCCAACGCCTCGCTCACCGTCGACGCCTACCGGATCGACATCGACAACCGCATCACCCTCTCCGACCAGTTGCCGGCCGCGGTGGTCGGGCCGATCTTCGCCGGTACGCCCTACGCCAACATCCAGAGCGCGGCGTTCTACACCAACATCGCCGACACCCGCACCGACGGCATCGAGCTGGCCGGGCACTACCAGCTCGACCTTGGTGCCTGGGGCCGGCTCGACCTCAACGGCGGCTATGCCCGTACCAACACCCGCATCACCGGGCTGGACGACGTGGGCGGCATCCCCGGCAACCAGATCATCGGCCGCAACACCCAAGGGCTGATCGAGGACGGCACGCCCAAGGACAAACTCACCCTGGGCGCCAACTGGCTGTATGACGGCTGGAGCGTGACCGTGGCCCAGCGCCGTTATGGCGAGTGGCAGAACCGCAACGCCGCCAACCCGTCCCTGGACCAGACCTTCGGTGCGCAGTGGGTGACCGACCTCGATGTGGCCTACCGCTTCGGCCTGGGGCTCACTTTGTCGGTGGGCGCGATCAACCTGTTCGACAGCCACCCGGACAAGCTCGAAGGCGCGCAGCTGTATGGCGTGCAGAAGTACTCGATCACCAGCCCCGAGGGCGCGCAGGGCGCGTTCTACTACACCAGCCTCAGCTACGATTTCTGATCCCCCGATACCCCGTAGGAGCCAGCCTTGCTGGCGAACCGCAACGCATCGTCATCAAGGCATACACCGCGTCGCGCCCTTCGCCAGCAAAGCTGGCTCCTCCAGAGGCCAGTGCTGACTCACTGCTTCTCTATCAACACTGCACTGCTGCCCTGCCAACACGCCCATCCGATCTCGCCCGGAATCACGGCCCGCCGCCGCTGGCACAGCTCTTGCGATACCCCATTACCACCCGCCACCCCAAGGCCCGCCATGCACCCGCTGAACGCCCTCACCTGGCTGATTTCCCCCCTCGCCCTGCTCGCCCTGTGGGCCGGGGTCGCCGCCGCCGGGCTGTTCCCGGCCAACCTGCTGGTGCCGCCGCTGGAGGTCTGGCGCAGCTTCGCCGACCTGCTGGCCACCGGCGAGCTGCAGGAGCACCTGCTCGGCAGCCTGTCGCGCCTGAGCCTGGGCTTTGCCGGTGGCGCCCTGGCCGGCCTGGCGTTCGGCACCGCCATGGCCCTGTCGCGCACGGTGGAGGCCTACTGCTCGCCGCTGTTCCACACCCTGCGCCAGGTCCCCAGCATCGCCCTGATCCCGATGCTGGTCCTGCTGCTGGGCATCGACGAGACGTTCAAGGTGGTCATCGTCGCCAAGACCGCGTTCTTCCCCGTGGCCCTGGCTACCGTCGAAGGCATCCGCGCCATCCCGCGCAACCATTTCGAGGTGGCCGCAGTGTACCGCCTGCCCTGGCCGACCCTGGTCGGGCGCATCGCCCTGCCCGCGGCGGTACCGGCCATCGTCACCGGCATCCGCGTCGCCCTGACCCGCGCCTGGGTGGTGCTGGTGGCCTGCGAGCTGCTGGCCGCCGACAGCGGCCTGGGGCAGATGATCGAGATGGGTCGGCAGATGCTGCGTATCGATGTGGTGATGGTCGGCGTGGTGCTCACCGGGATGATCGGCTTTACCCTGGACTTCACCTTGCGTCGCCTGGAACGGCGTCTGTCCAGTTGGCAAACGGTCGGGAGGTCGTGATGAAACTGCGCGGTCTAGTGTTGCCGTTGCTGCTGATCACAGCCTGGGAATACGCCTCACGCCAGGATGCCGTGGGGGCCTACGCCTTCGTCCCGCTGTCGTTGATCGGTGGCGCCTTCATCGAACTGCTGGGCAACGGCGAGCTGCTGGTGAACCTGCTGGCGAGCCTCGCACGCACCAGCATCGGTTTGCTGCTGGGGATCCTCGTCGGCGTCGGCCTGGGTGCGCTGATGGCGCTTTCACCGCTGGCCAACCGCCTGATCGCTCCGCTGTTCCACGCCCTGCGCCAGGTGCCGATGCTCGGCTGGATTCCGCTGATCGCGCTGTGGCTGGGCAATGGCGAAGCCTCCAAGCTGCTCATCGTCAGCCTGGCGGCGTTCTACCCGATGGTGCTCAACACCTTCGAAGGCCTGCGCCAGGTCGACACCCGCCACCGCGAGGTCGGCCAGGTGCTGGCCCTCGACCGCTGGCAGCAACTGCGCCTGGTGCTGCTGCCCGCCGCCCTGCCAAGCATCGCCACCGGCGTGCTGCAGGCCCTGGCCTTCGCCTGGGTCACGGCGGTGGGCAGCGAGCTGTTCCTCGCCTCCGGCGCCGGGCTCGGCAACTTGATGATGAATGCCGAGGCCGGGGCGCGCATGGAGATCATCGTGATCTGCGTGCTGTGCATCGGCCTGTGCGGCTACCTGATGACCTGGCTGTCCACCCTGCTCGCCCGCCGCCTGCTGCGCTGGCGCCCCACCCGTTGAAAGGCCCGACCATGAACGCGATCGCCCACTCCTTTACCGCCCACGTGCAGACCGGCGCGCTGAGCATCCGCAACCTGAGCAAGACCTACCCGCTCAAAGGCCAGGATGTGCCGGTGCTGCAAGGTATCGACCTGGATATCCACCCGGGCGAGTTCGTCAGCATTCTCGGCGCCAGCGGCTGTGGCAAATCCACCCTGCTACGCCTGATCGTCGGCCTCGACCCGGACTATCAAGGGCAGATCCTGCTCGACGGCCAGCCAGTGAGTGGGCCGGGCCTCGAACGTGGCATCGTGTTCCAGGACCATCGCCTGTTCCCCTGGATGAACCTGTGGCAGAACATTGCCCTGGCGCTGAAGAACCACGACCTGCCTGCCGCCGAGAAAGCGCGGCGAGTCGACGAGCACATCGCCCTGGTCGGCCTGCAAGGTTACGAACACGCCTACCCGCACCAGCTTTCCGGTGGCATGGCCCAGCGTGGCGCCATCGCCCGGGCGCTGGTGAACAAGCCCAAGGTGCTGCTGCTCGACGAGCCGTTCGGCGCCCTCGACGCCCTGACCCGCGTGCGTCTGCAGCAGGAGCTGCAACGGATCTGGGTGCAGGAGCGCTGCACGGTGATCATGGTCACCCACGATATCGAGGAGGCGCTGTATCTGGGTGACCGGGTGATCGTGATGGACGCCCACCCGGGGCGGATCGGCGAACAACTGCAGTTGGAGCTGCCCCACCCGCGCGAACGCAACGATGGCCTGTTGCAGCACTACAAGCAGCGGCTGCTGGCGCAGTTGGTGGCCAAGCTGCCCTGAGCGCAGTGTCCTCGCTGCGCATATCGGGGGAGCGCAGGCTGATCTGCTTGCGGGACGGCATGGGATGCACCTTTTGCGGCCGCCTCGATAGACAGGTTGCGCAGCGGCGCACGCGCGCCCGTACGCGACCTGTCACTCATGACAACGGCGTGACGAGCCCGGCGCGGTCACGTCCCCGCACGCTCGGCCACCCGTGGCGGAATCCGCAACGCCTTGCCATCCGCGACCATCAGTTCCCGGTAACGCCGGTAGCTCTGCCGCGCCTTGTCCTGATCGCCAAGCCCCCAGTAGCTGTCCGCCAGGTTCAGGTGGGCGACGATACGCTGCGGATCCGCCGCGACGACTCGCTCGAGCAGGATCCGCGCCTGCTCGAAATGGCCGGCTTCGGCAAACAGGAAGGCCAGGTCGTTGGACCAGCCCAACCGGTCGGCGTAGAAGAAGCGTTCGACCACGTAACGCTCCAGATCGCAATTGGCCTCGCCACCGATGATGCCCAGCGCGCCCAGTTGGCGCTCGAGGCCCGCCAGGTCGCCCTTGCGGTAACTGGCCAGGGCCGCAGTGGCGGACTGCTCGAGGTCGACCGGCAACACCTTGAAGGGCTCGTTGGCCGCCTGCAGTTGTGGGTAGGCCGCCTTGAGGTCGTGGAAGGCCCGGGTGCCGTCGAAGTCCTTGAGCCGCTGGTGCAATGCAAGGGCCGATTCGACGAAGTAGGTACTGGTGAAGGTCTGCCCACACTGATAGCGGTTGGTGTTGAGCAGCACACCGAACAGCTGGATGTCTTCACGCTTGGGGGTGTAGCCGAAGATCAGGTTGTAGTTGAAGCTGTCGTTGCTCGCTTCCCGCGTGCTCAGCACGATCACGTCGCCGCGCAGGGTCATGTTCAAGCGCACGGCATGCGGCTTGCCCTCGACACCGGAAACGGTCAGTGCACCACGCCTGGGCTGCACCACCGCCACGTCGAAGCCGTCGAAACGGCCTGGGTTCGACGTGCTGGCAATGGCCGGCAAGGCTTTGAAAGCATCGAGCGCTTCTTCGACATAGTCGCTGTTGGCGTAGTAGGCAGTCAGGGTTTTGACCTGGTTGCCCGCATCGGCGATGACCAGCCGCTCATCATCGCGCTTGCCGGTGAGGTGCATGGGGAGCACCGTCGAATCTTGCTGGCTGCCATGTTTGGCCAGCCACTCGGCCAATGCATCGGCGCCCGGCTTGCCGGCGAGCTGGGCGGCCTTGGTCAACGCGGCGCGAGCTTTATCCGGTGCCTGGCAGGGCCGTTCGGAGGCGATCAGGCTGCTGCCTTCACAATAGAAATAAGCCAGCGAGATCCACTCTTCAGGGTCGGCCTTGGCCGCCGCCATGAACAACGCCTCGGTGCGGGCGAACCCCAGGTACGGCGCCATCTGCGACATGCTCAGGCCCGCGGCGCGGCGGCTGAGGACAGGGTCGCCCGAGGCTGCCGCGCACACGTAGTTCTCGATACCGGCCTCGAACAGCTCCCGCGTGGGGAGGTACTCCTCCCTTGCCCCGAGCCCGGTGAACACCTCGGCCCTGGCGGCGCAGCGTTTCTCTTCGGGGGTATTGCCCAACTGCTGCGCAAGGTCGCGCGCCTGCGGCTCGTACGACCAGTCCTCGACGGTGGTCAAGGTCCAGCACCCCTGCTCGCGGAAACGGTACGCCTTGATCGCATTCAGGCCCTGGCGCTTGTCGATCACCTCGGCACTCTGCCCATCGACCCAGGACTGCACCTGATCGGACTCCAGGCCACGGGCATCGAACAGCGGATAGCCCAGGCCATCGCCCCGCGCCTTGGTGGTTACGGGGCCGATGCCCTCCGCAGTCGGCGCCAGGCGCAACAAATCGACCTCCGGCGCGACGAACGCACGCTGCAAGGCCGGGTCATGGGCATAGGCACGCAGGAAAGCCGCGAAGTCACCGGACGGGCAAACGGCCGGAGGCTCCCCGGCCTGGACCAGTCCGGGAAGCAGCGCGAAGACGGCCGCGCTTAACAGGAAGTGCACGCCGCCACGGCGCATGCCAGGAAACTGCATGGATCAATATCCTTATCAAAAACACCAGGCGCCTTGCTATGCGTGTGGGCGACTGCTTGGGGGCGCGATGATACTCCGTCCGGGTACCTTGCGGCGTCCCCATTCAGCCCAGCCGGCGCGGCCGTGCATGAGCAGGCGTCGTACCCCCCGGCAGGGTGGCACGCGCGATTGGCAACATTTGGACGCAAAATTACAGCGCATCCCTTCGTTCGCATCGCTAGAATGGCCGCCTGGCGTGTGCTGCGTGCGCCCGGGAGCCCTTCCCGAATACGGAGAACATTCATTTGTTTTCCGTGAGATCCGTCCATGTTGCACGCATGCCTCCATTCCCCATGGCCCTTCCCTGCCCGTGACTGCACGGCGTGGGTTGTTGCGCCGCGTTTCCCATCCTTCTGCTCGCCCTTGCGCGCAATGGTCCATGCTGCATGGAGCCATGGTTTCGCCGTGCCTGTCGCACGCCGCGTCACTGCCTGCGCGAGTGCGACGTCATGAACGAGGACCGCTACATGAATGCATCCCTGCACCCTCTCAAGCAGCCTTCGATGCTGCGCCAACTGCTGGCCACCGAAGCGGCCGGCGGCGTGTTGCTGATGTTCACCGCCGCCCTGGCCA
The DNA here is from genome assembly GCF_018417595.1 of Pseudomonas entomophila. Lineage (NCBI taxonomy): Bacteria > Pseudomonadati > Pseudomonadota > Gammaproteobacteria > Pseudomonadales > Pseudomonadaceae > Pseudomonas > Pseudomonas entomophila. Next base: position 3,809,137 of record NZ_CP070982.1, read on the forward strand.
TCATCATCGCCAACAGCCCCTGGGCCAGCGCCTACCAGCACCTGCTGCACCTGCCGGTCGGCCCGGTAATGACCGACAAGCTCGGCCCGATGACCGTGCATATGTGGATCAACGATGGCCTGATGGCGATCTTCTTCCTGCTGGTGGGCCTGGAGATCAAGCGCGAGCTGGTCGACGGCCGCCTGTCCAGCTGGGAGCAACGCCGCCTGCCAGCCTTGCCGGCGCTGATGGGCATGGCCGTGCCCGCCCTGATCTACCTGGCCGTCTCCCGCGGCGAGCCTGGGCTGGCCGGTGGCTGGGCGATTCCCGCCGCCACCGACATCGCCTTTGCCGTCGGCGCCCTGGCGCTGCTCGGCAAGCATGCGCCGCTGTCGCTGAAAGTGATGCTGGTTTCGGTGGCGATCATCGACGACATGGGCGCGGTGGCGATCATCGCGGTGTTCTACACCTCGTCGATCAACCTGCTGGCGCTGGCCGGCGCCGCCGGCATCGTCGCCGTACTGCTGGCTTTCAACCGCCTGCGCGTGGTGGCCCTGTGGCCGTACCTGATCGGTGTCGCCGCGCTGTGGTACGTCACCCTGCTGTCGGGCGTGCACGCCACCATCGCCGGCGTGGTCGGCGCGCTGCTGATCCCCTACAGCGCCGGTAGCGGTGCCGAGCGCGAAGCCAGCCCGCTGCTCAAGCTGGAGCACGGCCTGGCCCCCTGGGTGGGCTTCCTGATCGTCCCGGTGTTCGGTTTCGCCAATGCCGGCGTGTCGTTCGGCGACCTGGGCTGGAGCGACATCTTCGCCCCGCTGCCGCTGGCCATCGCCCTGGGCCTGCTGCTGGGCAAGCAGCTGGGGGTGTTCGCTGGCGTGCTGCTGGCGGTGAAGAGCGGCCTGGCCAGCAAGCCCCGTGGCGCCAGCTGGTTGCAGATCTATGGCGTGGCGATGCTGTGCGGTATCGGCTTCACCATGAGCCTGTTCATCGGCGAACTGGCCTTCCCGGGCCAGGCTGAGAAGATCGACGCCGCCAAGATCGGTATCTTGCTGGGGTCGCTGTTGTCGGCGGTGATTGCCTGCCTGATCCTGCGCTTTGCGCCCAAGCAGGCGGAATAACGGAAAGCCCGCTCCCGCAAATCAGGCGTGGGAGCGGGCTTGCCCCGCGATTGAACACACCTCAGCCCCGAACGATCGACACCCCGCCACCGTCCAACTCATCCAGAATTGGTTGAGTTCGTCCTGGCGACGGGCCGTGAGCACGAGCTGCGCGCCGTACCTAGCGGCACCCTGCGCTCTCAGAGCATCAGCTCAGCACCGCCTGGAGGGATATCCATGGCCGAAACCGTTAGGTCGATCATCAACTGCCTTCGTGCCTGCTGTCGTGCTGTTTGAATACTTTCCGGGCTCTCACCCTCCTCCGCACTCTCCAACTTCCGATAATAAACAGCATCCAGCTCCTCAAATTTACCTGGGTAGGCTTTATCCATGTACTCACTCCAGAATGGTTGATCCACCAACCACTCCGCCAGCCCTTCCTGCCCCTTTTCTGCTTCGCGCTGCAACACTTCGTCACGGATACGTCCAATACGCCGCGCATCGAGCAAGGCGTCATGGGAGTACGCCATTTCATCCGCTTCGATAGGCAGTTCCAGGTGCTCTCGCAGTGCCAGTTGATACCCCAAAACCACTTCCAGCGGGTCAACGTTGCGATTGGCTTGCATCCAGGCAGGAATACGCTGCATGACCTGCTCCTCAACCATGTACAGGCGCAACTGACGCCGACCAAAACGCAGCAGCGCCGTCTGAGCCTCGCCTGCTCCAGCGGCCTCTGCGACGCCCCAGGCCTTCATGCGCACCTCCAGCATGCTGAATCGCCACAGATGGCCGTCCTGGCAAGTCAGCCCGTCGTCAACATGCTCGAATAGTTCCTCACGCAAGCCAGGGTTGTCCTGCATCTTTTCCAATATTCGGTAGACACGGTTTGCAAGCGCACGCGGCTGCCGGCGAAAGCCCGCAGTCTGCTGCAATTGACGAAGCAGGAGCATGACGCCTATCGATCTGTCATAGGCTTCCAATTGTGCCCATAAGTGGACCAAGCGTTGACGCACCTCCGTTGGCGCGGCCGTCGCCCACCTTTCAGCCACGAGTTCGGCAGCGTCTTCTCCCTGCGCGACGGAATGCAATCGAGTCAGTTGCGCGTCATCCAGAGGGTTACCCTCGACACGTATTGTTCGGCCAGTCCAGACCGGAAGGCTCATCAGTTCCTGCGGTAAGCGAGCAATCCGGTTGTCCCGAAGGTCCGCCATCTCCAGCAATGTGCAATCCTCAAGGCCGTTGGGCACCGTGTCGATCTGCGTACTATTCAAACGGAGCTTTCGTAACCGGTTCATACCGCTGACAGAAAACGACCTCCCAAGCGGGTTATGTGCAAGATTGATCACTTCAAGGTTCTCGCAACTGGCCAGGACAGTTGCCTGGCCGGCATCCAGTACGATCCGGTTGTTGTACAAATCCAGAACCGTCAGATACCTGAGCGCCAGTTGATTGGGCAATCGCGTCAGCTGATTGCCCGTCAAGCGCAAAATGCGCAGATTTGGAAACGCATCAAAAAAGCCTGGTGGCACACGTGCCAGCCCCATACCTCTGAAGCTAAGTTCGGTCACGTTCGTGAAGACAATGCCTGCTGGCAGATCAGGGAGCCGGCCAGGCTGTAGCCCTGTGAACGCCACCTTCTCAATCGTACCCTCAGGGGTGGGTATGCGGCGCCACGCCTCAAGCAATCGCTTCATGATCTGGGCACGCGCCAGGCGGCTGGCGGAGTCTTGCAAGTTTTCGCCAAGCCAGCGTCGCAGGGCATCCTCCAGTTGCCCTAACTGCTGTCGTAACCTCGACAGTTCCTCCCAAACATTCAAACGGTCCCGCGCCAAACCGTCCAACCACTGCATGATTTCATCGACGTCAAAATGTGGATAGATGCGCCTCACTTCCGGGTACAAAGCACTTGGCCCCAATGCCCGTATCGCCCCTCGACCACTCAAGGGAAAACCGACTCGCTGCTCATCCAATCGTTGCAACGCCGCCAGCGTGCCCTGCCTGGCAGGGCTCAACAACCGCTCGACTTCACGCCGACGCAGGGCAACCTCCTCGCCAATGCGTGCCTGCAACCGGCTCGGAAACGGCTCGCCAAGGGCCATGGATGAGCGCTGGCCGTCATCGAAGGCGCCGGTTATCACGGCAAACAATTCACCGAACATGCCCTTGGCTTCAGCGCCGTGGTAGAGGCCAAACTTCCCATCTGCATGTACGAGTTCAAAACGCTCACCGCTTCCTTGGCTATCAAACAACACCGGCCCCTCACTGCTCCCTTCCAACAGGCGCCAGTGCAGGTTTGGAGCATTCGCAACATGCTTGAGCATGCCCAATGCAACCCGAGCCAGATCAGCCGACTGAGGGGCGTCGATCGAGAATGCCTCATGCACACGGATAGCACGCACATGCAGCGACGTACGACGTGCAGATTCAGCCAGGTGCAGCGGCACGCGTCCGGTTGCAAGAAAGCGTTCGCGATCCGCAGTGCTGGCCAGACGCACCAGTGACGCAGCGGTTGGCGGACTCAGGCTGGGGAAGACCCGAATCAACTTCTCGCTATTCCCGACCTGGCCCGCGCTCCAGGTTTGATACAACGCGCCCAACAGCGAACGACGCTGACGCTGGGCCAGGCTCCCCAGTGCCGGCCCCGATACGCCTTTGGCACCCGGCAATGCCTGAGCGGCCTTCAGCACCTCGGTATCCTCGACAGGCACCCCCAGCCTCAAACGATTACTGAGTTCCCTGACCCGCTCGGCCAACTGCACACGCACTACCGTATCGAGCAAGTCCGCCGGGGGGCCCTCGCCCCGCACGTGCCACTCACGCAAGTGATCGGTGCGCAAGCCATGGATAGCCAAGACCGTCTCGATCTGCTCATCATCCAGCTGACGAAAGGGTTCACCCAACCGACGAAACATGCGATGGGTATCCGACCAACCCGCAGGATCATCACACTGCAGTCGCCAGGTACCTGTTGCGCTGCCACTCAATCGCGGACCATGCCCACTCTGGGGGCATATCTGCCATTGATGGCCCGTAGTCTGCTGCACCGGGTAGTGGTGCCCGTCCATATCGACCCACTGCTCGTTGTTCAAGTGATAGATGCCCTGCGCATCCCTCTGCGCCTCGGCAGATGGCCGGGCTACACGAAATGGGGCCAGGTTCATGGTCCACAGTTTCTGACTTCCATCCTCCAATTGTGCCGCGACCATGCCATCAACCAACTTGGAGCCCGGTTGCAGACGCGCTACCAGAGTGCCACCAGCGGCCATGGCGGCGACCTCCGCTGCTCGTTTACCGACTTCAAAGAAGTGATTCGCGGCTTCATGGGTATCGCCGTCATACCAGTCGTCAATACCCTCAAAGACTTCACTGAGCATCTCCCAGGCAAGTACCGCCAGCAGTCCCAAGGCAATCGCTGGTACGAACAATCCGGCAAGGCCTAGCAACAGCCAACCATCAGAAGCCAGCCGCTGGTGATGGTCCTGCCGCAGTCTGCTGTCCAGGTCCGCCACCGGAGACACCAACACGGCAGCGTCAGCCATGACCTGACGATTGCGCGCCATTGCGAGGTGTTGAAAAAGCGAAGGTGGATAGTCCACCGCATGCTCGTTCAGATCCCGGGTAGCCCACTCGGCAAGATCACCCAGCAATGCGTTGACTTGGGTGAAGAATGCAGAGCGCTGACCCAAGGGTACGAAGCGTTCGAAGAAGGTCTGATACTCAGATTGACGCAGATGCCTCCCCGGACCACGCCGGGCAAATACCGCCAAACTGTCAAACGCCCTCCAAGGTCCATGCGGGTCACCGGGAATGTACACAAGCACGCGCTTGCGGTTTTTGCCAAAGAGCAATCCGTCACGCAAGACGTCCAAGACCACAATTTGTTCGAGCCGGCATCCAAGCAACTCCAGCTGCCTGGCCTTGACCTCATCACCTTCGAGCGTGCCGAGCTTGCCCGTACGGCAAAACTCTGCAATCAGTTCAAACTCAGGCTCCGTGAGCTGCTTGCCGTGATAGTGCGCCTTGTAGGCATCCATCAGCATGTCGGCTTTCAGTGACTGCTCCAACAACGAAGCAACACGCAACTGCTCGCCATCGCTGTGCCATGTGGATTGTAGGACATCGCTCAAATGGTTTTGGTATTGCGCCCCCAAGTCGAGTTCGCGACAGAGGCGGGCGAACTCAATGGCGGAGATCGTGCGAACTTCCTTTCCCTGCTGATCCACCAGGCAATTGCCTTGCCGTTGACCACCTTCGACAGCTTCCGCAGCTGTGAAATTCCAGAGAACGGCCTCCATCAAGGGAATGGATCGGTACTCGACCTCATGAATCGGGACGCGATTGGGCCCCCAACTGGTGACTGGCTTGAACACGCCCTGCTCGAAGCGCATCGACCTGACATCCAAGCGGATACCGTACCGCTGCAGTGCATCTTGCATACGCGGAACGACGAAATTGTCGACGCGCTGAATGGTCCGCAGCCTGGCCTGAATCAATCGACGTGCGCGCAGACTTGATTTCATCGCCTCGCACAACTCATTCAATTGTTCGACCGTCAGAGCCTTGAACCATGAGGGTTGCCTGCTCGCAATCAGATTGTCCTGGTAGGCTTGCGCGAGCAGAGGCAATTCGGCAGCCCCTAACCGGCGTGTGGCGTCTAGCCCAGTCATCTCTATCTTCCTGAATAGCAAAGATGCCAGGCTAAGCACCCGCTCACATGCGTTGTCGCTAATTACTTACCGCGTAGGTCGATGCGCCTTGAGCCGGGCCACCAGCGCTACCTGGAAGGCAACAGTGCGACAGTGATCCTCGCTCACAGCCACCCCTTGGGTGAGGTGCTGCCCAGTGTCGCGAAAGGTCTGCGCAGCAGCCCCAGGATTGCAGATTGAGCCAAGATAACCGGGGCCGCTCCTACAGGAAAAGGCGTGAACCCCAATCACTGTTACCACAAATCAAGCGTGGGAGCGGGCTTGCCCAGCGATTGAACACTGATCGAAGGTCACCCCGCCTGGCTGATCGAATAAGGCCTGTGCAGTGCGGCGGGCGAGTGTCGTAGAGCATGATCATCATGATGGTCGCCACGCAATACACCCTGTGTGTGAAGAAGGAAACCGCCAGCGAGAGCAGATAACCCAGCCACAATCTAATCCCCACTGTGGCCGGGCCAAACTCAGGAATGTACCTTCACCCCCCAAATCCCAGGCACAAAAAAAGAGGCCTTTCGGCCTCTTCTTTGTGATCCCAGCGACGCACTGCGGATCGAATTTGGAGCGGGAAACGAGACTCGAACTCGCGACCCCGACCTTGGCAAGGTCGTGCTCTACCAACTGAGCTATTCCCGCGTCGTGATGGGCGCCATTCTATCGAATTACAGAACGGCGTCAACCCCTTGATTCAAAAAACTTTTATTTCTGCTCCGAACCTTCGCGCAGGTGCGGCCAGGCGGCCAGCAGGTAGTGCACCATCGACACCAGGGTCAGGCCAGCGGCCACCAGCAGCAAACCATAGCCCAGCACCACCCAGAAGGTCAGCACCGGCGGGTTGGCCAGCAGGATCACCAGCGCCAGCATCTGCGCGGCGGTCTTCCACTTGCCCAGGTTCGACACCGCCACGTGCGCCCTCGCCCCCAGCTCGGCCATCCACTCGCGCAGCGCCGAGACCACGATCTCGCGGCCAATGATCACCGCCGCCGGCAGCGTGAGCCAGAAGTTGGCGTGCACCTGCACCAGCAGCACCAAGGCCACGGCCACCATCAGCTTGTCGGCCACCGGGTCGAGGAAGGCGCCGAATGGCGTGCTCTGCTGCAACCGACGGGCCAGGTAGCCGTCGAGCCAGTCGGTGGCGGCGGCGATGGCGAACACCGTGCTGGCGGCCATGTAGCTCCAGTGATAGGGCACATAGAACAGCAGGATGAAGATCGGGATGAGCAGGACGCGTAGAACGGTGAGCAGGTTTGGAATATTCATCGGTACGACTGGCTGCGAGTTGAGCCCGGCATTCTACTCGCTATGCAGGCTGGCATAAATCGACTCGGCAAGCTTTTTACTGATGCCCGGGGCTTTGGCGATCTCGTCGATACTGGCGCGGTTGAGCTCCTGCAGGCCGCCGAAATGTTTCAGCAGGTCGCGGCGGCGCTTCGGTCCGACCCCGGCCACATCTTCCAGGCTCGAGGTACGGCGGGCCTTGCCGCGGCGGGCGCGGTGGCCGGTAATGGCAAAACGGTGGGCTTCGTCGCGGATCTGCTGGATCAGGTGCAAGGCTGGCGAGTCGCCCTTGAGGGTGAACTCATGGGCCACGTCGTTGAGGTACAGGGTCTCGAAACCGGCCTTGCGGGTCACGCCCTTGGCCACCCCCAGCAGCGTCAGGTCACCGAAGCCCAGTTCCTGCATCACGTCGCGGGCCATGTTCAGCTGGCCCTTGCCGCCGTCCACCAGCAGCACGTCGGGCAGCTTGCCCTCGCCGTCCTTGATCCGCCCATAGCGCCGCTGCAGGGCCTGGTGCATCGCTGCGTAGTCGTCGCCAGCAGTGACGCCTTCGATGTTGAAGCGGCGGTAGTCGGACTTGAGCGGGCCTTCGGGGCCGAACACCACGCAACTGGCCACGGTGGCTTCGCCGCTGGAGTGGCTGATGTCGTAGCACTCCAGGCGCTGCGGCACTTCGTCCAGGTCGAGCACCTGGGCCAATGCCTCGAAGCGCGCGGCCATGTGCTGGCGGTTGGCCAGGCGGGCGTTGAGGGCCTGCTCGGCGTTGGTCACCGCCAGCTGCTGCCAGCGCGCCCGGGTACCGCGCACCCGGTGGCTGATGCTGAGCTCGCGGCCGCGCAGCGTCTGCACGGCCTCGGTGATGGCCTCGAAGTCTTCGTGCACCACGTTGACGATCAGTTCGCCCGGCAGTTCGCGTTCGGCATTGCCGAGGTAGTACTGGGAAAGAAATGCGGCCATGACTTCGGCCACTTCTTCCTCGATACCCACCTGCGGGAAGAAATTCTTGCTGCCCAGCACCCGACCGCCGCGTACGCTGATCAGGTGCACGCAAGCGCCGCCCGGGTTGACGAAGGCCGCCACCACGTCGACATCGCCCGAACCGCCTTCCATGTACTGCTGGTCCTGGACCCGGCGCAGCAAAGCGATCTGGTCGCGCAGTTCGGCGGCCTTCTCGAAGTTCAGGGCCATGGCGGCCTTTTCCATCTCGGCATTGAGCTCGTTGCCCAGCTGCTGGCTGCGGCCTTCGAGGAACATCACCGAGTGGCGCACGTCCTCGGCGTACTCCTCGGGCGTCACCAGGCCCACGCACGGGCCCTTGCAGCGCTTGATCTGGTACTGCAGGCACGGGCGGGTGCGGTTGGCGTAGTAGCTGTCCTCGCACTGGCGCACCGAGAACGCCTTCTGCAACAGGCTCAGGCTCTCGCGGATGGCGCCGGCGCTGGGGTACGGGCCGAAATAGCGGCCCTTGGCCTTCTTCGCACCACGGTGGATGCCCAGGCGTGGGAATTCACCGTCGGACAGGAACACGTACGGGTAGGACTTATCGTCGCGCAGCAGGATATTGTAGGGCGGCCGCCATTCCTTGATCAGCGTCTGTTCGAGCAGCAGCGCTTCGGTTTCGTTGGCGGTGATGGTGGTTTCCACCTGGGCGATGCGCCCCACCAGGGCAGCCGTCTTCGGCGCCAGGCCGGTCTTGCGGAAATAACTGGCCAGGCGTTTCTTGAGGTTCTTGGCCTTGCCCACATACAGCAGCCGGGCTTCGCCGTCGAACATCCGGTACACGCCCGGGCGACCGCTGCAGGTCGCCAGGAACGCGCTTGCGTCAAAAGGTTGTGACATGAGGTGTGCTTAAAGACTTGCGTCGACCATACCGTGACGGACGGCCAGCAAGGTCAGTTCGACGTCGCTGGTGACCGAGAGTTTTTCGAAGATTCGATAACGGTAAGTATTGACGGTCTTGGGGGACAGACACAACTTGTCGGAGATGATCTGCACTTTCTGACAGCCGACGATCATCAGGGCGATCTGGATCTCTCGCTCCGACAGGGCGTCGAACGGCGAGCCCTGGGGCTGGAACGACTTCAACGCCAGTTGCTGGGCGATCTGCGGGCAGATGTAGCGCTGGCCGGCGAAGGCCAGGCGAATCGCCTGGACCATTTCGTCGAGCCCGGCCCCCTTGGTGAGGTAGCCGGCGGCGCCCGCCTGCAGCAACCGGGTGGGGAACGGGTCTTCCTCGCACACGGTCACCGCGACCACTTTCGTGTCCGGATGGCTGCGCAGCAGCTTGCGCGTTGCCTCCAGGCCGCCGATCCCTGGCATCTTCACGTCCATCAGGACCACGTCGGGCTTGAGCTCACGGGCGAGTTTGAGGGCGGACTCGCCGGAGTCCGCCTCCCCCACCACTTGCAGGCCGTCGATGTCGGCCAGCATGCGCGTGATGCCGGTACGCACCAGATCGTGATCGTCGACCACCAGGACCCTAATCAAGCAGACACCTCGTTAGTGGGGCGATTGGATCCCGCCACCTTAACAAAAAATTTCACGGCGAACCTAGCGCAAAGCGTCATGGAAGTACGCCTGCCGGTCGAGGCGCCGTACCCGCGGCGCATCCGGCCCGTCCATTTCACCTGCCAGGCGGTTGAGCAGGTGCCATACCGCAGCCTGGTCGGCCGATGGCAAACGCCGAAAGGCGCCGAGCAGACGGTCTTCGTCGGCGGTCAGGCTGTCCAGCGGCGCGGGGGTGCAGACCCCGCTCAACACGTACAGCGCATCGACGCCCTTGGCCGCCACGGCGGCGAGGTAGTCCATGCGGGGGGTGCGTTCGCCGCTTTCATACTTGCCCTGGGCATTGGGCTCTACCCCTCCGATATCGCCGAATACGCGCTGGGTCAGGCCCAGGCGTTCGCGCTCTTCTCGTAGGCGGGGACCAAATCCGTTCATCTGCTTGCCTCCTTTGCATGGATGGTAGACGGGTGCATCCAGCACCCGAGTGAATGCGTCTGCATTCGCACGGCACTATGCCAATTGGATCCAATCCTTGCAAGCCATCATTGCGCCACGCCACTGCCCCGCCCCTGAAAGCCGGGGCAATCGGTAAGTGCAATGAGTGATGTTGTCTGGCACCGGCTTTGCCAGTGTTCGCAGGCTTTGCCGGTGCCTGCAGGAAGCGTACTAAACAACAAAAAATGAGGACTGAGAGGCATGAAAGAGCCCATGGAAACACAGGGAACAGTGGTGACATTGGCGCCATTTTATCGTCAAACATGAGGTCAGCATTTTTTTGACGCCCAACTTTCACAAACTTTAAGTGACTGTTTTTATTGAAATTTACTGAAATCAGAAGAAACTTTTAAAAAACATCAAACTTGCAGAATGCCAGTACTTGCCTAACTAAGAAAAACCTCCTTAGGATGTAAAAAGACAACCAGGAACAGCCTGCACCGCCTTATCCAAGCGCGGCTTGATCGTGCACGTCTGCCACATCGACAACTTCAATGAATGGACTATCTCGGCTGGCTTGCGCCGCGCCTGAGGGAGAGGGATCTATGAACATCAGCATCTTCGGACTTGGCTATGTGGGGGCGGTGTGCGCCGGGTGCCTGTCGGCCCGTGGGCACCAGGTACTGGGGGTGGATGTCGCCCAGGACAAGATCGACCTGATCAACCAGGGCCGCTCGCCGATCGTCGAGCCGGGCCTCGAGCAGCTGCTGCTCGACGGCGTGCGCCAGGGCCGCCTGCGTGGCACCACCGATGTGCAGACGGCGATCCTGGCCACCGACCTGTCGCTGCTGTGCGTGGGCACCCCCAGCAAGAAAAACGGCGACCTCGACCTGGTGTACATGGAGGCGGTGTGCCGGGAGATCGGCGCGGCGCTGCGCGACAAGGCCAGCCGTCACACCGTGGTGGTGCGCAGTACGGTACTGCCAGGTACGGTGAAGAATGTGGTCATCCCCCTGCTGGAACAGGCCTCGGGCAAACGGGCCGGCGTCGACTTCGGCGTGGCGGTCAACCCGGAGTTCCTGCGCGAGAGCACGGCGATCCTGGACTACGACTTCCCGGCCATGACCGTGATCGGCGAGCTCGACACGCAGTCCGGCGACCTGCTCGCCTCGCTGTACCAGGGCCTCGACGCCCCGGTGATCCGCAAGTCGGTCGAAGTCGCCGAGCTGATCAAGTACACCTGCAACGTGTGGCACGCCACCAAGGTGAGCTTCGCCAACGAGATCGGCAACATCGCCAAGGCCTCGGGCGTGGATGGCCGCGAAGTGATGGACGTGGTCTGCCAGGACTTCAAGCTCAACCTGTCGCGCTATTACCTGCGCCCCGGCTTCGCCTTCGGCGGCTCGTGCCTGCCCAAGGACGTGCGCGCCCTCACCTACCGCGCCGGCCAGCTGGACGTCGAGCATCCGCTGCTGGCCTCGATCATGGCCAGCAACCGCTACCAGGTACAGCACGCCTTCGACCTGGTGACGCAATACGGCAAACGCAAGATCGCCCTGCTCGGTTTGGCGTTCAAGGCCGGCAGCGACGACCTGCGCGAAAGCCCGCTGCTGACCCTGGCCGAACAATTGATCGGCACCGGCCACGACCTGCGCATCTTCGACGCCAACGTCGAGCACGCCCGCCGCGTCGGTGCCAACCGCCAGTACATCGAGCAACAGATCCCCCATGTCAGCGCCCTGCTGCGCAGCGACCTGGCGCAGGTGATCGACGAGGCCGAGGTGATCGTGCTGGGAAACAACGACGAACGCTTCGCCCAGGCGCTCGCGGCCGAGCGCGGCAAGCAGGTGATCGACCTGGTCGGTTTCATGACCGGGCCGAGCAACGCCCGGCACCAGGGCATCTGCTGGTAAACCCCGCCGCACTCAGGAGCGACAAGCACATGGAACGACAGCATCAGCGGCCCGCCGAGGCCCCGGGGTACCTGCGCGCGGCCGCCCGCTTCTGCGCCTGGGCGCTACTCGCCGGGTTGATCGCGCTGGCCGCGCAGATGGTCGCGCCGCAGTACCTGGACCCCAGCCACCACCTGTTCATCTTCATCATCGGCACCCTGGGCATGTGGCGCTATGGCAACGCCATCGTCCACTACCTGCGCGGCATGTACTTCCTGCACTGGCGCTTCCCGCGCCTGCGCCGCCAGGTCGAACGCCTGGGCGACGCGGCCTTGCCGTCGCACCTGTTCATGGTGGTGACCAGCTTTCGCATCCCCACTCGCACCACCTTCAAGGTGTACCAGTCGGTGTTCCAGGAAGTGCAGCGGCTGAACGTACCGTGCACGGTGATTGCCTCGATCGTCGAGAAGGGCGATGAACAGTTCGTCAAGGATATCCTGCGCAGTGAAGTGCAGGGGCGCGACGACATCAACCTGGTAATCGTCCGAGCCCGCGGCACCGGCAAGCGGGACGGACTGGCCCATGCCTTCCGTGCCCTGTCGCGGCAGATGCCGCTGGAGGATGCGGTGGTGGGCGTGGTCGACGGCGACACGATGATGCTGCCAGGTTGCGTCGAACGGGCGGTGAAGCTGTTCGCCCTGCTGCCCGACGTGGGCGGCCTGACCACCAACGAGTTCTGCGAGGTCGAGGGTAGCCGCTGGATGCGCCAGTGGCATTCGATGCGCTTCGTCCAGCGGCATATCAACATGTGCTCGATGGCCTTGTCGCACCGGGTGCTGACCCTCACCGGACGGCTGTCGTTCTTCCGCGCCGGTGTGATGACCGACCCGGCGTTCATCCGCGACGTGGAAGCCGACTTCCTCGAACACTGGCGCCTGGGCCGCTTCCAGTTCCTCACCGGCGACGACAAGTCCAGCTGGCTGAGCCTGATGCGCGCCGGCTGGGACACCTTCTATGTGCCCGACAGCCACACCCTGACCGTCGAGCACCCGCCCAGCGACAGCTTCTGGGTCGCCACCCGGCAATTGATGTTCCGCTGGTACGGCAACTCGCTGCGGCAGAACTTCCGCGCCACTGCCCTGCTCGGCCGCGCGCGCCTGGGGTTGTTCACGCTCTACGTACTGCTCGACCAGCGGGTGTCGATGTGGACCTGCCTGATGGGCCTGACCGCCTCGCTGGTGGCGGGCCTGGTGTTCGGCATCCAGTACCTGCTGGTGTACCTGTTCTGGGTACTGGTCTCGCGCAGCCTGGTGACGGTGCTGTTCGTGTTCGCCGGGCACCCGGTCAGCCCGATGTACCCGTTCGTTCTCTATTACAACCAGATCGTCGGTTCGCTGATGAAGGTCTACGCGATGTTCCACATGGACCAGCAACGCTGGACGCGGCAGAAGACCACCCTGGCCACCGGCAGCGTCGACTTCGACGCCAGCCTCAACCGCTGGTCCTCGAAGGCGATGCTGTGCGCGTCTGTCGCCCTGTTCTTCGGGGTCATCACCGTTCTCCTGGAACTCTCGCACCGTTAAGGAAAGGCGCCTGCACATGAGTACTTCGAACACCCCAACGGCCACTATCGTCCACGAGGCCATCGACGAGCGGCAGTACGTGCGCACCCGGATGAACGCCCGCGTGCGCCTGTCCACGAAAGGCCGCGAGCCCTTCGCGGCGGATCTGCAGGATATCTCCCTGGGCGGTATCGGCCTGTTGCACGAGGCACCGCTGACCGTGGGCGCGCTGTACGACGCATCGATCCAGTTGCGCCTGAACCAGGTCGACCTGGCCATCGACGCCAAGGTGCGCATCGTCTCCCAGCGCGGCCAGGAGGTCGGCGCCCAGTTCGTCGACCTCGACGCACAGAAGCGCGACATCCTGCGCTACCTGATCAGCGCCTACCTGTCGGGCGAGGTCGCCGACATCGATGGCCTGTTCAACGTGATGCAGCGCGAGAACTACATCAAGGCGCGCAAGCACCAGCAGGCCAGCGCGCGCACCCCGGGCGAGCGCCTGAAGGCCGTGGCTGGTACGGCGCTGTACACCGCGGCGGGCCTGGCAGCGCTGGGCTTCGTCGCCTACAAGAGCTATTTGCTGTTCTTCCGTATCCCGGCGGTCCAGGCCACGGTGGCGGCCAACGCCCAGGTGATCAGCATGCCGGACAACGGCTACGTGAAGTACCTGCTGCCGGCCGGCGCCACCGAGGTGCGGGCCGGCCAGCCGCTGGCGAACATCTCCACCCAGCTGGCCACCAGTTTCACCAGCCCGGCAGACATGAAGGCCCTGGCCGACCTCGCGCCCGGCGACCTGCAGGCGCTGCTGGGGCGCGCCAGCATCGAGACGGTGATCAACAGCCCGTGCGACTGCCAGGTCTGGTATCCGTCGCAACCGCTGGATGGCTTCGGCTACAAGGCCGCGCCGATGCTGCACCTGCTGCCGAAACACGAGGGCCTGTTCGTGCGCGCCAACGTGCCGTTCGACAAGCTCGCCGATGTGAGCCGCGTGCGCTCGGTGGACATGCAGGTATTCGGCCTCGACCAGCACTTCAGCGGCACGCTGGTGGATGCCCGCTCCGACGAGGTCAACCGCAACCTGGCCCTGACCATCCAGCCAGACAGCCCGCTGCCGGCGGCGGCCTACCAGAAGGCGGTGGCGGTCGACCTGTACCTGGGCCTGCCGTTCGGCAGCGGCAACTGAGGGCAGGCCATGAACGCCAAGAACACGCCGCGCCTGCTGCTGGCCGGCCTGGGCCTGATCTGGGCCGGCAGCGCCTGCGCAGGGCAGAGCCTGGAGCAGATCCGCTACGCGCTGTACAAGGACCCGGCGGCCGATGTCGTGGCCGACCTGCGTCAGCTCGCCGACCGTGGCGACCTGGCCTCCAAGCAGTTGCTTGGCGATGTGCTGGCCAACAGCGACGGCGCCAACCGTCAGGAGATCGTGCGCCTGTACCAGGAAGCCTTCGCCGACGGCCATGGCCAGATCCCGGCGCTCGCCTCGCTGGCGCGCTTGCTCGACCGTACTGCGCGCCTGCAGCGCAGCCACGAGGCGTGGGTGCGCCAAGCTCTGACCCGCTTCCCCAACGGTCTCGACCCGCGCAGTACAAGTACCAGCCTGGAGGTGTTCCTGGTCTACCCGCAGCAGTTCCCCGGCGAACGCGCCGCCGAACTGCTGGCGCTGTACGAGCAGAGCTGCCTGCTCAATTGCCGTGCCGAGCTGTACCGCGCCGTGGTCGCCGAACGCCAGGGCGAACGCGCCGAAGCCGAACGCTGGTACCGCAAGGCCGCGCGCATCGACCCACGCGGCGTCGAGCGCTACTACCGCTTCCTGGGCGAGCGCCAGGACACAGCCTTTCTGGACTTCGCCCGCAGCCTGGAGCCCGAAATGGCCGGTTTGCCGGTGGAGGTCGTGCACCGCATCGGCGCGCTGCTGGACAACATCCACGGCGTGTTCCGTGGCGAACTGGAGGCCGAGCGCGAACAACGCCAGGGCAGCGCCATGGGCCCCAAGGTCGAGCCGACACCTGAACAACTGGCCCGCGACAAGGCCAACGAAAAGCTGCGCGCCGACGGTATCGCCGAAGCCCAGCGCTGGCTGGACCATGCGGTCGCCCGTGGCTACCTGCCGGCGCTGGTGTCCAAGGCCAACTTCATGATCTCCAACCCCACCGAGCACAACGCCGAAGAAACCCAGGCGCTGATCGCCCAGGTGCGGGCCAAGGAGCCGACCCGGGCCAAGGCGCTGGAGGCGGCGTTCTACATGGTCAACAACTGGCTGACCCTCGACCCGGAAAAAGCCCAGGTGCTGATCGACGAACTGATCGCCGCCCGCTACCCCGACGCCCAGTTGCTGCTGGGTGACCTGTACAGCAAGGGCGGCCTCGACCAGCCCGACCAGCAACGCGCCATCGCCGTCTGGCAGGCCCAGGCCGAACAGGGCGCCACCGCCGCCTGGTACCGCATGGCCACCGTGTACCTGCGCGGCCGTGCGATCTGCCACGACCCGGTCAAAGCCTACACCTACGCGCGCATCGCCCTGGACCTGGGCGAGACCCGCGCCCGTGGCCTGCTCAAACGGCTGGACAAGACCCTGCCCAAGGATGATATCGAGCGCGCCCTGGCCGCACGCAACGATCTGTTGAAGGAAGCCCCCCTGTGAAAGCGCACCACCCCCTGCTCGGCGCCCTGCTCGCCCTGGCACCGTTGCCAACGGCCCTGGCGCTCGAGGAAGTCACCGGCCCCGAAGCCGACAGCAGCGCACCCGTGCGCGTGGCCAGCGCCGACGAACCAGCGATCACTTCGGAAGTCTTCAACAAGTTCACCGTGCAGGCCGGCTATGGCCCGCAGGACTCGCAGGTCGGGCGTGATCGCGAGACCTTCTACAGCCTGCGCTACGAGCCATCGTTCGCCTGGTACTCGCCGGAAAAACGCTGGGCCAGGTGGATGGTCTATGGCCGCCTGTGGCTGAACTACGACTCCAGCCAGTCGAGCAACCTGGCCAACGAATCGACCAACAACAACGAACGCGAGCAGCCTGAAGGCTGGTACGCCGAGCTGCGCGAGCTGTACGTCAAACGCAACCTGATCGGCGACGACCCGCGCTTCTCGTTGTCGCTCGGCCGCCAGCGCTTCCACGACGACTACGGCATCTGGTGGGACGACAGCCTGGAGTCGCTGCGTTTCAACTACCAGGACACCTTCTCCGACGCCTTCGTCGCGGTCGGGCAGAAATTTCGCAACTACAACACCGACGTCAATGCGCTGGCCGCCAGCGAGGCACGCACGCTGTACCTCATGGGCCAGTACGCCTATCGCTGGAGCCCGAATAACCAGGCCGGCCTGCGCCTGATGCAGGAAAACGACCGCAGCGGCCACGACATCGACGACCGCTACGACTTCAAGGGCTGGCGCTACGGGCTGTTCTTCAAGGGCGACCACTTGCCACTGGCCAGTGACTACCACCTGGAGCTGGCGGCGCTGGACGGCACGATGGACAACACCGCCGGCAACGGCGTCACCAGCACGGGGCACAGCAGTCGCGGCTGGGCGGCATTGGGCGAGCTCGGCAAGCGCTTCGATACCCTGCCCTGGACGCCGCGCGTGGCCCTGCGCGGCGGCCTGACCGACAAGCCGGACAACGACAACGACGGTTTTCGCCTCAACCCGATCCAGTCCGACCGCATCACCCGCCAGGGCGCTTACAGCACGCGCCTGACCAGCGCGTTCGTCGCCCTCGACCTGCGCAACCTGAGCTACTACGGCATCGCCCTGGAAACCCGCCCCACCCCGCGCAGCGCCCTGGACCTGCGGGTCACCCAGCTCAACCTGCGCGACCCGGGCGGTGCCCTGCCGATCCGCCTGGCCGCCGATGCCCGCGCCCGGCGCCAGAGCGAACTCAACGCCGGCCTGCACGGCAAGGGCGGCAACGTCGGGCAGATGATCGACCTCAACTACTACTGGAAAATGTTCCCGGTCGCCCTCGACGGCAAGCACCTGGACGTCAACACCCTGGTCAGCGCCAGCTACCTCAACGCAGGCAGCGCGCTGGACACCGGCGACGACTACCAACTGAGCGTCGGCGTCGTGATCAGCTACTGAGGGCGGACCGACATGATCTTCGCTTCCAATGTGTTCCTGTTCCTCTACCTGCCCCTGTTCCTGGCCATCTACTACCTGGTCCGGCCGCGGTGGCGCTCGCTGGTGATCGTGGCCGCCAGCTACATTTTCTACGCCTGGTGGCGCCCGGACTTCCTGCTGCTGTTCGTCGCCATCACCGCTTGGAACTACGGTTTCGGCCTGGGCATCAAGGCGCGCCTGGACAGCGCTGACAAACGCGGGGCCTTGCGCCTGCTGTGGCTTGGCGTGGCCGGCAACCTGGCCACGCTCGGCTACTTCAAGTACGCCAATTTCGGCGCCGAGGTGCTGGCCCTGCTGCTGGCGCCGCTGGGCATCGATACCTGGACCCTGGAAAACATCTTCCTGCCGCTGGGCATCTCGTTCTATGTGTTCCATGCCCTGAGCTACATCGTCGACATCTACCGCAAGGACGCCACGCCGACCCGCAGCTTCATCGACTTCGCCGCCTTCGTCGCGCTGTTCCCGCACCTGGTGGCAGGCCCGATCCTGCGCTACAGCCAGTTGGCACCGCAACTGCGCCAGCGCAGCCACTCACTGGAGCTGTTCTCCCTGGGCGTGTGCCGCTTCATGCTCGGCTTCATCATGAAGGTGCTGATCGCCGACCGTCTGGCGCCGATCAACGCGCTATTCGTCGGCGAAGGCACGCTGCAGTTCAGCGATGCCTGGTTCGGCCTGGTGGTGTCGACGTTGCAGCTGTACTTCGATTTCGCCGGCTACAGCCATATGGCCCTGGGCCTGGCCTTGATGATGGGGTTTCGCTTCCCGGAAAACTTCAATCAACCCTACGTGTCGCAGAGCATCACCGAGTTCTGGTCGCGCTGGCACATGACCCTCGCGCATTTTCTGCGCGACTACGTGTACCTGCCGCTGGTGCGCAAGCGCGTGGCCGGCGCCCTGCCGGCGCTGGTCTGGACCATGTTGCTGTCCGGGCTGTGGCACGGCGCGAGCTTCGCCTTCATCTGCTGGGGGTTGTTCTTCGGGGTGGGGATGGTGCTGGAGCGTAAGTTCGGCCTGGCCACCAAGCTCAACACGCCTTACCGCCTGGGGCGCAACCTGCGCACGGCGCTGCTGATCACCTTCAGCATGCCGCTGTTCTTCACCATGGACCTGCGCCACAGCCTCGCCATCTACCAGGCGTTGCTGGGTTTCAACGGCCTCGGCTCGCTGGAGCTGTACGTGCTGGGGGCCTCGAAGATGGCCATGAGTTTCGCCGTGGTGGCGCTGGCCTGGCTGGTGCTGGCGGGGATCAACAACGTGCGGTTCTACGCCGGCAACCAGGACGGCTACTTCATGCGCCATGTGGGTGTGCTGCACAGCCTGTTGCTGTGGGGCGGCTTCCTGCTGGCGCTGAGCAGCCTGGCGGCCAGTTCGTTCTCGCCGTTCCTGTATTTCCAGTTCTAGGAGATCCCTGCTGGGGTGCGTCGATCAACGAATCAACTTTATGTTCTGTGGGAATCACATGTACCCAGTGATGAAATCGGCCAGCAAGGCCAACGGTGTGCTCTTCGCCCTGGTGCTGGCGGCGATGTTCGTCTATTCGCTGCCCCCTGTGGTGAGCTTCGCCCGCAACCAGACCGACGCCTGGAACCTGTTCGTCGACGGCAAGCTGTTGCGCAAGTTCGAACAGGCCTACGACAAGCGCTTCTTCCTGCGCGATCCGTCGATCGGGCTATGGGCAGACGCCCAGTTCCAACTGTTCGGCGAGGGCTCCAGCGGCGTGGTACTGGGCAGGCGCGGCTGGCTCTACACTCGCCAGGAATACCGCGTGCCCAACGACCTGGACGCCAACCTGGCCCGCCAACTGCAACAGATCACCGAGGTTGCCCAGCGCTTGGCCAGCCATGGCAAGCACCTGGTGCTGCTGCCGCTGCCGATGAAACTTGACATCTACGCCCAGCACGCCCAGCGCGCCTTCGACCCGCGGGTTTCCAGCCTCTACGCCCGCTTCGTCAGCGACCTGCAAGCCCGGCAGCTGGACGTGGTGGCACTGCGCGAGGCCTACCTGCGCAACCTGTCCGGGCCAGCGCTGTTCCTCAAGTCCGACACCCACTGGAGCCCGGACGGCGCGCGCCTGTCGGCCTACGAACTGGCCCGCCAGCGCCCGCAATTGCTGGGTGACCAGGTGTACGTGTCGCACAGGACCGGCGAGAAACAGGTCAAGGGCGACCTGATGAACTACCTGCAGTTCGACCATGCGCGCCTGGCGCCGCAGTTCGGCCCCAACCCGATCGAGCTGTACGAGACCCTCAAGGCCGAACAAGACAGTGACGCACTGTTCGCTGAGCAGACCCAGAACCTGCTGCTGGTGGGCACCAGCTACAGCAAGATCGACGACTGGAACTTCGTCGGTTTCCTCAAGGAGGCGCTCAACCGCGACCTGCTGTCCATCGCCGTGGAAGCCCGCGGGCCGTTCGAGGCGATGAACCAGTTCCTGGCCAGCGACCAGTTGCAAGACCCGCGTATCGACACGGTGGTCTGGGAGTTCCCCCTGCGCACCCTGCTCGCGCAGCGCCCCGACACAGCCCGTCACACCGCCCAACCCGGGCATTTCTGACGTTCAAAGGAGCACCTGATGAAGCCTTCAACCCTGTTCGCCGCCCTCGCCCTGACGGTCGCCAGCCACTCCACCCTGGCCGCCGAAGGCAACGCCGACCTGTATGACGCCGTGGCCCCGGCCGACTCGACATTCGTGCGCGTACTCAACCTGTCCGACGCCAACATCGAGGTGACCCTCAGCGGCAAGGTCAACCCCCAGAAGGTCGCCCCAGGGCAACTCGGTGGCTACCGCTTCGTGCCGGCGGGCGCGCACAAGATCGGCATCGGCGCCAAGGCCATCGAGGCGACTTTGGCGGCCAACGCCGCCAGCACCGTGGTGTACGACGGCAAGCAACTGGACCTGATCGCCGACCAGTACGTCAACGAGCCGAAAAAGGCCCAGGTGGCCTTCTACAACCTGACCCCGGCCCAGGCCACGCTGCGCACCGCCGATGGCAAGCATGAGGTGGTCAAGGCCCTGGCCAACCGCCAGACCGGCGCACGCATGGTCAACGAGATCAAGATCGACTTCGCCGCCTATGTGAATGACAAGGAGGTGGCCAGTTTCGACGAGCTGTTCCTGAAGAAGGGCCGCTCGTACAGCTATGTGCTGCTGCCAGGCAACCGCAGCTTGAGCCTGGCCAACAGCATCGACCCGACCGAGTGACGCAACGCCGAACGCAAGGATGACTGGCCCATGAACACCCTCCTCCCCCTCGGCCTGGCGGCCACCCTCGCGCTGCTCAGCTTGCCGGGCCAGGCGGCCGAGCCTGGCAAACCCGGCTGCGAGAACCTGCAGTGCATGGCCTGCCCGGCCCTGGCCGAACCACGGCACTATGCCGAAGGGCGCATGAAGCTGATGCGCCAGATCGTCCCCGGCAAGGAGCGTTGGCTGTTTCGCTCGATGGTCGACCTGACCAACGATTTCGGCATCCCCGCGCCCATGCGCCCGGAGTTCGCCCGGTTGATGGCCGCGTTTCACCGGCAGGGCATCCAGGTGGCCATGGCGATCCAGCCGACCCGCGGCCTGATGCACCGCGACAAGCTCCAAGCCGATCATCTGCTGGGTTTCGACCATGACCGCGCCAGCCGCAACCTTGACGCCTATCTGGGGCAACTGCGCCAGGGCGGCGCGGTGGTGGCGCCAATGATGCAGCTGGTGCGCCAGCCGCCCAAGGGCGAGTATTTCTTCCGCCGCGACCACCACTGGACCCCGGCCGGCGCCGAAGCCACGGCCAGGCTGATGGCCGAGGAGATCCGCCGCCAGCCGTTCTACGCTGGCCTGACGAAAAAGCAGTACCGCACCGAGCCCGGGGTGATGGTGCCCAAGGATGGCACCCTGAACCTGGCCCTGAGCTACATCTGTGGCAACAACTACGGCTTCCAGTACGTGCGCGGCTACCAGACCGTGCCGCTGGCCAACGACAGCGGCGCCCTGTTCGACGAAGCGCCCGACCCCGAGGTGATCCTGGTCGGCGACAGCAACGCGGCGGCCCGTGAGGACGAGAGCAAGCAGTTCAACTTCGACGGCTACCTGAAGCAGTACCTGGAGGTGGATATCCTCAACTACGCCCTGCCCGGCGTGGGCGAAGATGGCTCGCTGCTGGAATACCTGCTGTCCGCCGACTACAAGCCCGCGGCACCGCCCAAGCTGATCATCTGGGAACTGCCGGCCAACTACCGGCTGGACTCACCCTTGATGTACCGCCAGTTGGTGCCGGCTATACAAGGGGGCTGCAAGGCGTCGCAAGCCGTGTTGGCCACCAAGCTGCAACGCCCGGCGCTGAAAGTCGGCGAACGTATCGAGCTGCTGAGCAACGCCGGCAGTGCACGCCAGACCCTGTCCAACGGCTTCCTCGATATCCGCCTGAGCGACAGGAACGTCAAGGACTTCTACCTCCTCGTCTATTACGACAATGGCGCCCGCGACAAGGTGTGGTTCCGCCGCGAGGCGGCGGTGAGCGGTGGCCAGTATTACCTGGAACTGAGCAAGGCGCCCGAGTTTGCCGGCGCCAACCTGCTCTCGGTGTTCCTCGAGCCGACCAAGGCCGGCACCGCCGCGACCGAAGTGGAGACACGGTTATGTCTGTGATCGGCAAAGCAGCCCTGGGCTTGTCAAGCGTACTCATCTTGACGCTGTTGCTCCCCCAAGCCCACGCAGCGCAATCGATCTGGCCGCCACGCGCCACCGCACAGTCGGCCATGATCACCGACTACCGCACCCTGCCCTGCCCGAAGGAGCCGCCACCGCCCTACACCGGCAGCCTGCTCCTGCAAAGCAAGTACGACCCGCGCGACGCCAGCAAATCCACCCTGCGCGCCAGCCCCGACACCGACAGCGAGCGCATCGCCGGGCAGATCAAGCCGTTCATCGCCGGCCTGATCCAGGCCGGCAAACGCTTCCAGCAGGCCAAGAAGCCCAAGCAAGCCAACCTCGCCCTGGCCTGCCAGGCCCAGTGGCTGGAGCACTGGGCCAAGGCCGGCGCCCTGCTCGCACCGGACGCCAGCAACACCGGCATGGCCGCGCGCAAGTGGGCGTTGGCGGCCATGGCCGGCAGCGTGCTGCTGACCCAGGCCGCCGCCGACGGCAAGGTGCGCCTGAGCGCCACGCAGCAGCAGTGGTTCACCCGACTAGGCGAGCAGGTGATTCGCGAATACGCGCCACGCCGCACCTCCACCACCGTGTACTTCAACAACCACGACTACTGGGCCGCCTGGGCCGTGGCCGCCACCGGCATGCTGGTGGGCCGCGACGACTTCATCCGCTGGGCCGACGGCAACCTGCGCCGGGGCCTGGCCCAGGCCGTGCGCCATGACGACTACGCCTATCTGCCGCTTGAAGTGGCGCGCAGCAAGCTGGCCGCCAACTACAGCCAATACGCCCTGGTGCCCCTGGTGCTGCTCAGCGAGTCGGCCCGCGCCAACGGCCTGGCCTGGAGCGACGACGACCAGCAGACCCTTGACCGCTTGGCCCGTTTCGCCGCCCGCAGTGTGCTCGAACCAGGCACCCTGCCCGAGCTCAAGGGCAAGGCCCAAGCCGAAGTCGCCCCCTACAAGCTGGCCTGGCTGATTCCCTTCCTCGCCCGAGCGCCCGGCCATCGCCTAGCCCGCCAGCTGTACGACGAAGAAGATGGCGAAGTGGACAACTACAGCCAGATCGGCGGCCCGCTGAAGCCGGCCTACCCCAACCTGCCGTGAACAAGGACGATCCCATGGCCCCCCTTACCCGCCTTTACTGCCTGGCCGCCCTGCTGCTGGCAAGCACCGCCCAAGCCTCACCCGCCATCGAAACCCTGCCCCTGGAGCAACACCAACGGCAACTGGCCGAGCTGCGTCAGCAAGCGCACCAGGCGGTAGCCTTCGAACAGGCCAGCCGTCCACGACCACCAGGCCGTGCCAGCGTCACCCTGCAACCGATGTTCTCGTCCCAGGCCGGCAGCTGGCCGTTCGAGCCCTTCGTCAACAACGGCCTGTTCCGCGCCATCGCCGGCTACCAGGCGCACCATCCGCAGGCCGTGATGCTGCGCAGTGGCAGCATCACCCTGGCGCAACTGCATGACGCGCTGAACGATGCCCGCATCCTCAAGCGCTACAAGGATGGCTACCTGTTGAGTTATCCGCTGATGATCGGGCCGGATGCCGGTCTGGTGCTGGAGGACACTCACCTCTACCTCTACACCTTTTCCGGCACCGCCCTGATCAACCAGGGCTGGCTGGGGCTGAACCGCTCGACACTGGAAAGCATGGCCGGCGACAAACCGGGCAACACCGACCGCGCCTGGCGGCCGTTCGTGGTGGCCTGGGCCGGCAGCCACACCCAGGTGGTCGGCTCGACACTCAGGCGCCTGGGCTACAACGCCAACCTGTCCCGCGGCCTGAGCACTGCGCTCAGCGCCCAGCAACCGGCCGGCTCCCACCCGGCCACGGTGTTGATCGAGAACAGCCTGTTCAGCGAGCTGTCCAGTGCCGTGGAGTTGCAGCACAGCCAGGCGACCCTCACCGGCAGCCAGTTCGAGCAATCGCAGCAGTACGCCATCGACGTCCGTGACAGCCAGTTGAACCTGAGCGGCAACCAGGTGCGTGGCATCGACAACAACAGCGGCGTGCGCCTGCGCGGGCAAACCCGGGCACGGGTGCAGGACAACCTGATCCTCGGCGCCGCCAAGGCGGCCATCGAGATCAGCGACCAGCGCGGCGCCGTGCTGCTGGCCGGTAATCGCATCGGCGACAGCCGCGGCAATGGCATCCAGTTGCGCAACCTTGCGCCCACCCCGTCAGCCCCCTTGCTGATCGACGACAACCTGCTGGCCAGCAGCCAGGGTAGCGCGGTGGACGCCAGTGACGTTGCGGCGTTCGCGCTGGTAGGCAACCGCATCGGCAATACCCCGGAGTACGCCGTCAGCCTGCGCAACGCCGCGCCGTTGTCCGGGCCGTTGCTGATCAGCGGCAATCACCTCGGCCAGGTGGGCAAGGCGGTGATGCGGGTCGAGGGGGTCCGGGAGATCGAGCTGGGGCGTAATACCTTCGATGGCAAGGCATTGCTGCAGAACCTGCTGATTGGCGACCTGCTGCCGTTGCAGGGGCAGGTGCTGGAGGCGACAGTGGCTCGCGGCCAGATTGTGCGGGTGTGTCACGGTAGGAGCGGCTTCAGCCGCGATGCAGGCAACGCGGTGCATGGCACCCGCCCCGCGGGTGATCGCGGCTGAAGCCGCTCCTACAAGGATCGTGTCAGGCCACAGAGCGCTGCATCCGCACGAAACATTCGTCCATGCCCACCTCGACGAAGCCCCGGCGCTGGTACAAGCGCCGCGCCGGGTTGCTGCCGAACACCGTCAAGCGCAGCAACGGCAAGCGCCGCTGCGCCGTCCAGCCGGCCAGTTGCTCCAGTACCCAGCCACCGATACCCCGGCCACGATGTTCAGGCAGCAGGTGCAACTCGCGGATATACAATGCCTGGCGGTCCTGGCTCAGGCTGCAGAAGCCCAGCACCTGGTCGCCGTCGACCACCAGCCACTGCTCGCGCCAGCCCCAGGCCTCGTCGAAGGCTTCCTCGATCCACAGCAGGTCGAATTCACGGTAGTACGGCAGCATGGCGCGGCGGGTCAGGTCACGGGCGAAGGTACGGTGACTGTCGGCGGCGGGGAACAGTTGAAGGGGCATCATCGAACACACGGGGTCAGGGGGTTTCGGGGGCATAGCAGACAGGCGAACTGCCCGGGCCGCGCCGCTCCAGTTCGTCTTCCAGCCAGCGGGCCAGCACCTGGGCATTGTTGTGCTCGGTATCCTTGCCGGCATACAGCAGGGTCAGGACGCCCTTGTCGGCCAGGTCCAGCAAGGGGTACCAATACTCGGGATGGGCAGCCAGTTCCTGCTGGTAGCACCGGGTGAAACCGGCAAAATCCATTTCTCCGGCATGGAACGCCTTACGCAGTTCGTCGGATGGCGCCACCTCACGCAGCCACCGGCCCTGCAGCTCATCCTTGCGCGTGTTGCGCGGCCACAGGCGATCGACCAGCACACGCTGGCCATCGCTCGGCAATGCCGCTTCGTAGACACGCTTGCATCGAATCATCAGTGACCTGCGCGACATCTCACCTCAGCAAGCCTAAGACGTTCATTGACCGAGGTCACGCACAAGTAACGATTTGTTTCTATGCTGGAAGCCTTCGGCACCCTTTGCCCGACGCCAACCGGAGCCCCCATGGCAACCCCGTCACTGGCCAGCCAGCCGCAACTGACCCACCGCGATTCACGTCCCCAGCTTGCTCACAAACCCAGCCGCGCCACCCTCACCCTGTTCATCGGCCTACTCCTGGCCGGCCTGGCCTACACCTTCTGGAGCCTCAAGCAGGACGTCAGCGCCAGCGGCACCGTGGTCACCACCGTCACCCCGTTCCTGCTGCTGGGCCTGGCGCTGCTGATCGCCCTGGGCTTCGAGTTCGTCAATGGTTTCCACGACACCGCCAATGCCGTGGCCACGGTGATCTACACCCACTCGCTGCCGGCACCGGTGGCGGTGGTGTGGTCGGGGCTGTGCAATTTTCTGGGGGTATTGCTGTCCAGCGGTGCGGTGGCGTTCGGCATCATCGCCCTGCTGCCGGTCGAACTGATCCTGCAGGTGGGCTCCAGCACCGGGTTCGCCATGGTCTTCGCCCTGCTGCTGGCGGCGATCATCTGGAACCTGGGCACCTGGTGGCTGGGCCTGCCGGCCTCCTCCTCGCACACCCTGATCGGTTCGATCATCGGCGTGGGCGTGGCCAACGCGCTCATGCATGGGCGCGACGGCACCAGTGGGGTGGACTGGGCCCAGGCCAGCAAGGTCGGCTACGCCCTGCTGTTCTCGCCGTTGATCGGTTTCACCTGCGCCGCCCTGCTGCTACTGGCCCTGCGCGCGCTGGTCAAGCGCCAGGAGCTGTACCAGGCGCCGCAAGGCCAGACCCCGCCGCCCTGGTGGATCCGCGGCGTGCTGATCCTGACCTGCACCGGCGTGTCGTTCGCCCATGGCTCGAACGACGGACAGAAAGGCATGGGCCTGATCATGCTCATTCTGGTCGGTACCCTGCCCATGGCCTACGCCCTGAACAAGACCATGCCCAACGAGCAGGCCCTGCAGTTCTCGGCCGTGGCCGAAGTGACCCGACAGGCCCTGGTACGCAGTGCGCCGCAGCCAGCCCCGGCAGACCCGCGCCAGGTGCTGACCGCGTTCATCAGCACGCCCAAGGCCAGCCCCGAACTGGTTCCCGCCCTCGCCGCGCTGACCGGCATGATCGGCGAGGAGGTCAAAGGCTATGGCTCGCTCAAGCGCGTGCCCGCCGAAGCCATGGCCAACGTGCGCAATGACATGTACCTGACCAGCGAGGCGATCCGCTTGCTCGACAAGCACCAACTGGCCCGTTTCGACGCCGACACCACTCGCCATGTGCAACTGTTCAAGCGCCAGCTCGACGACGCCACCCGCTATATTCCGCTGTGGGTCAAGGTGGCGGTGGCCATTGCCCTCGGCCTGGGCACCATGGTCGGCTGGCGGCGCATCGTGGTCACGGTGGGCGAAAAGATCGGCAAGACCCATTTGAGCTATGCCCAGGGCGCCTCGGCCGAGGTGGTGGCGATGTGCACCATCGGTGCGGCGGACCTGTTCGGGCTGCCGGTGTCGACCACCCACGTGCTCAGCTCCGGTGTGGCTGGGAGCATGGTGGCCAACGGGTCGGGGATCCAGAAGCGCACCCTGGTCAACCTGCTGATGGCCTGGGTGCTGACCTTGCCAGCGGCGATGCTGCTGGCCGGGGGCTTGTACTGGCTGCTCAACCAGCTCTTCTGACCCGTAGGAGCAGCTTCAGCCGCGATCACCCGCAAAGCAGGTGCCAGGCACCGAGTTGCCTGCATCGCGGCTGAAGCCGCGCCTACAGCGGTGAGGCGTGATCAGCCAGGAATCTTCAGGCCACGCTGCACCGCCGGGCGCTCGAGGAAGCTGGCCAGCACCCGCTGCACCTCCCTGAACTCATCGAACCCCACCAAGTCCCGTGCGTTGTAGCGCTCCACCAGGTTGCGCACCCAGGGGAAGATGGCGATATCGGCGATGCTGTACTCGTCCACCATCCATTCACGCCCCTTCAGGTGCCGATCCAGCACACCCAGCAAGCGCTTCGATTCGTTGACGTAACGATCCCGCGGCCGCTTGTCCTCGTAGTCCTTGCCTGCGAAGAAGTGGAAGAACCCCACCTGGCCGAACATCGGCCCGATGCCGCCCATCTGGAACATCAGCCACTGCAGCGTCTGGTAGCGCTGGGCCGGGTCGTGGCTCAGCAATTGGCCGCTCTTCTCGGCCAGGTACTGCAGGATCGCCCCCGACTCGAACAGCGGCAGCGGTTGGCCACCGGGGCCATCGGGGTCAAGGATCGCCGGGATCTTGTTGTTTGTGCTCAGCGAGATGAACTCGGGGCTCAACTGGTCATCGGTTTCGAAGCTGACCTTGTGCACTTCATAGGGCAGGCCGATCTCCTCGAGCATGATCGAGACTTTGACACCGTTGGGCGTGGCCAGCGAGTACAGCTGCAACCGCTCGGGGTATCGTGCCGGCCACTTGCGGGTGATGGGGAACGCGGACAGATCAGTCATGTTCAGGCCTTGGTGGTATGAGGTTGGCAAGGGTTAGCGAAGCGGTGTCCCTGACCATCACCCAGTCGCGATGGCGCTCCTCGCCACACGGGAAAACCGCCTCCCCCACCTTGCAAAAACCATTGCGCTGGTAGAAGCGGATGGCCCGCGCGTTGAGTTCGTTGACGGTGAGGCGCACCGCTCCCTGGGTGTGGGCCAGGGTCGCCTCCAGCAGCTGCTGCCCCGCCCCGCTGCCATGGACGTCAGGCAACAGGTAGAAACGGGAAATCTCCACCAGGTGGTCGGCGGCGCCGATACCCAGGCTGCCAGGCGCCAGGTCGAGCATGCTGTAGCCCACCACCCGCCCCGCTTGTTCGAGCACCAGCAAACGCTTGTGGGGGTGCTGCAGGTGCACCAGGAAATGCTCGGGCTGAAGGTTGTGGGCGATATAGTGCTGCAGCGCGGCAGGGGCGCTGTCGGGTGGGCTGGCCAAGGCGAAGGTGGCCTGGCCGACATGGCTCAGGGCGCTGCTGTCAGCGTCGCGGGCCGGGCGGATCTGGTAGGGCATGGCAACATCCTGTCGGGCGTCCGGATCGCCTCCGACAATGCCAGCCCCGCCGGGGCGGTGCAAATGAAAAGGCGACCCGGCTTGCACCGGATCGCCTGATCAATCCGTCAACGGGCTCTCACGGCATTAGCGTCATTGGAGACGATAATTTCCACCCGTCGATTACGCTGATGTGAACGCTCATCTGTGCTGTGCGTCAACAAGAAGGACTTGCCATACCCCTCACTGACAATGCGCTTGCTTGAAACACCGAAGTCTCTCAGTTTCTCAGCCACCGCATAGGCCCGTTCGCGGGACAGGGCCAAATTGTAACTTTCCGACCCTCTGGCATCCGTGAAGCCTTCTACCCGGACTTTTCGCTCTGGGTTTGCACGCAGAAACTCGGCAAGGCTCTTGATATCGTCGAGGCTATCGTTACGTAACGTTGCCTTGTTTGTCGCAAACAATACATCGCTGAACGACACCACGGTACCGCGGTCGGTCTGCTCGACTTTGTCAGCCTTGCTGACCATACGCGCCTTCAACGCGTTGAGCTGAGCATCGCGCACGTCCAGTTGCGCCTTGACACGCTCGGCCTCGACCCTCTTCAGTTTCGCCTCGGCCTGACGTTGACGGACCTTCGCATTGGCGGCATCGATTCGACTGTTGGCCACATAGGCGAGCTCCTCTACTTCGAGCGCCTTGCGATTGACCTGCGAAGCTTCTTCGGCACGGCGCAACGCGGCTTGTGCCTGCTGGGTTTCCAGGGCAGCCAGGCGATGCGACTCAGGCTTGCCTTGCAGGGTAGTGAAGGCCTCGCGGGCTTCGACCAATTGCGGGTTTTCCGGCGTGGCGGCACAACCGGCGATCACCAGTGCAAGGGCGGACAAGGCTGGCAGCAAAAGTTTGTTCGACATGTTCGTCTCCTTTATGGATGGGCAGGCTTGTCAGTGGAAAAACCTGACGCTTGCAGTCCTTCCTTACGGATATCGTCCACCGCCTTCCTCGCCTCATCAGAGCTCTCTTCGGCCTTGGCGGCGCCGGCCTCGGCCTCGGCCGCGATCGCATCTACCTCAGCGCGCACAGCGAGAAGTTTTGCTTCGGCATAATCGTGCTCACCCAACGCTCGCTCCATGGCGTTCAGATGGCGTTGCGCCGAATACATCCTCACCGGTGCATATTGGGTGGCATCAGCGGCAACCGCACGGTTGACCGCGTTATGGGCAATTTCAATCTGTTCGGTGGGTTTCACTGCGCTGGCACAGCCGCCCAAGATAATGAGCAGGCCGGCCAGCGGCAGCATCTTGCGATTGAAAGGGACACGCATGGAAAAGCTCCTGTGCTGCGTATGCGAACCGGTGATCGGCGAGCCATCACCGGGATTGGACTGAAGACGTGGGAAATGTCCGGCTTGCTCGTTGTAAAACCGGCTACACCGCCGGGTCGGAGTCCCTTCCGACATGAGGAATACGCGAGCACCCAAGACAGACTGTTGCGAAAACGGCATCAGACTATTCCCAGCGAACCAGCGGTCGAATAGGACTTTTCGCAATTGAGCTGTAAGGAAATTCGACAGGCGATTAACCTTTCCCCTCCCGGCCCGGCCAGTGCCTTGCTGGTATCGAGCGGGGTTGGGCTCTTTTCCGTCTAGCAGGATATTTCCGTTGGGCATGATGCCGCCTCCAGTCCGAGCAGTTGTCACGTCGAAACGACGCTTGCTGACGGTAGGATTTCGGCCTGATTGGCGTCTACTGACAGAATTATCAGGTGGGAGGCCGCGCAGTGGGCTGACCGCAACAGGTACGGTCAGATCACACGGGCAAAGCTGGCGTCCAGGGCCTAGCCCTGCTGATGGGCCTTGAGCTTGAGCTGTTCGGTATCGACCCGCACGAACACCGAGTCGGCGAGCACCGTCAGTACATCACCGGCCCAGACCTCGCAGATCACCCGGCTCTTGCGCCCGACCTCGCCTTCGACCCGCGCCTTGAGCAACAGCTCGACGCCCATCGGCGTCGGCTTGAGGTAGGTCAGCCCGAGTTGGCCGGTGACACAGTCGATCCGCGGCAGGCTGCCTGCCTCGCGGCCTTCGGCGCGGTAGTGGCAGGCCATGGCGGTCCAGTTGGAATGGCAGTCCACCAGCATCGCCAGCAGGCCGCCATAGACCAGGCCCGGCCAGCCGGTGAAGGTCGCGTCGGGGGTGTGGCGGCATAGCAGGTGAACACCATCGGTGTCCCAATGGCTTTGCAGGTGCAGCCCGCTGGGATGGGAACAGCCGCAGCCGTAGCAGATACCTTCAGGGGCAGCCAGGGCTTGCAGGGATAGGGCTTGCTCGGTCATACGCGTCCTTGGTTTGTTGGAATTGGGACAGGAGGCAAGCGCCCGATGTTAGCGCCCTGCCCAGCAGACGCCAATGCAAAAGCCCATGACCAGATCATGGGCTTGACGCGGATCAGGCCGCCTGCGCCGCACCCTGACGGTTGTCACGCTGGGTCAGCGACACCAGCAGGATGAACAGCGTCACCCCCGCGGTCATCAGCGTTTCATAGCGGTAGGCGTCGCTGAACAGCATGTAGCCCAGCACCATGACGATGGTGCCGATCACCAGCCAGGTCAGCCATGGGAACAGCCACATTTTCAGCTCCAGTGGCCGGCCTTCCCGCTCGGCGCGCGCCCGCATGCGCAGTTGCGACACGGCGATCACCAGGTACACCAGCAGGGCGATGGCCCCCGTGGTGGACAACAGGAAGCCGAACACCTTGCCGGGGAAAACATAGTTGACCAGGCAACCGGCAAAGCCCGCCAACGTTGAAAGCACGACCGCCACCGTCGGCACACCGGCACCGGAAATGCGCTTGGTCATGCCCAACGCCTGGCCTCGAGCCCCCAACGAATAAAGCATGCGCGAAGCGGTATACAGGCCGGAGTTCATGCAACTGGTCACCGCCACCAGCACCACCAGGTCGACCAGCAGCTTGGCGCCCGGCACATTGAGCACCTCCAGCACCCGCTGGAACGAACCGACCGCCTTGAGCCCCGGGTCATTCCACGCCACCAACGACACCACCAGGAAGATCGACGCCAGGTAGAAGATGGCAATGCGGTACACCACCAGGTTGGTGGCGCGGCGGATCTTGTCTTTCGGGTTGGCAGTCTCGTCGGCGGCGATGGTGACGATTTCGGCGCCGAAGAACGAGAAGATGGTGATCAGCACACCGCCCAGTACCGTGCCAAAACCATTGGGCATGAACCCGCCGTTGCCCCACAGGCGACTGACTCCGGACACTTCGGCCAGCGGCCAGAAACCGAACACCGCCAGGCTGCAGACCACGATGAAGGCAATGATCGCGACCACCTTCACCAAGGCGAACCAGTACTCGAATGCGCCAAAATTCTTCACGCTGACCAGGTTGCTGCCCGACAGCACGACCATGATCAGGAAGGCGAACAACCAGGACGGCACGCCCGGGAAATAGGCATGCAGGATATCCGCGCCGGCGATGGCCTCGACCGGGATGATCAGCACCCAGAACCACCAATACAGCCAACCGATGGTGAAGCCCGCCCACGGCCCGATGGCCTCGCTGGCGTAGGTGGAGAACGAACCGCTGTTGGGGTTGGCGATGGCCATCTCGCCAAGCATGCGCATCACCAGCAGCACCAGCAGGCCGGTCATGGCGTAGGAAATGAGAATGGCCGGGCCGGCGGTGGCGATGGCGTTGGAGGAACCGATGAACAACCCGGCACCAATGATGCCGGCGATGGAGATCATGGACACCTGGCGCGAGGTCAGGCCGTGTTGCAGGGAGCGTTGTTTGTTGTTGTCTGGCGATGCCATGGGGAACCCTCGAATGGGTCGGTCGCAAGGACGACTGAAAGTTGGAGCAGAATTCTGTAAGTCGGAGTTGCTCGTTCTTGTTGTTGTGAAACACCGGTCGCTAACTTTCCCTCCTCTACGAACAATGGGTTGTCATTGTTGATCCAGGTCAGTATTAATCTATGGCGCCGGCTCAACAAACGACCTTTTCGAAACACATCATTCCCTCATGGATTGAACTTCTTCCATTTTCGCTGGGTAACACCTCGCCATGTCCAGACGCCTGATGCCCTCCACCACCGCCCTGCAATGCTTCGAAGCCGCCGCCCGCCACCTGAGCTTCACCCGTGCCGCGCAGGAGTTGCACCTGACCCAGAGCGCGGTCAGCAAGCAGGTGGCGCAGCTCGAGGAGATGCTGGCCCACCCACTGTTCCAGCGCATCCGCAGGCGCCTGCACCTGACCCCGGCAGGTGCGCTGTACCTGGCCGAAGTGAACAAGATCCTCACCCAGATCGACATCTCCAGCCGCTACATCCTCAGCTACGGCGACGAGACCGAAGTGCTGCGCATCGCCACCCAGCCCACCTTCGGCGCACGCTGGCTGGTGCCCAGGCTCAAGGGCTTCGGCGATCGCCACCCGCGCATCCACCTGGATATTCGCAACGAACTCGAGCCCTTCGACCTGGTGCAGGCCAAGGCCGACATCGCTTTCTTCTTCGGCCAGGGCACCTGGCCGGGGGCAACCTGCATCGAGCTGTTCAGTGAAGAGGTGGTGCCGGTGTGCGCGCCAAACTTGCTGGCGCAACATCGCTTCGCCAGCGCCGAGGCCTTGACCGAGCACCGCCTGCTGCAATGCGCCTCGCGCCCGGAAGCCTGGCACGAGTGGTTCCTCGGCCTGGGCCTGCACAGCCAGAACAGTTACCACGGGCCGCGCTTCGACACGTTCTACCTGTGCATCCGCGCCGCCATCGCCGGTTGCGGCATCGCCCTGATTCCACGCTATCTCGTGGCCGAAGAGCTGGCCGAGGCCAAGCTGATGGTGGCCTGGGATCATCCGCTGGCGAGCAACGGCCGGCATTTCATGGCCCATGCCGAGCATGCGGCCGAGGTGCCCAAGGTGCAGGCGTTCGTGCAGTGGATTCGCGAGCGGGTAGCCGAGGGCAATTGATGCCGCCTGTTACGGCCTCTTCGCGGGTAAACCCGCTCCTACAGGGGCATCACTGAGTTCGAAGACTGTGGGAGACCTGTAGGAGCGGGTTTACCCGCGAAGGGGCCGGCAACAGCAACACGGATTTCAGTCTTATCACGAATTTTAGGAATGACAGCAATCGATTAATTCGTTTGCGAAATATAGACCCGGCACGTTTCGATAATGGCTAATTCGAACAACAGGCCGCGCGCACATGCATCAGGAAAGTATCAGCCACTCCATCGCCATCGTTCACCCGATCACACTTTCCCATGGCCGCAACGCTGAAGTCTGGGACACCGATGGCAAGCGCTACATCGACTTCGTCGGCGGCATCGGCGTGCTCAACCTGGGCCATTGCAACCCAGCCGTGGTGGAGGCGATCCAGCAGCAGGCCACGCGCCTGACCCACTACGCCTTCAACGCCGCCCCCCATGGCCCCTATCTCGAACTGATGGCACGCCTGAAAGAGTTCGTTCCGGTCAGCTATCCCGCGGCGGGCATGCTCACCAACAGCGGTGCGGAAGCGGCGGAAAACGCCCTGAAGATGGCCCGCGCGGCCACCGGCAAACGCGCCATCATCGCCTTCGACGGCGGCTTCCACGGCCGCACCCTGGCCACCCTCAACCTCAACGGCAAGGTCGCGCCCTACAAGCAACGGGTCGGCGAACTGCCCGGCCCGGTCTACCACTTGCCCTTCCCCAGCCCCGACACCGGAGTCACCTGCGAACAGGCGTTACAGGCCATGGACCGGCTGTTCAGTGTCGAGCTGGCGGTGGAGGACGTGGCAGCGTTCATCTTCGAGCCGGTACAGGGCGAAGGCGGCTTTCTCGCCCTCGACCCAACCTTTGCCCAAGCCTTGCGACACTTCTGCGACGAGCGCGGGATCCTGGTCATCATCGATGAGATCCAGTCCGGTTTCGGGCGTACCGGGCAGCGCTTCGCATTCTCGCGGTTGGGAATAGAACCGGACCTGTTGTTGCTCGCCAAGAGCATTGCCGGAGGCATGCCCCTGGGCGCGGTGCTCGGCCGTCGGGCAATCGTGGACGCGCTGCCCAAGGGCGGCCTGGGTGGCACCTATTCCGGCAACCCGATCGCCTGCGCGGCGGCACTGGCCAGCCTGGCGCAGATGACGGATGAGCACATCGCCACCTGGGGCGAGCGCCAGGAGCAGGCCATCGTCCACCGCGCAAAGCGCTGGAAGACGGCCTATCCGTTTATCGGTCGCCTGACAGGCGTGGGCGCCATGCGCGGCATCGAGTTCGTCAACACCGACGGCAGCCCGGCGCCTGCGCTACTGGCCAAGGTGTTGGAGGCCGCGCGGGACAAAGGCCTGTTACTGATGCCCAGTGGCAAGGCACGGCACATCATCCGCCTGCTGGCCCCGCTGACCATCGAGCCTGAGGTGCTCGAGGAAGGGCTGGATATCCTCGAGCAGTGCCTCATGGCGCTGAACTGAAAGTTACAGGCCCAGCTCTTCGGGAGTGGGCATGTCGCACTCGAAGGCAATCCAGCCGCCTTCGAGTTCGGCGTGGCCGTTGACGATCAAGCCGTAGTAGGTCAGGCCGTTCTCCAGCGTGACACAGATGTGCGTGGCGCCTTTTTCCGGCGCTGCGAGCGTACCGACGAAATGCACCTTCTTCAGGACTTCGGTCACCGCCTCGAGGCCCACGCGCATGTTGGTGTTTTCCGAAGCCTCGGTATCGCCCCCACGGTCTTCGGCGCTGACGGTCACGGTGGCGATGTACGGGTACTTGGTGCTCAAGCGGGATTACCTCGGTTGGAGTGGGTGGTGAAACGGCGCCTAGGGTACGGCAGCGACACCTCATTGTCTGCATCGACCTGTTCACCGCCATGCCGTCGATGCACATGGCCTCCCCTGCCCCGATCTGTTAGGGTGCCCGCCGATGCACGCCACACCCACGCGAGGATACCGAGTGAGCGCCGAACAACCCCTGATCGCCGACCTGTTCGAGGTCGACAAACGCCTGACCCTCAAGCCCGTCGTGGACTTCAACAGCTACCTGCGCAATGCCTTCGGCGACGGCCCCTGCCGCTGCCACCGCTGTGTCGAGGGTGGCGGCGATGAAAGCACCTACACACACCGGCACACCTTCGAACTGGAAGGCCGCACCCTGCACCGGCGCTTCGCCAACACCGCGGGCAGCGACGTCCTGATGGCCCTGAAGAAGGCCTGGCTGTCCTACACCAAGGCCGAGCTGATCACCGTCGGCGCGCTGGACATGGCCACCCTGAAGGCCTTCACCGAAGCCGCCCTCCACGAACGCCTGCTCGCCCTGCTGCCCGCCAGCGGCCTGGCGCGAGAAGTCGATGGCCAATGGCAGTTGCAGGTGCTCGCCGACTGACGGTCGCCCCGGCAGGATTCTCCCGCTCTGCTACCTTGGGAGAACCCTCACCCACAGGTGATCCGACCATGGCCCGCACGACCCCCATCGAGCTGTACCGCAACATCGGTATCGTTGCCCACGTGGATGCCGGCAAGACCACCACCACCGAGCGGATCCTGTTCTACACCGGGGTCAACCACAAGATGGGCGAGGTGCACGACGGTGCCGCGACCATGGACTGGATGGCCCAGGAGCAGGAACGCGGCATCACCATCACCTCGGCGGCCACCACCGCGTTCTGGCAGGGTTCGACCAAGCAGTTCGCCGACAAGTACCGCTTCAACATCATCGACACCCCCGGCCACGTCGACTTCACCATCGAGGTGGAGCGCTCGCTGCGCGTGCTAGATGGCGCGGTGGTGGTGTTCAGCGGTGCCGACGGCGTCGAACCGCAATCCGAGACCGTGTGGCGCCAGGCCAACAAGTACCATGTGCCGCGCCTGGCCTACATCAACAAGATGGACCGCCAGGGCGCGGACTTCCTGCGTGTGGTCAAGCAGATCGACAAGCGCCTGGGGCACCACCCCGTCCCCATTCAACTGGCCATTGGCGCCGAGGAGAACTTCATCGGCCAGATCGACCTGGTGAAGATGAAAGCCATCTACTGGAACGACGCCGACCAGGGCACCACCTATCGCGAAGAAGAGATTCCAGCCGAACTCAAGGCACTGGCCGATGAATGGCGCGCGCACATGATCGAAGCGGCGGCCGAAGCCAACGACGAGCTGACCATGAAATTTCTCGACGGCGAGGAACTGACCATCGACGAAATCAAGGCAGCCCTGCGCCAGCGCACCATCGCCAATGAAATCGTCCCCACCATTCTCGGCTCGTCATTCAAGAACAAGGGCGTGCCGCTGATGCTCGACGCGGTGATCGACTACCTCCCCGCCCCCTCCGAAATCCCGGCGATCAAGGGCACCGACCCGGACCACGAAGACAAGCACCTGGAGCGCCACGCCGACGACAAAGAGCCGTTCTCGGCCCTGGCCTTCAAGATCGCCACCGACCCGTTCGTCGGTACCCTCACCTTCGCCCGCGTGTATTCCGGCGTGCTCAGCTCCGGCAACGCGGTGCTCAACTCGGTCAAAGGCAAGAAGGAGCGCATCGGCCGCATGGTGCAGATGCACGCCAACCAGCGCGCCGAGATCAAGGACGTGTGCGCCGGCGACATCGCCGCGCTGATCGGCATGAAGGACGTCACCACCGGCGACACCCTGTGCGACATCGACAAACCGATCATCCTCGAACGCATGGACTTCCCCGACCCGGTGATCTCGGTGGCCGTGGAACCAAAGACCAAGGGCGACCAGGAGAAGATGGGCATCGCCTTGAGCAAGCTGGCCCAGGAAGACCCATCGTTCCGGGTCAAAACCGACGAAGAGACCGGCCAGACCATCATCTCGGGCATGGGCGAGCTGCACCTGGACATCATCGTCGACCGCATGCGCCGCGAATTCAACGTCGAGGCCAACATCGGCAAGCCCCAGGTGGCCTACCGCGAGAAGATCCGCAACACCTGCGAGATCGAGGGGCGCTTCGTACGCCAGTCGGGCGGTCGCGGCCAGTACGGCCATTGCTGGATCCGTTTCGCCCCGGGCGACGAAGGCAAGGAAGGGCTGGAGTTCATCAACGAGATCGTCGGTGGCGTGGTCCCCCGCGAATACATCCCGGCCATCCAGAAAGGCATCGAGGAGCAGATGAAGAACGGCGTGCTCGCCGGTTATCCGCTGATCAACCTCAAGGCAGCGGTATACGACGGTTCGTACCACGACGTCGACTCCAACGAGATGGCCTACAAGATCGCCGCCTCGATGGCCACCAAGCAACTGTCGCAGAAGGGCGGCGCGGTGCTGCTGGAGCCGGTGATGAAGGTCGAGGTGGTGACGCCCGAGGAGTATCAGGGCGACATCATGGGCGACCTGAGTCGGCGCCGGGGGATGATCCAGGATGGCGACGAGACGCCGGCCGGCAAGGTGATCCGCGCCGAAGTGCCGCTGGGCGAGATGTTCGGCTACGCCACCTCGATGCGCTCGATGACCCAGGGGCGGGCCAGCTACACGATGGAGTTCACCCGCTATGCCGAGGCACCGGCGAGCATTGCCGATGCCATCGTCAAGAAGAACCGCGGGGAATAGCGCGGCCCTATCGCGGCTGAAGCCGCTCCTACAGGGATCGCGTACCCCCTGTAGGAGCGGCTTCAGCCGCGATAAGGCCGCCACAATGGTCAGTGCTGCTCGCCAGCCCGCTTGAGCAGTTTCTTGCAGCGCTCCGACACGTGCACCACCCGCAGCTGCTTGCCCGCTCTGGCATAACGCTCACGCAAGGTCTGCAACGCCGCAATCGCCGAATAATCGACAAAGCTCAAATGCTGGCAATCCAGGGTGACCTTGGCCGGATCGTTGGCCGGGTCGAACTGGTTCAGGAACGGCGTGGTCGAGGCAAAGAACAGCGTGCCGTGCACCTGATAACGCTTGCCGCCCTCGCCATCGTCATGGCTGTCGGCATACAGCTCCCGCGCATGCTGCCAGGCGAAATTGATCGCGGCGATGACGATACCGAACATGACCGCCATGGCCAGGTCGGTGAGCACCGTGACCACAGTCACCGCGATGATCGCCAGCACATCGCTCACCGGCACCTTGTTCAGCACCCGCAAGGAGGCCCAGGCGAAGGTCTGCTGGGCGACCACGAACATCACCCCCACCAGTGCCGCCAGCGGAATACGCTCGATCAGCGGCGACAGGAACAGCACGAACAGCAGGATCATCACCCCAGCCACCACGCCAGAAAGCCGCCCACGCCCATTGGAGCTGAGATTGATCACGGTCTGACCGATCATCGCGCAGCCGCCCATGCCACCACACAAGCCCGAGACCATGTTGGCCGCGCCCAGTGCCACGCATTCGCGGTCCGGGTAGCCACGGCTCTCGGTGATCTCGTCGGTGAGGTTGAGGGTCAGCAGGGTTTCCAGCAGACCGACCATGGCCATCAGGAATGCATAGGGGGCGATGATCTTCAGCGTCTCGAGGTTCCAGGGCACCTCCGGCAGGGCCAGTTGCGGCAGCCCCCCGGCGATATGCGCCATGTCACCCAGGGTGCGTGTCGGCAGGCCGAGCAGATACACAAGCAGGCCGACACCAAGGATCGCCACCAGCGCGGGCGGCACGGCGCGGGTCAGCTTCGGCAGCACGTAGACCACCAGCATGGTCAAGGCCACCAGGCCGATCATCAGATACAGCGGCGTGCCGCTGAGCCAGTGCTCGCCCTCCTTGAAGTGCTCCAGCTGCGCCAGGGCGATGACGATGGCCAGGCCGTTGACGAAGCCGAGCATCACCGGGTACGGCACCAGCCGCACCAGCTTGCCCAGGCGCAGCGCGCCGAACAGGATCATCACCACCCCGCCGAGCAACACCGTGGCCAACAGGTACTGGGCACCGTGCTGCACCACCAGGGCGACGATGACCACGGCCATGGAGCCGGCGGCGCCGGAGATCATGCCCGGGCGGCCGCCGAACAGCGCGGTCAGGGTGCAGATGATGAAGGCGCCGTACAGGCCCATCAGCGGGTTGAGGTGGGCCACCAGGGCGAAGGCGATGCACTCGGGCACCAGGGCGAAGGAGGTGGTGAGGCCAGCGAGCAGGTCGGCGCGTAGACGAGCAGGTTTCATGGGGGTCCTGATCAGGAGGCGAAGGCAAAACACTTTCTTTGTGGGAGATTGCCCGCCCTTCGGGCTGCGCTGGGGTCCTCTGTAGAAGCGGCTTTAGCCGCGATACAGGCAACCCGCTTCGCGGGTGATCGCGGCTAAAGCCGCTCCTACAGGGGGCGCGCCAAATCAATGGGCGGGCGAGACTGAAATTCGAGGGCCGATGTTACGGAATTTGCCTCGCGCCAGCCAGCAACCACCCCACACTTTCATGTGCCTGTGATCCAGGCCCGGCAAGATGCCGACAAATTTGCCATCATGTTCATTCCACCCGCGGAGATCATGGACATGCCGCTACGCCCCCTCATCGCCTCCCTGCTGCTGGCCGCCAGCCTCACCGCCCAGGCCGCCACCGAGGTCATCCCCCTGCAACACCGCGGCAGCGCCGAACTGCTGCCCGCCGCCCAGTCCTTCCTGGGCAAGGATGGCACCGTCAGCACCTTCGAGGACAAACTGATCGTCACCGCGTCTCCCGAGCGCATCGGCGACCTGCGCAGCCTGCTGCAACAGCTCGATACCGCGCCCAGGCGCCTGCTGATCAGCGTCGACAACAACGACAGCAACTTCCAGGACAACCACGGCAACGCGCGGGTCATCCAGTACGGCACCGCCAACCGCGAAGGCGGCATGCAACAGGTGCAGGCCAGCGAGGGGCAACCGGCGCTGATCCAGGTTGGCCAGAGCGTCCCGATCACCAGCACCGCCACCGACGGCTACGGGCGCCTGCAGAGCAACACCGAGTACCGCAACGTCACCCAGGGCTTCTATGTCACGCCACGCCTGAGCGGCGACACCGTGCGCCTGCAGATCAGCACCAACAACGACCGCATGAGCCAGGAGCGCCCCGATGTAGTGAAGGTGCAAAGCACCGACACGACCGTCACCGGCAAGCTCGGCGAGTGGATCACCCTGGCCGGATACAACCAGCAGAGCCAGGCCGATATCAGTGCGTCAAGCCGCACTTATAGCACCCAGCGCGGTGAAAACATGACTTTACGTGTCAAAGTCGACCTTCTCGACTGAATCCAGGCAATTCAAGGCCTCGACCAAAGGCCTTGAAACTGACCGTAGAGTCGCATTAGACCAAAGATGTAGTAAGCAGAAAAAAGCACTACAAAACATTTGACAGGCTCTTTTTGGCAAAGGCATGATGGCCTCGCTCCCGCTAATCAGAGGCCCTGGCAAGGGTCTTCGGAGCGCACTCCCCACCACCCGTGGAGGCGCTTCGTGTCCATACGGCCCATAAGGCGGTTCGACGGGATTGCGACTGCAACGAAGAAGTTGTCCCGAGGGACGGAAGCGCATCACCGCAGTTCTGGCAATCGCGTCGCACCGCAGCAAGGCAACCACGAGCCGACCTGCAGGGCACACCTTCGCCTGGCCTGCACACCCTTCCCCTTCGCACCTCCTCCGTTCGCCGCCGCACTCCCCCGGACAGGACAGCCGCCAGGCCCTCTGACCCGCGTATCCGAGCATCAGCACAATTACACTCAAGATCGATGCGACGAGGTTTATTTCCATGGCACTGACACGCGAACAGCAAATTGCAGCCCTCGAGAAAGACTGGGCCGAAAACCCGCGCTGGAAAGGCGTGACCCGTACCTACACCGCCGCTGATGTCGTTCGCCTGCGTGGCTCGCTGCAGCCAGAGCACACCTTCGCTCGCCAAGGCGCAGAAAAACTGTGGAAGCTGGTCACCGAAGGTGCCCACCCGTCCTTCCGCCCAGAAAAAGATTTCGTCAACTGCATGGGCGCCCTGACCGGCGGCCAGGCAGTGCAGCAGGTAAAAGCCGGCATCCAGGCCATCTACCTGTCCGGCTGGCAGGTTGCCGCCGACAACAACTCGGCCGAGTCGATGTACCCCGACCAGTCGCTGTACCCGGTCGACTCTGTACCGACCGTGGTCAAGCGCATCAACAACGCCTTCCGCCGC
The DNA here is from genome assembly GCF_018417595.1 of Pseudomonas entomophila. Lineage (NCBI taxonomy): Bacteria > Pseudomonadati > Pseudomonadota > Gammaproteobacteria > Pseudomonadales > Pseudomonadaceae > Pseudomonas > Pseudomonas entomophila. The sequence continues at coordinate 3,850,933 of NZ_CP070982.1, forward strand.
GCCGACCAGATCCAGTGGAAAGCCGGCAAGAACCCCGGCGACGATGGCTACATCGACTACTTCGCCCCGATCGTGGCTGACGCCGAAGCCGGTTTCGGCGGCGTGCTGAACGCCTACGAGCTGATGAAGAACATGATCGAAGCGGGCGCCGCCGGCGTGCACTTCGAAGACCAGCTGGCCTCGGTGAAGAAGTGCGGCCACATGGGCGGCAAGGTGCTGGTCCCGACGCAAGAAGCCGTACAAAAGCTGGTGGCCGCTCGCCTGGCAGCCGACGTTTCGGGCGTACCGACCATCATCCTGGCCCGTACCGACGCCAACGCCGCCGACCTGCTGACCAGCGACTGCGACCCGTACGACCAGCCGTTCGTGATCGGCGAGCGTACCCGTGAAGGCTTCTACAAGGTGCGTGCCGGCCTCGACCAGGCCATCGCCCGCGGCCTGGCCTACGCCCCGTACGCCGACCTGATCTGGTGCGAAACCGCCAAGCCGGACCTGGACGAAGCCCGTCGCTTCGCCGAAGCGATCAAGAAGGAATACCCGGACCAGATCCTGTCGTACAACTGCTCGCCCTCGTTCAACTGGAAGAAGAACCTGGACGACGCCACCATCGCCAAGTTCCAGCGCGAACTGTCGGCCATGGGCTACAAGCACCAGTTCATCACCCTGGCCGGCATCCACAACATGTGGCACGGCATGTTCAACCTGGCGCACGACTACGCCCGCAACGACATGACCGCCTACGTTAAGCTGCAGGAGCAGGAGTTCGCCGACGCCAGCAAAGGCTACACCTTCGTGGCGCACCAGCAGGAAGTGGGCACCGGCTACTTCGACGACATGACCACCGTGATCCAGGGTGGCGCATCGTCGGTAACCGCCCTGACCGGTTCGACCGAGGAAGAGCAGTTCCACTGAGTGCGTTGAGCTGAACAGGAAGCCCAGGTTCCGCGAGGAGCCTGGGCTTTTTTCTGCCACACACTGTAGGAGCGGCTTTAGCCGCGATGCAGGCAACGCGGTTCCGACACCGGCTTCGCGGGTGATCGCGGCTGAAGCCGCCCCTACAGGCATCGCGTCGCCAGCAAATCCCCAGATCAGGTCTAAGCTTGTGGCTACCCCATAGCAAGGACTGCCCATGCCCCGCCCTGGCCACCTGCTCCTCATCGCCGTCGCAGCCGCCGCCTGCTACCTATATGCACTGGCGATTGACAACGCCCTGCTCGGCCTGCTGGTCAAACCCATTCCCGTGCTGGCCCTGATTGCCTGGCTGAGCACCACACCCGCCACGCCCTACCGCCGCTGGATCATGCTCGGCCTGGGCTTCTCGGTGCTGGGTGACATCCTGCTGGCCATCCCGCGCGACCTGTTCGTGTTCGGCCTGGCCGCGTTTCTCTGCGCCCACCTGGCCTACCTGCGCGGCTACTGCATTCTCGCGCTGCGCCCACACTACCCGGCCCTGGCCTTCGCCCTGTTGGTCGGTGGCTCGCTGTTCAGCCTGCTCGCCAGCCACGGCCTCGGCCCGCTGCTCATACCGGTGGCGTTCTACGCCCTGGCCATCGGCGCCATGCTCTGGCGCGCGCTCGCCTGCGGCGGCCTGGCCGCGCTGGGCGCCTGCGCCTTCGTTTTCTCCGACAGCCTGATCGGCATCGACCGCTTCGTCAGCCCGTTCGCCGCCGCCGAGTACCTGATCATCCTCTGCTACTGGCTCGGCCAGTGGCTGATCGCCGCTTCGGTCATTCGCCACTCAACTGCACAAGTATTGACCCAGAGCGGTGCGAGCCGCCTTGGAAGCTGCTAGAACGAGAGTTTTTCGCATTTGCAAGTGGGCAGATTGCCCAAGGAACTTTACAAGACGCAGAAACGCTAAAAGATTACAGCTCAAGTCAAATGATATTAATTATCATTACACAACTAGACGGTCGTTACGCGAGGCAAGAAACATAATTAACAAAACCGTGCGCAATGCCCGAAAATCAGGGGTTTCAGCCAGTTACGAAGGTTTTTTGTTCTTAAACCTACGAATAAATTTGCAACGGAAATTTTACTTGCACTGGGTTTACCCATAAAATCAGCGCGATTGATTCAGCTGCGACATTTGGTCACTGCGTCTGCGACACCACGTCGCCGCTCTACTTATTTCAGACTGCAGAGCTGGGTCTCTGTATAAGGATTTCAAGCATGTCCGATTCGGCAGGACTCATCGCCCACAACTGGGGCTTTGCCATCTTCCTCCTGGGTGTCGTCGGCCTGTGTGCCTTCATGCTCGGCTTGTCCAGCCTGCTTGGTAGCAAGGCCTGGGGCCGCGCCAAGAACGAACCCTTCGAATCCGGCATGCTGCCCGTCGGCAGCGCCCGCCTGCGCCTGTCCGCCAAATTCTATCTGGTCGCGATGCTGTTCGTGATCTTCGATATCGAAGCCCTCTTCCTGTATGCATGGTCTGTGTCCGTCCGCGAAAGCGGCTGGACCGGATTCGTCGAAGCACTCGTTTTCATAGCAATTCTGTTGGCTGGTCTTGTCTACCTATGGCGCGTCGGGGCGCTCGATTGGGCTCCCGAAGGTCGCCGCAAGCGGCAAGCGAAGCTGAAACAATGAGGCTTTGGCATGCAATACAATCTCACCAGAATCGATCCGGACGCACCCAACGAGCAGTATCCGGTCGGTGAGCGGGAAACCGTCACCGATCAGCTGCTAGAGGACCAGGTCCACAAGAACATCTACATGGGGAAACTCGAAGATGTGCTGCGTGGCGCGGTCAACTGGGGTCGCAAGAACTCCCTCTGGCCGTACAACTTCGGCCTGTCCTGCTGCTACGTGGAAATGACCACGGCCTTCACGGCGCCCCACGACATCGCCCGCTTCGGCGCCGAAGTCATCCGGGCCTCGCCGCGCCAGGCCGACTTCATGGTCATCGCCGGTACCTGCTTCGTCAAAATGGCGCCGATCATCCAGCGCCTGTACGAGCAGATGCTCGAACCGAAATGGGTCATCTCCATGGGTTCGTGCGCCAACTCCGGCGGCATGTACGACATCTACTCGGTCGTTCAGGGGGTCGACAAGTTCCTCCCCGTGGACGTGTACGTGCCTGGCTGCCCGCCGCGCCCCGAGGCGTTCCTGCAAGGCCTGATGCTGCTGCAGGAATCGATCGGCCAGGAGCGACGCCCGCTCTCATGGGTCGTTGGCGATCAAGGCATCTACCGTGCCGAAATGCCCGCCCAGAAAGACCTGCGTCGCGAACAGCGTATCGCGGTAACCAACCTGCGCAGCCCCGACGAAGTCTGATCCAGCGACCTGCCGCCCGCTCCCCCAGGAGCCGGCGGCCTGGCTTCATTCTTAACGTTGACCCAAAGCGACCGAGACCATGACAGCGGACAACGCTATTTATATTCCGCCTTACAAGGCTGACGACCAGGATGTGGTCGTCGAACTGCACAACCGATTCGGCGCCGACGCTTTCGTCGCCCAGGAAACCCGCACCGGCATGCCGGTACTGTGGGTCAAGCGTGCCCAGCTCAAAGAAGTGCTCACCTTCCTGCGCAACGTCGCCAAGCCGTACAGCATGCTGTACGACCTGCACGGCGTGGACGAGCGCCTGCGCACCCAGCGCCGCGGCCTGCCGGCTGCCGACTTCAGCGTGTTCTACCACCTGCTGTCGATCGAACGTAACAGCGACGTGATGATCAAGGTGTCGCTGAGCGAAGGCGACCTCAACCTGCCCACCGTCACCGGTATCTGGCCCAACGCCAACTGGTACGAGCGTGAAGTGTGGGACATGTTCGGCATCGACTTCGCCGGCCACCCGCACCTGACCCGCATCATGATGCCGCCGACCTGGGAAGGTCACCCGCTGCGCAAGGACTTCCCGGCCCGTGCCACCGAGTTCGACCCCTACAGCCTCACGCTCGCCAAGCAGCAGCTTGAAGAAGAGTCGGCACGCTTCAACCCCGAAGCCTGGGGCATGAAGCGTCAGGGCACCAACGAGGACTACATGTTCCTCAACCTCGGCCCCAACCACCCGTCCGCCCACGGTGCCTTCCGTATCGTCCTGCAGCTGGACGGCGAAGAGATCGTCGACTGCGTCCCGGACATCGGCTACCACCACCGTGGCGCCGAGAAGATGGCCGAGCGTCAATCGTGGCACAGCTTCATCCCCTACACCGACCGTATCGACTACCTCGGCGGGGTGATGAACAACCTGCCGTACGTGCTCGCGGTCGAGAAGCTGGCCGGCATTCAGGTGCCGCAGAAGGTCGACGTGATTCGCATCATGCTCGCCGAGTTCTTCCGCATCACCAGCCACCTGCTGTTCCTGGGCACCTACATCCAGGACGTCGGCGCCATGACCCCGGTGTTCTTCACCTTCACCGACCGCCAGCGCGCCTACACCGTGATCGAGGCGATCACCGGTTTCCGCCTGCACCCGGCCTGGTACCGCATCGGTGGCGTCGCCCACGACCTGCCGCGCGGCTGGGACAAGCTGGTCAAGGACTTCGTCGAATGGCTGCCCAAGCGCCTCGACGAATACACCAAGGCCGCCCTGCAGAACAGCATCCTCAAGGGCCGTACCATCGGCGTCGCCGCGTACAACACCAAGGAAGCGCTGTCGTGGGGTACCACCGGTGCCGGCCTGCGTGCCACCGGCTGCAACTTCGACCTGCGTAAAGCCCGCCCCTACTCCGGCTACGAGAACTTCGAGTTCGAAGTACCGCTGGCCCACAACGGCGATGCCTACGATCGCTGCATGGTCCGCGTCGAGGAGATGCGCCAGAGTATCCGCATCATCGACCAGTGCCTGCGCAACATGCCGGAAGGCCCGTACAAGGCGGATCACCCGCTGACCACGCCGCCACCGAAAGAGCGCACCCTGCAGCACATCGAAACCTTGATCACCCACTTCCTGCAAGTCTCGTGGGGCCCGGTCATGCCGGCCAACGAGTCGTTCCAGATGATCGAGGCAACCAAGGGCATCAACAGTTACTACCTGACGAGCGACGGCGGCACCATGAGCTACCGCACCCGGATCCGCACCCCGAGCTACCCGCACCTGCAGCAGATCCCTTCGGTGATCAAAGGCAGCATGGTCGCGGACCTCATCGCGTACCTGGGCAGTATCGACTTCGTTATGGCTGACGTGGACCGCTAAGCATGAACAGCACGCTTATCCAAACCGACCGTTTCGCCCTGAGCGAAACCGAGCGCTCGGCCATCGAGCACGAGATGCACCATTACGAGGACCCGCGCGCGGCGTCCATCGAAGCCCTGAAGATCGTCCAGAAAGAGCGCGGCTGGGTGCCGGACGGCGCCATCTACGCCATCGGCGAAGTGCTGGGCATCCCCGCCAGCGACGTCGAGGGCGTGGCCACCTTCTACAGCCAGATCTTCCGCCAGCCGGTCGGCCGCCACATCATCCGCGTGTGCGACAGCATGGTCTGCTACATCGGCGGCCATGAGTCGGTGGTCAGCCAGATCCAGAGCGAGCTGGGCATCGGCCTCGGCCAGACCACTGCCGACGGGCGCTTCACCCTGCTGCCGGTGTGCTGCCTGGGCAACTGCGACAAGGCCCCGGCGCTGATGATCGACGACGACACCTTTGGCGACGTGCAACCTGCCGGCGTCAGCAAGCTGCTGGAGGGTTACGTATGACCATCACTTCCTTCGGCCCGGCCAACCGCATCGCGCGCTCGGCCGAAACCCACCCGCTGACCTGGCGCCTGCGCGACGACGGCGAGCCAGTCTGGCTGGCCGAGTACGAATCGAAGAACGGCTACGCCGCTGCCCGCAAGGCACTGGCCGAGATGTCCGCCGATGATATCGTGCAGAGCGTCAAGGACTCCGGCCTCAAGGGCCGTGGCGGCGCAGGCTTCCCCACTGGCGTGAAGTGGGGCCTGATGCCCAAAGACGAATCCATGAACATCCGCTACCTGCTGTGCAACGCGGATGAAATGGAGCCCAACACCTGGAAAGACCGCATGCTGATGGAGCAACAGCCCCATCTGCTGGTCGAAGGCATGCTGATCAGCGCCCGCGCGCTGAAAGCCTATCGCGGCTACATCTTCCTGCGTGGCGAATACACCACCGCGGCGAAGAACCTCAACCGTGCCATCGATGAAGCCAAGGCCGCCGGCCTGCTGGGCAAGAACATCCTCGGTTCCGGCTTCGACTTCGAGCTGTTCGTGCACACCGGCGCCGGCCGCTATATCTGCGGTGAAGAAACCGCGCTGATCAACTCGCTGGAAGGCCGCCGCGCCAACCCGCGCTCCAAGCCGCCCTTCCCTGCCGCCGTCGGCGTATGGGGCAAGCCGACTTGCGTGAACAACGTCGAAACGCTGTGCAACGTGCCGGCCATCGTCGCCAACGGCAACGACTGGTACAAGTCGCTGGCCCGTGAGGGCAGCGAAGACCACGGCACCAAGCTGATGGGCTTCTCCGGCAAGGTGAAGAACCCCGGCCTGTGGGAACTGCCGTTCGGCGTCACCGCCCGCGAGCTGTTCGAAGACTACGCCGGCGGCATGCGCGACGGCTTCAAGCTCAAGTGCTGGCAGCCTGGCGGCGCCGGTACCGGTTTCCTGCTGCCCGAGCACCTCGACGCACAGATGTACGCCGGCGGCATCGCCAAGGTCGGCACCCGCATGGGTACCGGCCTGGCCATGGCGGTCGACGACAGCATCAACATGGTGTCGCTGCTGCGCAACATGGAAGAGTTCTTCGCCCGCGAATCCTGCGGCTGGTGCACCCCGTGCCGCGACGGCCTGCCATGGAGCGTGAAGATGCTGCGCGCCCTGGAGAAAGGCCAGGGCCGCGCCGAAGACATCGAGACCCTGCTGGGTCTGGTCAACTTCCTCGGCCCAGGCCGTACCTTCTGTGCTCACGCACCGGGTGCCGTCGAGCCATTGGGCAGTGCCATCAAATACTTCCGGTCCGAGTTCGAGGCCGGTGTCGCTCCCGCTAGCGCGGCTGACACCCTGCGCCCGAACCTGGCCAAGCCGATCGTGGTCGGCGCATAACAAGATGAAGCAGCGGATGGTCCGTGCCATCCGCCAGCCCGCAGGCCGGCCCGAACGATTCGAGGCCGGCCGCAGGCTCACCGATTTCCATTAGCCACGCCCGCCCACGCGGGCCAACGAAGAACTTTGAACAATGGCCACTATCCACGTAGACGGCAAAGCGCTCGAAGTCAACGGTGCGGACAACCTGTTACAGGCCTGTCTGTCACTCGGCCTCGACATCCCCTATTTCTGCTGGCACCCGGCGCTCGGTAGTGTCGGCGCCTGCCGGCAGTGCGCGGTCAAGCAGTACACCGACGAGAACGACACCCGTGGTCGTATCGTCATGTCCTGCATGACCCCTGCCTCCGACGGCACCTGGATCTCCATCGACGATGAAGAATCGAAGGCGTTTCGCGCCAGCGTCGTCGAATGGCTGATGACCAACCACCCGCACGACTGCCCGGTGTGCGAGGAAGGCGGTCACTGCCACCTGCAGGACATGACGGTAATGACCGGCCACAACGAGCGCCGCTACCGTTTCACCAAGCGTACCCACCAGAACCAGGACCTCGGCCCGTTCATCGCCCACGAGATGAACCGCTGCATCGCCTGCTACCGCTGCGTGCGCTACTACAAGGACTACGCCGGCGGCACCGATCTGGGCGTATACGGCGCCCACGACAACGTGTACTTCGGTCGCGTTGAAGACGGCGTGCTGGAAAGCGAGTTCTCCGGCAACCTCACCGAGGTCTGCCCGACCGGTGTGTTCACCGACAAGACGCATTCCGAGCGCTACAACCGCAAGTGGGACATGCAGTTCGCCCCGAGCATCTGCCATGGCTGCTCCAGCGGCTGCAACATCAGCCCCGGCGAGCGCTATGGTGAACTGCGCCGCATCGAGAACCGCTTCAACGGCTCGGTGAACCAGTACTTCCTGTGCGACCGTGGCCGCTTCGGCTATGGCTACGTCAACCGCAAGGACCGTCCACGCCAGCCACTGCTGGCCGATGGCACTAAACTGTCGCTGGACGCCGCCCTGGACAAGGCCGCCGACCTGCTGCGCGGCCGCACCATCGTCGGTATCGGCTCGCCACGCGCCAGCCTCGAAAGCAACTACGGCCTGCGTGAGCTGGTCGGCGCCGAGTACTTCTACTCTGGCATGGAAGCTGGCGAACTGGCCCGCGTGCGCCTGGCGCTGAACGTGCTGAACAACAGCCCGCTTCCGGTCCCTACCCTGCGCGACATCGAAGACCACGACGCGGTGTTCGTACTCGGTGAAGACCTCACGCAAACCGCCGCCCGTGTCGCCCTGGCCGTGCGCCAGGCCACCAAGGGCAAGGCCGAGGCCATGGCCGACGCCATGCGCGTACAGCCCTGGCTGGACGCTGCGGTGAAGAACATCGGCCAGCACGCGCTGTACCCGCTGTTCATCGCTTCGCTGGCTGAAACCAAGCTCGACGACGTCGCCGAAGAGTGCGTACACGCCGCCCCGGCGGACCTCGCCCGCATCGGTTTCGCCGTGGCCCACGCCATCGACCCGAGCGCCCCGGCCGTCGACGGCCTGGACAGCGAAGCCAAGGCCCTGGCCCAGCGTATCGCCGATGCCCTGGTCGCCGCCAACCGCCCACTGGTGGTCGCTGGCACCTCCCTGGCCGACCCGGCACTGATCGAAGCCGCCGCCAACATCGCCAAGGCCCTCAAGCTGCGCGAGAAGAACGGTTCGCTGAGCCTGGTCGTCCCTGAGGCCAACAGCCTCGGCATGGCGATGATGGGCGGTGAGTCCGTCGACGCCGCCCTGGACGCGGTGATCAGCGGCAAGGCCGATGCCATCGTGGTACTGGAAAACGACCTGTACACCCGCGTACCGGCACAAAAGGTCGACGCCGCCCTGGCCGCAGCCAAGGTAGTGATCGTCGCCGACCACTCGAAAACCCCGACTGTGGACCGCGCCCACCTGGTGCTGCCAGCCGCTTCCTTCGCCGAAGGCGACGGCACCCTGGTCAGCCAGGAAGGCCGTGCCCAGCGTTTCTTCCAGGTGTTCGACCCGCAGTACCTGGACAGCAGCATCCAGATCCACGAAGGCTGGCGCTGGATGCACGCCCTGCGTGCCACCCTGCTCAACAAGCCAGTGGACTGGACCCAGCTGGACCACGTCACCAGCGCCTGCGCCGAAGCCGCCCCGCAACTGGCCGGCATCGTCAACGCCGCGCCAAGCGCCGCGTTCCGCATCAAGGGCATGAAGCTGGCCCGCGAGCCGCTGCGCTACTCCGGCCGTACCGCCATGCGCGCCAACATCAGCGTGCACGAGCCGCGCACACCACAGGACAAGGACACCGCGTTCGCCTTCTCCATGGAAGGTTACTCGGGCTCCGCCGAACCGCGCCAGCAAGTGCCGTTCGCCTGGTCGCCGGGCTGGAACTCGCCGCAAGCCTGGAACAAGTTCCAGGACGAAGTCGGCGGCCACCTGCGTGCCGGTGACCCGGGCGTGCGCCTGATCGAGTCGCAGGGCGACAAGCTCAACTGGTTCACCGCCATCCCGGGTGCCTTCAACCCGGCCCGTGGCACCTGGACCGCGGTGCCGTTCTTCCACCTGTTCGGCAGCGAAGAGAGCTCCTCGCGCGCCGCCCCGGTGCAAGAGCGCATCCCAGCCGCCTATGTCGGCCTGGCCAAGTCCGAAGCCGACCGCCTGGGCGTCAACGACGGCGCGCTGCTGAGCCTGACCGTCGCCGGCGTTTCGCTGCGCCTGCCGCTGCGTATCAATGAAGAACTGGGCGCTGGCCTGGTTGCGCTGCCCAAAGGCCTGGCCGGCATTCCGCCCGCCATCTTCGGTGCATCCGTCGAAGGTCTGCAGGAGGCAGCACAATGAGCTGGTTCACCCCCGAAGTGATCGATGTGATCCTCACCGTCGTGCGGGCCATCGTGGTCCTGCTGGCCGTGGTGGTCTGCGGCGCGCTGCTCAGCTTCGTCGAACGTCGCCTGCTGGGCTGGTGGCAGGACCGCTACGGTCCGAACCGTGTCGGCCCGTTCGGCATGTTCCAGATCGCCGCCGACATGCTGAAGATGTTCTTCAAGGAAGACTGGAACCCGCCCTTCGTCGATCGCATGATCTTCACCCTGGCGCCGGTCGTGGCCATGAGTGCCCTGCTGATCGCCTTCGTGGTCATCCCGATCACCCCGCTGTGGGGCGTCGCCGACCTGAACATCGGCCTGCTGTTCTTCTTCGCCATGGCCGGCCTGTCGGTCTACGCCGTGCTGTTCGCCGGCTGGTCGTCGAACAACAAGTACGCCCTGCTGGGCAGTCTGCGGGCCTCGGCACAGACCGTGTCGTACGAGGTGTTCCTCGGTCTGGCGCTGATGGGCGTGGTGGTGCAGGTGGGCTCGTTCAACATGCGCGACATCGTTGAATACCAGGCCAACAACCTGTGGTTCATCATTCCGCAGTTCTTCGGTTTCTGCACCTTCTTCATCGCTGGCGTCGCCGTGACCCACCGTCACCCGTTCGACCAGCCGGAAGCGGAACAGGAATTGGCCGACGGCTACCACATCGAATATGCCGGCATGAAATGGGGCATGTTCTTCGTCGGTGAGTACATCGGCATCATCCTGATCTCGGCGCTGCTGGTAACCCTGTTCTTCGGTGGCTGGCACGGTCCGTTCGGCATCCTGCCGCAAGTGCCGTTCCTGTGGTTCGCCCTGAAGACCGCGTTCTTCATCATGCTGTTCATCCTGCTGCGCGCCTCGATCCCGCGCCCGCGCTATGACCAGGTGATGGACTTCAGCTGGAAGTTCTGCCTGCCGCTGACCCTGATCAATTTGCTGGTGACCGCTGCGGTTGTGCTCTACAACACGCCAGCCGTCGCGGCCCAGTGAGGATTTGACCCATGTTCAAGTATATCGGCGACATCGTTAAGGGCACCGGCACCCAGCTGCGCAGCCTGGTGATGGTGTTCTCCCACGGGTTCCGCAAGCGCGACACCCTGCAGTACCCCGAAGAACCCGTGTACCTGCCGCCACGCTACCGTGGCCGCATCGTCCTCACCCGCGACCCCGACGGCGAGGAGCGCTGCGTGGCGTGCAACCTCTGCGCGGTGGCCTGCCCGGTCGGCTGCATCTCGCTGCAGAAGGCTGAGACCGAGGACGGCCGTTGGTACCCCGAGTTCTTCCGTATCAACTTCTCGCGCTGCATCTTCTGCGGCCTGTGCGAAGAGGCCTGCCCGACCACCGCAATCCAGCTCACTCCGGATTTCGAAATGGCCGAGTTCAAGCGTCAGGACCTGGTGTACGAGAAAGAAGATCTGCTGATCTCCGGCCCCGGCAAGAACCCTGACTACAACTTCTACCGTGTTGCGGGTATGGCGATCGCTGGCAAGCCGAAGGGCTCCGCGCAGAACGAAGCCGAGCCGATCAACGTGAAGAGCTTGCTCCCATAAGGACAGAAAGATGGAATTCGCTTTCTACTTCGCATCCGGCGTCGCCGTTGTCTCCACGCTTCGCGTGGTGACCGGCACCAACCCCGTGCACGCCCTGCTCTACCTGATCATTTCGCTGATCTCCGTGGCGATGATCTTCTTCTCCCTCGGTGCGCCGTTCGCCGGCGCCCTGGAAGTGATCGCCTACGCCGGCGCCATCATGGTGCTGTTCGTCTTCGTGGTGATGATGCTCAACCTCGGGCCGGCCTCGGTCGCCCAGGAGCGTGGCTGGCTCAAGCCGGGCATCTGGGCGGGGCCGGTGATTCTCGCCGCCCTGCTGCTGCTGGAGCTGCTGTACGTGCTGTTCGTCACCCCGAGTGGCGCGGCCATCAGCGGTACCACCGTGGACGCCAAGGCCGTGGGCATCAGCCTGTTCGGCCCGTACCTGCTGGTGGTCGAACTGGCGTCGATGCTGCTGCTCGCCGCGGCCGTCACCGCCTTCCACCTGGGCCGCAACGAGGCGAAGGAGTAAATCATGGGTGCTATCCCTCTCGAGCATGGTCTGGCGGTCGCCGGCATCCTGTTCTGCTTAGGTCTGGTCGGGCTGATGGTCCGCCGCAACATCCTCTTCGTGCTCATGAGCCTGGAAGTCATGATGAACGCCTCTGCCCTGGCGTTCATCGTCGCCGGCGCCCGTTGGGTCCAGCCCGACGGCCAGGTGATGTTCATTCTGGTGATCAGCCTGGCAGCCGCCGAGGCCAGCATTGGCCTGGCGATCCTGCTGCAGCTGTATCGCCGCTTCCACACTCTCGACATCGATGCTGCCAGTGAGATGCGCGGATGAACCTTATCTTCCTGACGTTCGTATTCCCCCTGATCGGCTTCCTGCTGCTGTCGTTCTCCCGTGGACGGTTCTCGGAGAACCTGTCCGCGCTGATCGGCGTCGGTTCGGTGGGCCTCTCGGCCGCCGTGGCCGCCTACGTGATCTGGCAGTTCAATGTCGCCCCGCCTGAAGGCGGGGCGTACAGCCAGCTGCTGTGGCAGTGGATGTCGGTGGACGGCTTCGCGCCGAACTTCACCCTGTACGTGGATGGCCTGTCGGTCACCATGCTGGGCGTGGTCACCGGCGTCGGCTTCCTGATCCACCTGTTCGCCTCCTGGTACATGCGTGGCGAAGCCGGCTACTCGCGCTTCTTCTCGTACACCAACCTGTTCATCGCCAGCATGCTGTTCCTGGTGCTGGGCGACAACCTGCTGTTCATCTACTTCGGCTGGGAAGGCGTGGGCCTGTGCTCGTACCTGTTGATCGGTTTCTACTACAGCAACCGCAACAACGGTAACGCGGCACTCAAGGCGTTCATCGTCACCCGTATCGGCGACGTGTTCATGGCCATCGGCCTGTTCATCCTGTTCGCCCAGCTGGGCACGCTGAACGTGCAGGAACTGCTGGTGCTGGCACCGCAGAAGTTCCAGGCGGGTGACACCTGGATGGTCCTGGCGACCCTGATGCTGCTGGGTGGCGCGGTCGGTAAATCGGCCCAGCTGCCGCTGCAGACCTGGCTGGCCGACGCGATGGCAGGCCCGACTCCGGTTTCGGCACTGATCCACGCGGCCACCATGGTGACCGCGGGCGTGTACCTGATCGCCCGTACCAACGGCCTGTTCCTGCTGGCGCCGGACATCCTGCACCTGGTCGGCGTGGTCGGTGGTGTCACCCTGGTGCTGGCCGGCTTCGCCGCGCTGGTACAGACCGACATCAAACGTATCCTCGCCTACTCGACCATGAGCCAGATCGGCTACATGTTCCTCGCCCTGGGTGTTGGCGCCTGGGACGCGGCGATCTTCCACCTGATGACCCACGCCTTCTTCAAGGCTCTGCTGTTCCTTGCCTCCGGTGCGGTGATCGTCGCCTGCCATCACGAGCAGAACATCTTCAAGATGGGCGGCCTGTGGAAGAAACTGCCGCTGGCCTATGCCAGCTTCGTGGTCGGTGGCGCCGCCCTGGCCGCCCTGCCGATCCTGACCGTGGGCTTCTACTCCAAAGACGAAATTCTTTGGGAAGCCTTCGCCAGCGGCAACACCGGCCTGCTGTACGCCGGCCTGGTCGGCGCGTTCATGACCTCGCTGTACACCTTCCGCCTGATCTTCATCGCCTTCCACGGCGAAGCCAAGACCGAAGCCCACGCTGGCCACGGCATCAGCCACTGGCTGCCGCTGGGCGTGCTGATCGTGCTGTCGACCTTCGTCGGTGCCTGGATCCACCCGCCACTGGCAGGCGTGCTGCCTGAAAGCGCCGGCCACGCCGGTGGCGAAGCCAAGCACTCGCTGGAGATCGCCTCGGGCGCCATCGCCATCGCCGGTATCCTGCTGTCGGCCCTGCTGTTCCTGGGCAAGCGCCGCTTCGTCAGCGCGGTCGCGGGCAGCGGTATCGGTCGCGTCCTGTCGGCCTGGTGGTTCGCCGCCTGGGGCTTCGACTGGATCTACGACAAGCTCTTCGTCAAACCTTACCTGCTGATCAGCCACCTCCTGCGCAAGGACCCGGTTGACCGCAGCATCGGCCTCATCCCTCGGATGGCCCGTGGCGGCCATGTCGCCATGAGCAAGACCGAGACCGGCCAGCTGCGCTGGTACACCGCCTCGATCGCCGTGGGCGCCGTGCTGGTGCTCGGTGCCGTGGTAGTGGCCGCGGTATGACTATGAATCTTGCGACTTTGCCAAAGGAAACCAACCCGTCATGATTTTGCCTTGGCTGATCCTGATCCCCTTCATCGGCGGCTTCCTGTGCTGGCTGGGTGAGCGCTTCGGCTCCACCCTGCCGCGCTGGATCGCGCTGCTGACCATGTCCCTGCTGCTTGGCATCGGCCTGTGGCTGTGGGCGAACGGCAACTACACCCTGGCTCCCGCCCCTGGCGCGGAGCCCGCCTGGGCCCTCGAATACAAGGTCGAGTGGATCAAGCGCTTCGGCATCAGCATCCACCTGGCCCTCGACGGCCTGTCGCTGCTGATGATCCTGCTCACCGGCCTGCTCGGTGTGCTGTCGGTGCTGTGCTCGTGGAAAGAGATCCAGCGCCACGTCGGCTTCTTCCACCTCAACCTGATGTGGATCCTGGGTGGCGTGGTCGGCGTGTTCCTGGCGCTCGACCTGTTCCTGTTCTTCTTCTTCTGGGAAATGATGCTGGTGCCGATGTACTTCCTCATCGCGCTCTGGGGTCACAGCTCGGCCGACGGCAAGAAGACCCGGATCTACGCGGCGACCAAGTTCTTCATCTTCACCCAGGCCAGCGGCCTGATCATGCTGGTGGCGATCCTCGGCCTGGTGCTGGTCAACTACAACACCACCGGCGTGCTCACCTTCAACTACAGCGACCTGCTCAAGGCTGAACTGCCGGCCGGCGTCGAGTACGTGCTGATGCTGGGCTTCTTCATCGCCTTCGCGGTGAAGCTGCCGGTGGTGCCGTTCCACTCCTGGCTGCCTGACGCCCACGCCCAGGCACCGACCGCAGGTTCCGTGGACCTGGCGGGCATCCTGCTGAAGACCGCGGCCTACGGCCTGCTGCGCTTCGCCCTGCCGCTGTTCCCGAACGCCTCGGCCGAGTTCGCGCCGATCGCCATGACCCTGGGCCTGATCGGTATCTTCTACGGTGCCTTCCTGGCCTTCGCCCAGACCGACATCAAGCGCCTGGTGGCGTTCTCCAGCGTCTCGCACATGGGCTTCGTGCTGATCGGCATCTACTCCGGCAGCCAGCAAGCCCTGCAAGGCGCGGTGATCCAGATGCTGGCCCACGGCCTGTCGGCCGCCGCGCTGTTC
Source organism: Pseudomonas entomophila (assembly GCF_018417595.1). Taxonomy (NCBI): domain Bacteria; kingdom Pseudomonadati; phylum Pseudomonadota; class Gammaproteobacteria; order Pseudomonadales; family Pseudomonadaceae; genus Pseudomonas; species Pseudomonas entomophila. Next base: position 3,866,127 of record NZ_CP070982.1, read on the forward strand.
ATCCTGGCCGGCCAGCTGTACGAGCGCCTGCACACCCGTGACATGCGCCAGATGGGTGGCCTGTGGCACCGCATCGCCTACCTGCCGGCCATCAGCCTGTTCTTCGCCGCCGCTTCGCTCGGTTTGCCGGGCACCGGCAACTTCGTCGGCGAATTCCTGATCCTGATCGGCAGCTTCGCCCACGTGCCGTGGATCACCGTGATCGCCACCACCGGCCTGGTGTTCGGTTCGGTCTACTCGCTGATCATGATCCACCGCGCCTACTTCGGCCCGGCCAAGACCGACACCGTGCTGGCCGGCATGGACGGTCGCGAGCTGATCATGGTGCTGGGCCTGGCGGGCCTGCTGATCCTGCTGGGCGTGTATCCGCAGCCGTTCCTGGACACCTCTGCCGCCACCATGAGCGGTGTGCAGCAGTGGCTCGGTTCCGCTTTCACTCAACTCGCTTCGGCCCGGTAAGAGCGCTATGGAATTCACCACTCAACACTTCATCGCATTGGCGCCGATGCTGATCACCACCATCACCACGGTGGTGGTGATGCTGGCGATCGCCTGGAAGCGCAACCACTCGCAGACCTTCCTGCTGTCCACCGTGGGCCTGAACCTGGCCCTGCTGTCGATCCTGCCGGCGCTCAAGGTCGCGCCGCTGGCGGTCACCTCGCTGGTGACCATCGACAAGTTCGCCTGCCTGTACATGGCGATCATCCTGGTGGCGACGCTGGCCTGCGTCACCCTGGCCCACGCCTACCTCGGCGAAGGTTCCAAGGGTTTCCCGGGCAACCGTGAAGAGCTGTACCTGCTGCTGCTGATGTCGGCACTGGGTGGCCTGGTGCTGGTCAGCGCCAACCACCTGGCCGGCCTGTTCATCGGCCTGGAACTGCTGTCGGTGCCGGTCTACGGCCTGGTGGCGTACGCCTTCTTCAACAAGCGCTCGCTGGAAGCCGGCATCAAGTACATGGTGCTGTCTGCCGCCGGTTCCGCCTTCCTGCTGTTTGGCATGGCGCTGCTGTACGCCGATGCCGGCAGCCTGACCTTCGACCAGCTGGGCAAGGCCCTGGCCGCCACCAGCATGCCGAGCCTGCTGGCACAGCTGGGCCTGGGCATGATGCTGGTAGGCCTGGCCTTCAAGCTGTCGCTGGTGCCGTTCCACCTGTGGACCCCGGATGTGTACGAAGGCGCCCCGGCGCCGGTCGCCGCGTTCCTGGCCACCGCCAGCAAGGTCGCGGTATTCGCCGTGGTCGTGCGCCTGTTCATGCTCTCCCCAGCCGCCAGCAGTGGCGTGCTGAGCACCGTGCTGGCGGTGATCGCGGTCGCCTCGATCCTGATCGGCAACCTGCTGGCGCTGACCCAGAGCAACCTCAAGCGTCTGCTGGGTTACTCGTCCATCGCCCACTTCGGCTACCTGGTCATCGCCCTGGTCGCCAGCAAGGGCCTGGCCATGGAGGCCATGGGCGTGTACCTGGTCACCTACGTGATCACCAGCCTCGGCGCGTTCGGTGTGATCACCCTGATGTCCTCGCCATACGCCGGCCGTGACGCCGACGCCCTGTACGAGTACCGTGGCCTGTTCTGGCGCCGTCCGTACCTGACCGCGGTGCTGACCGTGATGATGCTGTCGCTGGCCGGTATCCCGCTGACCGCGGGCTTCATCGGCAAGTTCTACATCATCGCCACCGGTGTCGAGTCGCAGCTGTGGTGGCTGGTCGGCGCCCTGGTGCTGGGTAGCGCCATCGGCGTGTACTACTACCTGCGCGTCATGGTCACCCTGTACCTGGTCGAACCAAACCTGCGTCGCCACGATGCCCCGCTGAAGTGGGAACAGCGCACCGGCGGCGTGATGCTGCTGGCGATCGCGATCCTCGCCTTCGTGCTGGGTGTGTACCCGCAGCCGTTGCTGGAGATGGTGCAGCAGGCAGGCCTGCAACTGATCGGCTGATCGGCTGCACGATGTGAAAGACACCCCGCCTCGGCGGGGTTTCTTTTTGCCTGAAGAAGCCACTGCGGATTTACAGATCGACCACTGTGCTTCGTCTGCCCTTTGCAGCGTCAGACTCCCGCACTCGATCTGGAACCCCGTCCCCATGCGCCCCACCCTCCCCTACTCCCTACTGGCCCTGTTCGTCGCCGGCACAACCCAGGCCGCCAACCACGTCGAGCTCGACCAGGTGCTGATCCAGGACCAGCAGCAGACTGATCTGGAAGCCGCCGCCGACCACCTGCGTGAAATCCCCGGCGCCAGCAATCTGGTGGACATGGACAAGGTGGGCCAAGGCCGAGTGGCGAGCAATCAGGACGTGCTGGCCTACCAGCCTGGGGTGTTCGCCCAGTCGGCGGGCAACGACGGCATCAAGCTGTCGATCCGTGGTTCGGGCATCAACCGCGCGCCGGGCGCCCACGGCTCCGGTGTGTACACGATGTTCGACGGCCTGCCGCTGACCGGCCCGGGCGGCACCCCCTACGAACTGTTCGAACCGCTGTGGCTGAGCCGCGCCGAAGTGCTGCGCGGCGCCAACGGTTTCGACCAGGGATCACTGGCCTTGGGCGGCGCGATCAACTATGTGACCCACACCGGCCATGATGCGGCGCCCCTGCAGGTGCGCTACGAAGCCGGCAGCCGTGGCTACCAGCATCGGCATATCAGCTCCGGCCAGGTGCTGGGCAACCTCGACTACTACGTGGCCCTGACCGATGCCGAGTACGACGGCTACCAGCACCACAGCAGCGGCAGCGCCAAGGGCATCGCGGCCAACGTCGGCTACCGCTTCAACCCGAACCTGGAGACGCGCTTCTACCTGCGCTACCGGGAAACCGAGAACGACCTGGCCGGGCGCCTGACCAAGGACCAGATCAAGCACCACCCCCGCGCCGCCAACCCAACCTACCTGGCCCGTGACGATAGCCGCCCGCAACCGGGCAGTACCTGGGTGGGCAACAAGACCACCTTCTTCCTGGATGACGATTCGCGCCTCGAGACGGGGCTGGTCTATCACGACTACCCGATGGACCTGCGCGAGGGGCCGATGCGCCTGAAAGTCGCCTACACCGACGTCAGCGGTACACTGAACTACTTGCGTCGTGACACCCTGCTCGGCCATGAGAGCAAGACCACCCTCGGCTGGCGCACCACCAAGCACCTGCCCAACAGCGGCGCCTCGCAGTTCGCCCGCACCAGCGGTGACAACTTCGGTGCCCGCACCCGCGACTTCAGCTATCAGGGCTCGGACACCGTGCTGCATGCGAGCAACGATCTGGAGCTGATTCCCGACCTGTGGCTGACCACGGGCCTGGCGATGATCTACACCCGCCGCGAGAGCGACGTCACTTACCCAACCACGGGTGGCAAGGTCAGCCAGCATGATTGGGACTATGCCCCGCGACTGGGCCTGCGCTACGACATCCGCCCGGACCTGCAGGTCTACGGCAACCTCAGTCGCTCGGTGGAGCCGCCGCACCCGTGGTCGCTGGTCTGGAGTGCGCCGGTCGCCAACCAGCCAATGAAGATGCAGAACCAGACCGCCACCACCCTGGAACTCGGCGCCCGTGGCGATTCTGCACTGGGGCGTTGGGACCTGGCCTGGTACTACGCCCAGGTACGCCACGAACTGCTGAACGTGGAAGTCGTGCAAGGTTTACCGTTCAAGGAGTTCAACGCCAGTCCCACCGTGCACCAGGGCATGGAAGCTGGCCTGGACAGCCTCCTCTGGGAGCAACCCGGCACCGGCAAGCTCAGCCTGCGCCAGGCCTACACCTTCAGCGACTTCCACTACCGCGACGACGACAAGTTCGGCGACAACCGCCTGCCAGGCATCCCCATGCATTACTACCAGGCCGAACTGCGCTACGACTGGCCGAGTGGCTTCTACGCCGGGGTGAACACGCAGATGGCCTCCAAGGTGCAGGTGGACTACGCCAACAGCTACCACGCCGACGCCTATGCCCTGCTAGGCGCACGCCTGGGCTGGGATTCTCCGAAGCAGGACTGGCAGACCTGGCTGGACCTGCGCAACCTGACCAACAAGCGCTATGCGGCCACAGTGACGCCGGGGTACAACGACGCCGGGCAGGACATTGCCCGCTCGACGCCTGGGGAAGGGTTCGGGGTGTATGCGGGGGTTTCCTACAGTTTCCGCTGATCACTGGCCCTGTTCGCCGGCGAGCCGGCCCTCATGGAGCAAGACATGACCCATTGATTCGGTCAGACCTCTGTAGGAGCGGCTTTAGCCGCGATCACCCGCGAAGCGGGTACCAGGCACCGCGTTGCCTGCATCGCGGCTAAAGCCGCTCCTACAGAGGCAACTGCACCTGCGGCTTGCCCGACACGAAGATCGCCCAGCTCGACACGAACAACGCCGCGATCAACGGCCCGATCACGAACCCGTTGAGCCCGAACACTGCCAGCCCACCCAGGGTCGACACCAGCACCAGGTAATCCGGCATCCGTGTATCCTTGCCCACCAGGATCGGCCGCAACAGGTTGTCCACCAGCCCGATCACCAGCACCCCGAAAGCGATTAGCACGATCCCCTGCCACGTTGCCCCGGTCAGCAGGAAGTACGCCGCCACCGGCCCCCAGACGATCCCCGCGCCCACCGCCGGCAACAGCGACAGGAACGCCATCAGCACCGCCCAGACCAGCGCGCTGGGGATATCCAGCACCCAGAAGATCAGCCCGCCCAATGCCCCCTGGGTGATCGCCACCAGCAGGTTGCCCTTGACCGTCGCCCGCACCACGCGCTTGAACTTCAGCTGCAGCCGGCGTTTCTGTTGCTCAGGCAATGGCACAGCCTGGCGCACCTTGCGCGCGACTTCCGCCCCCTCGCGCAGAAAGAAGAACAGCAGGTAGAGCATGATGCCGAAGCTCACCAGGAACTCGAAGGTGCCCTGGCCGAAGCTGAACGCCTGGCCCGCGAGGAACTGGCTGCCTTGGGTAGCCCACTTGCTGATCTTGTCACGCAGGCCGTCGAGGTTGCCCATGCCAATGCGGTCGAGGAAATGCTGGGCATAGACCGGCAGCATGTCCTTGCCGCGCTCGATATAGCCGGCGATATCCAACTGGCCGCTCTCGATGCGCTGGTACAACGCGGCGCCCTCCTGCACCAGCAAGGCACTGATGATGATCACCGGCAGCACGGCGATCAGCAGGCAAGTCATCAGCGCCGCCGCCGTCGCCAGGTTGCGCCGCCCACCGCAGCGCAACAGCAGGTGGCGCTGCAAGGGCGAGAAAAGAATCCCGAGGATCACCGCCCAGAAGATCGCACCCGCGTATGGCAGCAGGATCCACAGGAAGGCGATGGTCACCAGGGCCAGCAACACGGTCAGGGCTTTGTTCTGCAGCACTGTTTCGTTCATGGGCATTCCTCATGGGCTCAACCATTTAGTGCCTCGCCCATCGCCAAAAGTGCCGTTGACCCAGATCAATACCCACTGATGGCCAGCAACTTAGCATCCGCGCCTTTTGCCCCCCGGTGCGCACCATGACCTCCTTCGCCAAGCCCGAACTGCTCGCCCCCGCCGGCACCCTCAAGACCATGCGCTACGCTTTCGCCTACGGCGCCGATGCGGTCTATGCCGGCCAGCCGCGCTACAGCCTGCGGGTGCGCAACAACGAATTCGACCACGCCAACCTGGCCCTCGGTATCCAGGAGGCCCATGCCCTGGGCAAGCAGTTCTACGTGGTGGTCAACATCGCCCCGCACAACGCCAAGCTGAAGACCTTCCTCAAGGACCTCGCGCCGGTGATCGAGATGGGCCCGGACGCGCTGATCATGTCCGACCCCGGGCTGATCATGCTGGTGCGCCAGCACTTCCCGCAGATGCCCATCCACCTCTCGGTGCAAGCCAACACGGTGAATTGGGCCAGCGTGAAGTTCTGGCAGGGCATGGGCCTGACCCGGGTGATCCTGTCGCGGGAACTGTCACTGGAAGAGATCGAGGAGATTCGCCAGCAGGTGCCGGACATGGAGCTGGAAGTCTTCGTCCACGGCGCACTGTGCATGGCCTACTCCGGGCGCTGCCTGCTGTCGGGCTACTTGAACAAACGCGACGCCAACCAGGGCACCTGCACCAATGCCTGCCGCTGGAAGTACGAAGCGACCCCGGCCGCCGAGAACGCCACCGGCGACATCGTCCGCGAGTTCGAGCCGACGCTGGGCATCGGCGCCCCCACCGACCAGGTGTTCCTGTTGCAGGAGTCCAGCCGCCCGGGTGAGGAAATGCCGGCGTTCGAGGACGAGCACGGCACCTATATCATGAACGCCAAGGACCTGCGCGCGATCCAGCACGTCGAGCGCCTGAGCCACATGGGTGTACATTCGCTGAAGATCGAGGGGCGCACCAAATCGCACTTCTATTGCGCCCGCGCCGTGCAGTCGTACCGCCAGGCCATCGACGACGCGGTGGCCGGGCGACCGTTCGACCGTGGCTTGATGGACAACCTTGAATCCCTTGCCCAGCGCGGCTACACCGAAGGCTTCCTGCGCCGTCACGTGCACGATGAATACCAGAACTACCAGCGTGGCAACTCGGTATCCGAGCGCCAGCAGTTCGTCGGCGAACTGACCGGGGCACGGGTCGATGGCCTGGCCGAAGTCAAGGTGAAGAACCGTTTCGCCGTAGGCGACCACCTGGAGCTGATGACCCCACGCGGCAACTACCATTTCGACCTCGAGCGGATGCGTGATCGCCTGCAACAACCACTGCAGATCGCGCCCGGCGATGGTCACACCGTGTATCTGCCCATTCCCGAGCAGGTGTCATTGACGTACGGCTTGCTGATGCGTGACCTGCCTGACGTGCCGTGATCAGTCGATTGGCATTTCGAGGAGCGCGCGCCGCGACCAACGAGTCAGATCCTGCTGGATCTGCTCGCGAAAGTCGGCGAAACGCTCCCGGTCAAAACAATAGGCGGTGCCGATCTTCCACACCACGATGTCGCGGCGGACTTCGCTCCAGAAGTCGAAGTCACGCATCTCGACCGTTGCGTTCAGCCTGAAGGCATAGACCGCGAAGCTGATCCGGCCTTGGGCATCCTTGTAGCAGGGTGTCACCATGAACGAGGAAGATTGGCCATCCTGCGTGCCCCGCTCGAAGAACCTCCTGGCGAACGCGCTGCCGCGCAACACCTCCAGGGCATCGCGTGCCTGCCTGGCCAAAAGCGCTGGAACACCACCTGCACCGATGGGGCCGAGCTGGGCCTCGAAGTCGGTATAGCTACCCACCACCCGCGGGGGATGGCTCAGGCTCTCCAGGCTGATACAACCATGCTTTTCGAGACGGTTGCGAAAACGGTCCAGCCAGCTCTTCCAGAGCTCCTGGTGATCGAAGAAGCGATTGGCGAATCCTTCGGCGTGATCCAGCAGGTCGAGCACATCGCCACGCTCCTCCCGAGAGAGGTAGGGGCCAAGGCCGATCAGGTTGGACTCGGATTGCGAAAGTGAAACCAGCGAAGGTGGGATCATGGTCGTTTAGTCAGTCAGAAAACAGAAGTGCACCCTAGAGGTCGAATCGGCGAGCCGGCATAGGGAACCCCTGCCTTGCAGACGTTCAGAAAGGTGATAGCTACGGCTATGGGAGTAGCCGCGACACTGCAATTGCTGACAAATCTGTAATCCGCATCTCAGGTATCTGTCAGGCGCGGGCAGCGAGGATCGTGGCACTTTCGTAGCGAGAGCACGCCATGCCACCAGCACCAACCCGCCGCACCTTCGTCAAGGGCCTGGGCGCCGCCACCACCCTCGCCGGCCTGGGCCTCTGGCGCCCACTGGCCCAGGCCGCCGAGGGCCGGCGCCCTTTGCACGACCTCAGCGGCCAGCAGTTCGAACTGTTCATCGGCCAGACCCCGGTCAATATCACCGGCCGTCCACGCACCGCGCAGACCATCAATGGCAGCCTGCCTGGCCCGCAGCTGCGTTGGCGCGAAGGCGACACCGTGACCCTGCGCGTGCGCAACCGCCTGGGCCAGCCCACCTCGATCCACTGGCACGGCATCATCCTGCCGGCCAACATGGACGGCGTGCCAGGGCTGAGCTTCGCCGGCATCGAACCCGGTGGCGACTACCTCTACCAGTTCACCCTGCGCCAGAGCGGCACCTACTGGTACCACAGCCACTCCGGGTTGCAGGAGCAGGCCGGCGTATACGGGGCCATCGTCATCGATCCGCGCGGACCGGAGCCGCACCAGTACCAGCGCGACCATGTACTGCTGTTCAGCGACTGGTCGGACCAGGCGCCGGAGGCGTTGATGGCCACGCTTAAAAAACAGTCCGACGCCTTCAACTACCACAAACGCACGGTCGGCGACTTCGTCGACGATGTCGCCGAAAACGGCGGGAGCAAGGCCGTCGACAACCGCTGGGGCTGGGCAAAAATGCGTATGAGCCCCACCGACCTCGCCGACATCAGCGCCGCCAGCTACACCTACCTGCTCAACGGCCAGCCACCGGATGGCAATTTCACCTGCCTGTTCCAACCTGGCGAGACTGTGCGCCTGCGTCTGATCAACGCCTCGGCGATGACCTACTTCGACTTCCGCATCCCGGGCTTGAAGCTCACGGTGATCGCCGCCGACGGCCTGGCCGTGACGCCCGTGACCGTGGACGAGCTGCGCATTGCCGTAGCCGAAACCTATGACGTGCTGGTGACCGTGGGTGATCTGCCCGCCTACACCCTTTTCGCCCAAAGCATGGACCGCACCGGCTTCGCCCGTGGCACCCTGGCTCGCGTGGCCGGTTTGCAGGCTCCCGTGCCCGAGCCGGATCCGCGCCCGGTACTGACCATGGACGACATGGGGCACGGCGGCATGGGCCAGATGGATCACTCGAACATGGCGGCGATGGATCACGGCAACATGGCGGGCATGGACCACTCGGCCATGGCCGGCATGGCCATGATGCAACGCCATCCCGCCAGCGAAACCGACAACCCGTTGGTGGACATGCAGACCATGGCGCCCCGCGCCAACCTGGCCGACCCCGGCATAGGCCTGCGCGACAACGGCCGCCGGGTGCTGACCTACGCCGACCTGCGCAGCCCCTACCCCGACCCGGACGGCCGCGAACCGTCGCGGGACATCGAACTGCACCTGACCGGGCACATGGAGCGCTTCGCCTGGTCGTTCGACGGCATCAAGTTCAGCGACGCCGAGCCACTGCAGCTGAAATACGGCGAGCGGGTACGCATCACCCTGGTCAATGACACGATGATGACCCACCCCATCCACCTGCACGGCATGTGGAGCGACCTGGAGGATGAACAGGGGCGCTTCCTGGTACGCAAGCACACCATCGACATGCCCCCCGGCAGCCGCCGTAGCTACCGCGTCAGCGCCGACGCCCTGGGCCGCTGGGCCTATCACTGCCACCTGCTCTACCACATGGAGACCGGCATGTTCCGCGAGGTACGGGTCGATGAATGAGATCTCCAACCGCCGCATCGTCACCGGTGTCGCGTTGCTTGCCCTGCTGGCCAGCGAACGCGCCCTGGCCGCTGGCATGGCGCCTATGAATCATGACGCCATGGACCACGGCCAGATGAGTCACGGTGCCATGCAAATGGACCACAGCCAGATGAATCACGCAGCGACGCCCCCCAGCCAACCACGCACACCGCTGCCAGCGATCACCGACGCCGACCGCCGCGCCGCATTCCCGCCACTGCCAGGACATCAGGTACACGATCGGGCAACCAACTGGGCGGTGATCGTCGACCAGCTGGAATACCAGAACTTCGAAAGCAGCAGCGCTCTGAACTGGAATGCCAGCGCCTGGGTCGGGGGTGATATCGACCGCCTGTGGCTGCGCAGTGAAGGCGAGCGGGAACAAGGCAAGACCCACAAAGCCGAACTGCAGGCACTTTGGGGCCATGCCATCAGCCCCTGGTGGGAGCTGGTCGGCGGGGTGCGCCAGGACTTCAAGCCCGCCAGCGGCCAGACCTGGGCCGCCTTCGGCATCCAGGGCACGCCGCTCTACGGCCTGGAACTGGAGGCCACCGCCTATGCCGGCGAGCGACAGCAGACCGCACTGCGTCTGGAGGCCGGTTACGCTATGCTGCTGACCAACCGCTGGGTCCTCGAGCCCACCGTCGAAGCCAACTTCTTCGGGCGCAACGACCCCGGACGCGAACAAGGCTCGGGCCTGGCCGAGAGCGAAGTGGGCCTGCGCCTGCGCTATGAGATCACTCGCGCATTCGCGCCCTACGTCGGCGTAAGCTTCAACCGCCTGCACGGCAACCGCGCCGACCAGGCCCGGGAGGACGGCGAGGACATCGGCCAGACCCGCTTGGTGGCTGGGGTTCGCTTGCGCTTCTAGGCCCTGGCACCGGGCCTCTGTAGGAGCGGCTTCAGCCGCGATACAGGCACCGCGGTGAGTGGCACCCGCTTTGCGGGTGTTCGCGGCTAAAGCCGCTCCTACAGGGCCGGCGCTGAACCAACCCGATTCGTTTTGTTTCACAGGAGTTCCACCCATGCTGCGCAAACACCTGCTCACCCTCGGCCTGCTGGCCATCACCGGCCTGGCCCAGGCCGCCGAGACCATCGACGTGTACCGCGACCCCAACTGCGGATGCTGCAAGCAATGGATCAAGCACCTGAGCGATAACGGTTTCACCGTCAACGACCACGTCGAGCCGAACATGAGCGCGGTCAAACAACGCCTGGGGGTCGCGCCACGCCTGGCCTCCTGCCACACCGGGGTGATCAACGGCAAGTTCGTCGAGGGCCATGTGCCCGCCGAGCAAGTACGCCTGCTGGCCAAGCGCAATGACCTCAAGGGTATCGCGGTGCCAGGCATGCCCATGGGCTCGCCGGGCATGGAGATGGGTGACCACAAGGATCCATACCAGGTCATCGGCGTGACCCAGGACGATCAGGACATCGTGGTCGCCACTTACTGATGCTCAGTCTCTGGGCGCTGTTCCTCAGCGCCTTCGGCGCCGCCACCCTGCTGCCGTTGCAGTCCGAGGCCGTGCTGGTCGGGCTGCTGATCCGCGATCCCCAGGCCTGGCCGACCCTGCTGCTGGTCGCCACCCTGGGCAATGTGCTGGGGTCCATCGTCAACTGGGTCCTGGGCCGCGCCATCGAGCACTTGCGCGACCGTCGCGGGTTCCCGTTCAGCGCCAGCCAGCTTGAACGCGCCCAGCAGCGCTACCAGCGTTGGGGACAGTGGTCGTTATTGTTGAGCTGGATGCCGGTGATCGGCGATCCGCTCACACTGATCGCCGGGATCATGCGCGAACCCTTCTGGCGCTTCGTGTTACTGGTTACCCTCGCCAAGGGCGGGCGTTACATCGTGGTAGCGATGATTACCCTGGGCTGGTTCCATACTGCGTGACTCCTTGGCGCCCTGTTCGCCAGCAAGCCGGCGCCTACAGCGGCGTCCAGATCTGCGTCTCGCTCCAGCCCAGCTCTGCGAAATCATCGGCCCGCAGCGCCGCTTCCTCCTCACAGAAGAATTCATCCAGTTGCGGAGGCTTTACCGCCGTGTCACTAAGCATCGCGTGCACCTGCCCACGATGATGGATCTGGTGCTCGAACAGGTGTGACAACAGGCGCAACCGCCTTTCGCGCTGCACCCGGTCCGGCCGTACGATGCTCACGTAACGCGCCAGCTGGTCATCGCTCAACTGTCGGCAATAGGCGATCAACCGCCGGTCGGCCTGGGCCTGCTGGGCTTGCAAGTCGGTGCAGGTGGCGAATGGCTGTTCCGGCTGGAAGAAGCGCTCGCCGTCTGGATCCGGCGCCTCGCCGCGCTGCTCGCACTCAAGCGCGTCGAGGTAGAACCAGTCCACTGTCAGCAGGTGGTTGAGGGTAGCCTTGATCGAGGGGAAGAAGCTGCAACGGGGCGCGACGAATTCGTCCTGGGTCAGTTGCAGGCAAGCCTTGTACAGGCGGTGGTTGGCCCAGCCATTGTTGTAGGCCTGGGTCAGCAGATGATGCGACAGCGGCTCCATGGTCGGCTCCTTCAGGCGAAGCGTTGCAGTTGCATCTCCCGTAGCCGGCTCAGGGTCCGTTGGTACGGGAACGCCAGATACCCTTGAGTGTAGAGCGCTTCGAGCGCAACCTCGGCCTCCAGGTACAAGGCCACCCGACGGTCGTAGCATTCATCGACCAGGGCGATGAAACGGCGCACGCTGTCATCCTTGGGGGCCAGTGTGGGGAGCGTCCGCTCCCCCGCCTCTACCCGTGCGGCACCATCCTCGGTGCCGCGGGCGATGCGCCCGGCCTGCTGAACACCCCCTAACACCGGTATGCCGCTGACCAGGATCGCCGGAAAGCGGTCGCACAAAGCCATGAAATCCATTGCTGCCAGGGGTTGCTCGCAAAGGTCGCTAAAACGGCACCAGATGGCTCGGGTGCTGCGCCGCACGACTTGGATCTGCCGCGAGCCTAGCTGCAAGGGCTGCGGGTTGCCGTCATCGTCCTGGCTCAACTGCTGGAACACCGCCTGCAAAGCGCTTGGCTGCCCCCGCTCGCAGATCCAGTAGCGTTGCCGATGTGCCCCTGGGTGCAGGCGGTGGTCCTGCTCCCCGGCCACCGCCAGCACGCGCATGTGCCGCTCGATGGCAGCGATCGCCGGAAGGAAGCGTTCGCGGTTGAAGCCATCGCGGTACAGCTGGTCGGGGGGCTGGTTGGAGGTGGCGACGATCACCACACCCTGGTCGAACAGCACCTGGAACAAGCGACCGAGGATGATCGCGTCGCCGATATCGCTGACGAACAACTCGTCGAAGCACAACACGCGAATTTCGCGGGCAAGCTCCCTCGCCAGGGCCTTGAGCGGGTCAGCGGTGCCATTGAGCTGGAACAGACGCTGGTGGACCCAGGCCATGAAGTGGTGGAAATGCTGGCGCCGGGCGGGCACCTCCAGGCACTGGTGAAACAAGTCCATCAGCCAGGTCTTGCCTCGGCCGACCGGGCCCCAGAGGTACAGGCCCTGGGTTGGCTTGCCTGTACGCAGGGCGTCGAAACACGCCTGTAACGCGGCGAGGGCGGTGGCCTGGGCGGGATCAGGGATGTAGCCCCGTTCGCCAAGGGCCTGCTGGTAGAGGGATTCGGGGGTCATGCCGGAGCGCCGGAAAGGAAACCGCCATGGTACGACAGTGGCGGCCTCTTCGCGGAACTGCATCGCCTCCAAGCTCAGCGCTGCACCTGCAGGAGCCGGCTTTACCGGCGAATGGGCCAGCACAGCCGAAGCAAATCTGTCAGCTCTCCCCCAACCCCACCTTCAGCAATGCCCCATCCGTGGCATCGGTCAACACATACAGGTATCCATCCGGCCCCACCCGTACATCACGGATCCGCGCTTTCAGCTCCCCCAGCAAGCGCTCTTCATGCACCACCTTGTCGCCCTCGAGTTGCAGCCGGATCAGCTCCTGGCTCGCCAGCGCCCCGATGAACAGGTTGTGGTCCCAGGCCTTGAACGCTGGGCTGTCATAGAACGCCATGCCACTGATACCCGGCGACTTCTCCCATACATGGTGCGGGTCGACCATACCATCGACGTGCTTGCCCTTGGCCTCGGGAATTGGCAACAGCGAATAATTGATGCCATGGGTCGCGATCGGCCAGCCATAGTTCTTGCCCGGCTCGGGAATGTTGATCTCGTCACCACCCCGCGGACCATGCTCGTGGGTCCACAACTTGCCGGTCCAGGGGTTGAGCGCCGCGCCCTGCTGGTTGCGGTGGCCGAACGACCAGATCTCCGGACGCACATTGTCGCGGCCGACGAAAGGGTTGTCCTTGGGGATTTCGCCATCGGGCAGCAGGCGCACGATCTTGCCCTGCAGCTTGTCCAGGTCCTGCGCCGTGGGGCGCTGGTTGTTCTCGCCCAGAGCAATGAACAGGTAGCCATCGCGGTCGAACACCAGGCGTGAGCCGAAGTGGTTGCCCTCGGACAGCTTCGGCTGCTGGCGGAAGATCACCGTGAAATGCTCGATCCGCGCCTGGTCCTGTGAAAGCTGGCCACGGCCAACCGCCGTACCGGCCTTGCCGTCGTTGCCCACCTCGGCGAACGACAAATACACCGTGCGATCCTTGGCGAAGTCCGGCGACAGGACGACATCGAGCAGCCCTCCCTGCCCTTCGCCCCAGACCTTGGGCACGCCGGAGAGCGGCGGCCCCACCTTGCCATCCGTGCTCACGACGCGCAGGTTACCCGGCCGCTCGGTGACCAGCATGCCCTTGCCATCCGGCAGAAACGCCAGCGCCCAGGGGTTGCGCAGGCCTTCGGCCAGGGTGCTGACCGTCAGCGGGCCCTCCTCGCTGGGAAACTGCTGCTCGGGCGCGGCCTCGGCCTGCAGGGGAAACAGGCTGGCAGCGGCCAGGGTGATCAACCAGCTACGTGGCGTCATGTTCGATTCCTTCGAAAGGGCTCAGGGCACGCGTTGCGAGTCGCGCGGTGGCCGAGTGGGTTCCAGGTTCGGGGTCTGTTGCTGGCGACGCAGGTTTTCGCCGTTGCCAATGCCGCGATTATCGAGTGTCGGCGGACGTGGAATCGGCTGGGTGGAGGCGCCGGGCACGGGCGGTGTGGCGGGCACGCTGCCCTGACGGCTATTGGGGTTGGCGCGCATGATCGGGCTGTTGTAGGGGTTGTTGCTGTCGTTGGCGGCCAGCACCGGGGCCGGCAGCGGCAATGCCAGCAACAGGCCGAAGGCCAGGGCCGTGAATGTGGGATTCATGTTTCACCTCCGCTACGAAAAGGCGCGCCTCAGCGTTGGATAGCCTAAGACGCGCAGGGTTCGATGCAACCGTCGAGGTAATTCTCGATGTTTCAACCCTCTCCCCCGTAAGCGCCGGCTTGCCGGCGAACCGCTGCTAAATCGCCCCCTCCTTGTCCACCTTGTGCCGCGCCGCATAAAGACAAAGCATCTCCATCGCCAGCGTCGCCCCCGCCAGCGCGGTGATATCGGCGTGGTCGTAGGCCGGCGCCACCTCCACCAGGTCCATCCCCACCAGGTTGATCCCACGCAACCCGCCCAGGATCTCCAGCGCCTGCACCGTGCTCAGCCCCCCACAGACCGGCGTACCGGTCCCAGGCGCGTAGGCCGGGTCCAGGCAGTCGATATCGAAGGTCAGGTACACCGGCCGGTCGCCAACCCGCTGGCGAATCGCCGCGACGATCGCTTCGGTGCCCTGGCGATGCACCTGCCGCGCATCGAGGATGGCGAAACCCTGGCTCTCGTCGTTGGTGGTGCGCAGGCCGATCTGCACCGAGTGCCCCGGATCCACCAGCCCTTCCCGGGCGGCATGCCAGAACATGGTGCCGTGGTCGATGCGCTTGCCCTCCTCGTCCGGCCAGGTATCACTGTGCGCGTCGAAGTGGATCAACGCCAGCGGCCCATGCCGGCGGGCATGGGCCTTGAGTAGCGGGTAGCTGATGAAATGGTCGCCGCCGAGGGTAAGCATCGCGCAACCGGCATCGAGGATGCGCTCGGCATGGGCCTGGATGCTGTCCGGCACCGACGCTGGCGTGCCACTGTCGAAGGCACAGTCGCCGTAGTCGATCACCGCCAGGTGGTCGAACGGGTCGAATGCCCAAGGCCAGTGCCGGGCCCAGGCCTGCTGCACCGAGGCCGCGCGGATAGCCCGCGGCCCGAAGCGCGCGCCTGGGCGATTGCTGGTGGCGGTGTCGAACGGCACACCGCTGACTACCACATCGACACCGCGCAGGTCGCGGCTGTAGCGGCGCCTGGAGAAACTGGTGATGCCGGCATAGGTGCTCTCGGCGGCCGTGCCGAAGAGGCTGTCGCGGGTGATGGCCTGGTCATTGTCCTGGGCGAGATCCACGGATTGTCTCCTGTCGTTTTGGTTTTACTGGCGGCTGCGGAAAGCGGTCCACAGGCGGTTGCGCTGGCGCAGGTCGGATAGCGCCATGCTACGGTCGGCGAACAGCCGCTGGCGCACCTCGGCGGATGGGTAGATGTCCGGGTCGTTGCGGATCGCCTCGTCCACCAGCGGCGTGGCGGCCTGGTTGGCATTGGCGAAGAACAGCGTGTTGGTCAGCGCCGCCACCGAATCGGGGCGCAGCATGAAGGTGATGAAAGCGCGAGCAGCCTCGGGGTGCGGGGCATCTTTGGGGATCACCAGGTTGTCCTGCCACACCAGCGTGCCTTCGCGGGGGATGCGGTAGATCAGCTCGAACGGCTTGCCGGCGCGGCGCGCCTGTTCGGCAGCCATGGCCGCGTCGCCGTTGTAAGTCAGCGCCAGGCAGACGCTGCCATTGGCCAGGTCGTTGATCTGGCGGCCGTTGGCCACGTAGCTGATCGACGGCTGCAACTGCTGCAGCAAGGCTTGGGCAGCGTCCAGGTCAGCCTTGTTCTGGCTGTAGGGGTCCTTGCCAAGGTAGTTGAGGGTCAAGCCGATCACTTCCTGAGGGGAGTCGGGCATGGCGATGCCACAATCCTTCAGGCGGCTGGCATATTCGGGCTTGAACAACAGGTCGAGGCTGTCCAGCGGTACATCCCCCAGGCGCTGACGCACCGCCTCGACATTCACCCCCAGGCCCAGGGTGCCCCAGGTGTAGGGCACGGCGTGGCGGTTGCCTGGGTCGGCCTCGGCCAACTTGGCCAACAGGTCCTTGTCGAGGTTGGCGTAGCCCGGTAGCGCCTGGACGTCGAGCGGTTGCAAGGCGCCGGCCTTGAGCGCCCTGGCCAGCACGGTGGCCGAGGGCACCACCACGTCATAGCCGCTACGGCCGGTGAGCAGCTTGGTCTCCAGCACCTCGGTGGTATCGAAAGTGTCGTAGCGCACCTTGTAGCCGGTCTCTTTTTCGAAACGCTCAAGGGTTTGCGGGGCGACGTAGTCAGCCCAACTGTACAGGTTGACGACCTTTTCCTCGGCTTGCAGTGGCAAGGCGAGCAGCAATGAGAGCAGGCACAACGTTCGACGCATGGCGGGCACCTCGGCAAAAGGGTGGATGCCGCCAGCATGCCTGCCGGGTTACATTGCAAAAATGGCAACTTTGCGAAGCTGACATTCACCAGGAGCAATGTGATGCTCGGACAATTGCACGACCCGGACCTGCACCTGCTGCGGCTGTTCGTCACTGTAGTCGAGGCCGGCGGCTTCAGTGCCGCCCAGGGCGTGCTGGGGCTGAGCCAGCCCAGCATCAGCCAGCAGATGGCGCGGCTGGAAACGCGCCTGGGCTATCGCCTGTGCAGCCGAGGTAAAGGCGGCTTCCGCCTGACCGAGAAGGGCGAGCTGCTGCTGCAGGCGACCCAAGGCCTGTTGCTGCAGATCGAACAGTTCCGCCAGCAAGCCAATGGCGTGGCCGGCCGATTGCTGGGCACGGTACGCATCGGCCTGGCCGAGAACCAGGACAAGCGCATCACCCTGCGCATCGCCCAGGCCGTTGCCCGCTTTCGCCAGCGCGAAGAATCCGTGCAGCTGGAACTGACCAGCGCCCCGCCTGCCGAGCTGGAGCGTCTGTTGCTGGAACAACGCCTGGACTGCGCGATCAGCTACTTTTCGGGCACGCAGGCCGCATTCGACTATGTGCCGCTGTTCGACGAACAGCAACGGCTCTACTGCGGCAAAGCACATACGTTGTACGACGCGCAAGACATCACTCGGGACCATCTATTGGAAGTCGATCAGGTGCGCCATCCCTATCGCTTTCTCAAGCAGGGTGAGCCCTTCCAAAGCCGGCGCAGCATGGCAGTGGCCGAGCAGATCGACAGTGCGCTGACGTTCATCCTTTCGGGCCAGCACATCGGTTACCTGCCATGCCACTGCGCCGCACCTTGGGAAGCACAGGGGCTGCTCAGGGCACTGGATCCGCGGCTGGACTTCGTGGTGCCGTTTACCTTGGCCCGGCATCGCGGGCAGACGCCGGGGGAGGCCCAGCAGGCCTTCGTCGAGGATCTGCTGGCGGTGTTCGAATGAAGGGCCAGCCTTTCAACCCAGCCGTGCATTTGCCACACTGCCGACTTGCCCGTGAACCAAGGCCGTGAAAACCATGCTTGTGCGCTGCTGCCTGATCCTGCTGTTGACCCTTGCCCTGAATGCCTGCGCCCTGTTTCAGGGCCGTGACCCACTTAACATCAGCGTGGTCGGCATCGACCCCTTGCCCGGCCAGGACATGGAACTGCGCATGGCGGTGAAGATCCGTGTGCAGAACCCCAACGAAACACCGGTCGACTTCAACGGCGTGGCCCTCACCCTCGAGGTCAACGATCAACCCCTGGCCGCCGGCGTGAGCGATCAGCGTGGGCATATCGGCCGCTATGACGAAGCGATGATCGTGGTACCGGTCAGCATCACCGCCTTCGCGTTCCTGCGCCAGGCCTATGGCCTGAGCCGCGTGGATTCGCTGCAGGGGCTACCCTATGTGCTGCGCGGCAAGCTCGCCGGTGGCCCGTTGGGCACGGTGCGCTTCACCGACAAAGGCAGGCTCGACCTGCCCAAGGCTGCAGGCGCAGGCTGGTGATCCTCAGCCGACGAACCGCACACCGGGGCGTGGGCGCTCATCCACACTGAGCTCGAAGACATCCGGCCGCGCATAGTGGCCGACCACATCGAAGTCGTAACGGGCACGCACCAGCTCGTCGGTATCGATTTCGGCACAGACCAGCCCTCGCGCACCCAGCAACGGCCCGGCCAGCACATCGCCCAGCGGGCCGACGATCAGGCTGCCACCGTTGATCAGCGGCCGCTCGGCGGGCCAGTTGGCCACTTCCATGCCGAGCGCCGCAGGCGAATCCTGCACCTGGCAGGCACTGATCACGAAACAGCGCCCCTCCGCCGCGACATGGCGCATGCTCACCTGCCACAACTCACGCTCATCCACCGTCGGCGCGCACCACAGTTGCACGCCTTTGGCGTACATGGCAGTACGCAGCAAGGGCATGTAGTTCTCCCAGCACACCGCAGCACCAATGCGCCCGGCGCGGCCGTCGACCACCGGCAGCGTGGAACCGTCACCCGTGCCCCAGATCAGGCGCTCGGTACCCGTCGGCATCAATTTGCGATGCTTGGCCACCAGCCCGCCGTCTGGCTCGAAGAACAGCACGGTGCAGTACAGGGTATTACCGCTGCGCTCGATCACCCCAAGCACCAGGCTCGCCCCCGTGCGCGCCGACAGCCCGGCCAAGGCAGCGGTCTCGCTACCAGGCACGTCGATCGCATTGGCGAAATAACGAGCGAAGGCTTCCCGGCCCTCGGGCAAGCGGTAGCCCAGTTGGGTACCGAAACCTTCCCCTTTGGGGTAGCCGCCGAGCAGGGCTTCCGGCATGACCACCAAGCTGGCGCCGGCCTCACGGATGGCCTGCTCGTAGCCGAGGATCTGCTCCAGGGTGGCGGCTTTGCCTGCGGGCAGCGAACCGATCTGCAGGGCAGCGACGATGGACTTGGGCATCTTGGAAACTCCTGTCAGGGGGAAGATCAGGAAGATTCTCCGACACCAGCTATCGGCGCAACAACGGGGCGATGACACCGCGGGTGGAACAGCGCCGTAGTGCCGTGCTTGAGGTGTTCGCCTGACTCAGCGGCTGGCGTTGGCGGCGGCCATCATCTTGTTGACTTCACTGCGCACCAGTTGGGTGAACTCGGGTGGCGACATGCCGTCCAGTTCGGTGCGCACCCACTCGGCCCACTTGCTCTTGCGCCGCGGCTTTTCTGCAATCAGCCGTGCAGCCTCGCCCTTGGCCTTGCCAAGATTGCTCTGCCAGTACTCGAACAGACGCGCCTTTTCCGCCTCGATCTGTGCCCGTTCCTGGAAGCTCATGTTGGCCAGATTGAAACTCATGGGTAATACCTGCCGCTGGAAAATGGGCGCTATCTTACACGCTAGCGGCTGGGCACGGGAAAGCCGCTGCAACTTTCCCGACGTCGCGGCATCCACTGTTCAACCCCACTCGCCACGAGGATGTGTACATGGCCAGGAAAACTGCCGCATCAAACGATAATGAACAGATCAAGGATCAGGTGTTCAGCGAGCTGCAGGCGTTGATCGAGGAGTCGGAGAAACTGCTTACCGAGAGCGTCTCGCTGGTCGGTGAGGAGGCCGATACCCTTCGCGCCCAACTGGGCCTGAAGCTGCGCCAGGCGCGCGATGCCACTGGCCGGTTGGGGCAACGGGCCCAGCCGATGGTCGATGCCACGCAGGAATACATTGGCGGGCACCCCTGGCAGACCGTGGCGATCTCCGCGGGCTTTGGCCTGGTGGTCGGCCTGCTGCTGGGCCGTCGGCAGTAAACGCCGATCAGGCGGCCAACGCCATTGGGATACCGCTGTGGAAGCGCAGTTCCTGGTCAGGTGACATGATCAGCTGCGCTTCCGCTTCACGTACTTGCTCGATGACACGCGCGATGTCCGCTGCTTCACCGTAGTGATGAGCCAGCTTCAGGTAGCCCTGGTAATGCCGAGCCTCGCTCTTCAGCAAACCGTGGTAGAACGTGCCGAGTTCTTCGTCCAGGTGCGGCACCAGTGCGGCGAAGCGCTCGCAGCTGCGCGCCTCGATGAAGGCCCCCACCACCAGCGTGTCCACCAGTTTTACCGGTTCATGCGCCCGTACCAGGCGGCGCAGGCCTGAGGCGTAGCGCCCCGCCGACACCGGACGCAACGGCACGCCACGGCGCTTCATCAGCCGCAGCACTTGCTCGTGGTGCACCAGTTCTTCGCGGGCCAGGCGCGACATCATGTTGATCAGGTCGAGGTGCGTGTTGTACTTGGCGATCAAGCTCAACGCCGTGCTGGCAGCCTTGAACTCGCAATTCTTGTGATCGATCAGCAAGGTTTCCTGGTCGGCCAGCGCCGCTTCGATCCAGGCGTCAGGGGTACGACAGCCCAGGAAGGCGTCGATTTCGGGAGTCAGGGACATAACACTCACAATCACACAAGATACTGGCAGGACCGGCGATTATACCGGCGGCGCCGCCGAGTGCCAGTGACTATGCTTGATGCATGTCAACCGGCGGCAGGAGGAGCGCCGTCTATAGTCAGGCATTGGCCGCCATTGAGAAGGGAGTTCACGCCCATGCAAGCCGTCCGCAGCATCCTCGTCGTCCTCGACCCCGAGCACGCTCATAGCCGTGCCCTGACCCGGGCAAAACTGATTGCCGGCGTGACCGGTGCGCGCCTGCATCTGCTCATGTGCGACAAGAAGCAGGACCACAGCGCGCTGCTCAGCCTGCTGAGTAGCCAGTTGCACGACGATGGTTATGACAATGTCACCCATGAACAGCATTGGAAGGAAAGCCTGCACGAATCGATCATCCATGTGCAGCAGGCGGAAGGCTGTGAGCTGGTGATCAAGGAGCATCGACCGGACAATCCGCTGCGCAAGGCACTGCTGACGCCCAATGACTGGAAGCTGCTACGCCAGTGCCCATGCGCAGTGCTGATGGTCAAAAGCGAACGGCCCTGGATGGGCGGCAAGATCCTCGCGGCCGTGGATGTGGGCAACCAGGACGAGGCTCATCGCCGGTTGCACGCCAGTATCATCGACCATGGCTATGCCATTGCCAGCCTGGCCAAGGGTGAATTGCACGTCATCAGTGCCCACCCCTCCCCCATGCTGTCGGCATCCGACCCGGTGTACCAGCTCACCGAGACCATCGAGCAGCGCTATCGCGAGGCTTGCAAGGCGTTCCAGGCGGAGTTCGATGTCAGTGACGATCGCCTGCATATCGACGAAGGGCCTGCGGATGTACTGATCCCTTACACCGAGAAAAAGTATGATGCCGTGGTGACCATCATTGGTACCGTGGCGCGCACTGGGATTTCCGGGGCCCTGATTGGCAATACCGCAGAGGTCGTATTGGATTCGCTGGAGGGCGACGTGCTGGTGCTCAAGAGCGAAGAAGTAACGGCACACCTGGCGGAGCTGGCACGAGGCTGAAGATTGCTGGGGCCGCGTTGCGGCCCTTTACGGCCGGTCCGACGCCTCGGCAAGGCCGCTCCTACAGGGGGAGGCGGTGCTGGCTTTGGGACGCGGAAAAGACAAAACCCCTACCTGCCTGCGCAGATAGGGGTTTTGCGAAATGAATCTTGACGATGACCTACTCTCACATGGGGAAACCCCACACTACCATCGGCGATGCATCGTTTCACTGCTGAGTTCGGGATGGGATCAGGTGGTTCCAATGCTCTATGGTCGTCAAGAAATTCTGTTGCCAGAAGATCCAGATGGATACTCCAGCGAATTCGGATATGTGATCGTTGTGGTTCGTTGCGAACTTTCGGTTCGTATCGTCTTCACCACCACAATCTGCTTCGTGTGCAGATTGCTTGGGTGTTATATGGTCAAGCCTCACGGGCAATTAGTATTGGTTAGCTCAACGCCTCACAGCGCTTACACACCCAACCTATCAACGTCGTAGTCTTCGACGGCCCTTCAGGGGATTCAAGATCCCAGTGAGATCTCATCTTGAGGCAAGTTTCCCGCTTAGATGCTTTCAGCGGTTATCTCTTCCGAACATAGCTACCCGGCAATGCCACTGGCGTGACAACCGGAACACCAGAGGTTCGTCCACTCCGGTCCTCTCGTACTAGGAGCAGCCCCTCTCAAATCTCAAACGTCCACGGCAGATAGGGACCGAACTGTCTCACGACGTTCTAAACCCAGCTCGCGTACCACTTTAAATGGCGAACAGCCATACCCTTGGGACCGGCTTCAGCCCCAGGATGTGATGAGCCGACATCGAGGTGCCAAACACCGCCGTCGATATGAACTCTTGGGCGGTATCAGCCTGTTATCCCCGGAGTACCTTTTATCCGTTGAGCGATGGCCCTTCCATACAGAACCACCGGATCACTAAGACCTACTTTCGTACCTGCTCGACGTGTTTGTCTCGCAGTCAAGCGCGCTTTTGCCTTTATACTCTACGACCGATTTCCGACCGGTCTGAGCGCACCTTCGTACTCCTCCGTTACTCTTTGGGAGGAGACCGCCCCAGTCAAACTACCCACCATACACTGTCCTCGATCCGGATAACGGACCTGAGTTAGAACCTCAAGGTTGCCAGGGTGGTATTTCAAGGATGGCTCCATGAGAACTGGCGTCCCCACTTCAAAGCCTCCCACCTATCCTACACAAGCAAGCTCAAAGTCCAGTGCAAAGCTATAGTAAAGGTTCACGGGGTCTTTCCGTCTAGCCGCGGATACACTGCATCTTCACAGCGATTTCAATTTCACTGAGTCTCGGGTGGAGACAGCGCCGCCATCGTTACGCCATTCGTGCAGGTCGGAACTTACCCGACAAGGAATTTCGCTACCTTAGGACCGTTATAGTTACGGCCGCCGTTTACCGGGGCTTCGATCAAGAGCTTCGCTTGCGCTAACCCCATCAATTAACCTTCCGGCACCGGGCAGGCGTCACACCCTATACGTCCACTTTCGTGTTTGCAGAGTGCTGTGTTTTTAATAAACAGTCGCAGCGGCCTGGTATCTTCGACCGGCGTGGGCTTACGCAGCAAGTGCTTCACCCTCACCGGCGCACCTTCTCCCGAAGTTACGGTGCCATTTTGCCTAGTTCCTTCACCCGAGTTCTCTCAAGCGCCTTGGTATTCTCTACCTAACCACCTGTGTCGGTTTGGGGTACGGTTCCCAGTTATCTGAAGCTTAGGAGCTTTTCTTGGAAGCATGGCATCAACCACTTCGCGCTCTAATGAGCACTCGTCATCAGCTCTCGGCCTTGAGATCCCGGATTTGCCTAAGATCTCAGCCTACCACCTTAAACTTGGACAACCAACGCCAAGCTGGCCTAGCCTTCTCCGTCCCTCCATCGCAATAACTGGAAGTACAGGAATATTAACCTGTTTTCCATCGACTACGCTTTTCAGCCTCGCCTTAGGGACCGACTAACCCTGCGTCGATTAACGTTGCGCAGGAAACCTTGGTCTTTCGGCGTGCGAGTTTTTCACTCGCATTGTCGTTACTCATGT